>NZ_JBVJMF010000002.1:420419-743478 GCF_055584345.1 Streptomyces sp. NPDC104106
CGCCGACCTTAGGGACGCCGACCCCACGGACGTCGACCCGATGGACGCCGGTCCTATGGACGCCGGTCCTATGGACGCCGGGCCCATGGACGCCGGGCCCATGGGCACCGGCCTCGGGGATGCGGGCCCGAGTGAGGCCGGACCCCTGGACGCCGACCTTAGGGACGCCGACCCCACGGACGTCGACCCGATGGACGCCGGTCCTATGGACGCCGGTCCTATGGACGCCGGGCCCATGGACGCCGGCCCCATGGACGCCGGCCTCGGGGACGCCGGCCCGATGGACGCCGGCCTTGGGGACACCGGCCCCAGTGACGCCGGGCCCATGGACGCCCGACCCGGGGACGCCGGGTCCGCCGGCTCGGTCGGGAGGCCGCACGCCGGTGGCGGGCCGGCACCGGGACCGGCACCCGCACCGGCAACCCGCGCGACCGCCCCGCCGCCGCTTCCCTCCGCGCTCGACTACGTCGGCTCCGGGCCGCCCACCTACGACCCCGAGCCCACCGCGCTGCCCGCCGCCGACCCCGACGCGCTGGGGGAACTCGTCGCGGACACCGTGCTGGACGGCGGCCGGTACGGGGCGTGCACGGTGCGGGCGGTGTCGCTGCGGGGGGACTCGGCGCGCTACCGGGGCGAGCCGAGGCGGGACGCGCTGCTCACCGCGCGGTTCGGCGCGGGGGAGCAGGCGCTGGTCCTCGTCGCGGTGGCGACCGGCGCGCGGACCGCTCGGGGGGCGCATCTGGCGGCGGCCGAGGCCTGCCGGTGGATCGGCCGGGCCGTCGGCCGCAGCCATGCGGGGCTCGTCGAGGACATCCGGGCCGCCCGGCGCGGCGAACTGAAGGCGGGGCTGCACCGGCTCACCGACCGAAGTCTCGGCAGACTGCGGGCGAGCGCCGCCGAGCAGGGCGTCGACCCGCGGCAGTACACGGCGAGCCTGCGCTGTCTGCTGCTGCCGGGCGACCCCGACTGCCGTACCCGTGTGTTCTTCGGCGTCGGCGACGGCGGGCTGTTCCGGCTGCGGGACGGCGCCTGGCAGGACATCGAGCCGCGGCCGGCGCCGGAGGACACCGCCGCCGAGACCCCCGAGGGCGACCGGGTCACCATGGACCTCGGCCTCCCGGCCCCGCCGGACCCCTACGAGCCGGCGCCGGAACCCCCGCGCGAGCCGTTCCGTTTCCGCGCCTCGATCGCCCGGCCGGGTGACGCCCTGGTGATGTGCAGCGCGGGCCTGGCCGAACCGCTGCGCGGCGAGCCCGCCCTCTGCGCGTACCTGGCCCGCCGCTGGTCCGGCCGGACCCCGCCGGGCCTCGCCGCGTTCCTCGCCGACGCCCAGGTACGGGTGAAGGGTTACGCCGACGACCGTACGGCCGCGGCCGTGTGGGAGGCGTGAGCGGGTCCCCTGTGCCTCCATGGGAGGCATGGCCAAACAGAACGTCGCCGAGCAGTTCGTCGACATCCTCGTCCGCGCCGGCGTGCACCGTCTGTACGGGGTGGTCGGCGACAGCCTCAACCCGGTCGTGGACGCCGTCCGCCGCAACTCCGCCATCGACTGGATCCACGTCCGCCACGAGGAGACCGCGGCGTTCGCGGCGGGCGCGGAGGCGCAGATCACCGGCCGGCTGGCCGCCTGCGCCGGCTCCTGCGGCCCGGGCAACCTGCACCTGATCAACGGGCTGTACGACGCGCACCGCTCGATGGCCCCGGTGCTCGCCCTCGCCTCGCACATCCCCTCCAGCGAGATCGGCCTCGGCTACTTCCAGGAGACCCACCCCGACCGGCTCTTCCAGGAGTGCAGCCACTACAGCGAGCTGATCTCCAACGCCCGGCAGATGCCCCGGCTGCTGCAGAGCGCCATCCAGCACGCGGTCGGGCGGAGCGGGGTCAGCGTCGTCTCGCTGCCCGGCGACATCGCCGCCGAACCGGCCCCGGAGAAGGCCGCGCAGAGCGCCCTCGTCACCTCCCGGCCCACCGTCCGGCCGGGCGACGCCGAACTCGACGCGCTCGTGGAGATGATCGACGCGGCCGGCCGGGTCACGCTGTTCTGCGGCAGCGGCACGGCCGGCGCGCACGTCGAGGTCATGGAGTTCGCGGGGCGCGTCAAGTCGCCGGTGGGGCACGCCCTGCGCGGCAAGGAGTTCATCCAGTACGACAACCCGTACGACGTCGGCATGAGCGGTCTGCTCGGCTACGGCGCCGCCTACGAGGCCACACACGAGTGCGACCTGCTGATCCTGCTCGGCACCGACTTCCCGTACAACGCCTTCCTGCCCGGCGACGTGCGGATCGCCCAGATCGACGTGCGGCCGGAGGTGCTCGGCCGCCGCTCCCGGCTGGACCTCGCCGTGTGGGGCGACGTGCGCGAGACGCTGCGCTGCCTGATCCCGCGCGTGCGGGAGAAGACCGACCGGCGCTTCCTCGACCGCATGCTGAAGAAGCACGCCGACGCCCTGGAGGGCGTGGTCAGCGCCTACACCCGCAAGGTCGACAAGCACCTCCCGATCCACCCCGAGTACGTGGCCGCCGTGCTCGACGAAGTCGCCGACGACGACGCCGTGTTCACCGTCGACACCGGCATGTGCAACGTCTGGGCGGCCCGCTACATCTCGCCCAACGGGCGCCGCAGGATCATCGGTTCGTTCTCGCACGGCTCGATGGCCAACGCGCTGCCCATGGCGATCGGCGCCCAGTTCACCGACCGGCGCCGCCAGGTGGTGTCCATGTCGGGCGACGGCGGCTTCTCGATGCTGATGGGCGACTTCCTGACGCTCGTCCAGCACGACCTCCCGGTCAAGGTGGTGCTGTTCGACAACTCCTCGCTCGCCATGGTCGAGTTGGAGATGCTGGTCGCCGGACTGCCGTCGTACGGAACCGCCAACACCAACCCGGACTTCGCCGCCGTCGCGCGGGCCTGCGGGGCGTACGGGGTGCGGGTGGACAAGCCCAGGCAGCTCGCCGCGTCGCTCAAGGAGGCCTTCCGGCACAAGGGCCCGGCGCTGGTGGACATCGTCACCGACCCGGGCGCGCTGTCCATCCCGCCGAAGATCAGCGCCGAGATGGTCACCGGGTTCGCGCTGTCCGCGTCCAAGATCGTGCTCGACGGCGGTGTCGGCCGGATGCTCCAGATGGCCCGCTCCAACCTGCGCAACGTGCCCCGCCCCTAACGGCGCACACCGGACCGGAGGGGCGGATTTCGGCCAGTTTCACGGGGCGTGACGGTGCGCCGACGGCTGGTGCCGGGCGTACCGGCCTCGCCGTCCCGGGGCGTCCGGGGCGCCCAGCGCCGTGCCGGGCGGCGGGCGGGCGGGTGCGGGCGGCGGCGGCGGGCGGCTCGCACGGCGCGGGGCCGTGGCCGAACAGCGGTCCTCGCGCGGATGCCAGGACTGCCCTGGTTTCTGCTGGGCAAGCATCCTCCGTGAACGTGTTCGACCAGGAGGGGCAGGGGCAGACATCGTGCGGGCGGGGGTCATGAAGAGGCAGGCACGAGGGGGCGGTCCCATGGTCGTGGGGAGCGCCGCGGACACGGCGGGGGAAGAGACCGGAACCACCACCGACCACGCGCACCGGCTCCGGCGCAGGCTGGGCCGGGCGGATCTGCGGGCGGTGCCCGAGGCCCGCAGGGAACTGCGCGAACTGCTGCGGCACTGGGGCAGGCCGGGCCGCTCGGAGATCGCCGAACTGCTCACCAGCGAACTGGTCACGAACGCGCTCGTGCACACCGACGACGACGCGGTCCTCACGGCCGTCGTGGGGCCGGGCGGACTGCGCGTGGAGGTACGGGACTTCGTGGCCCGCAGACCCGAGCTGAGGACGCCGGAGGCGGAGAGCGACACCCATGGGCGCGGCCTGGTGCTGGTGCAGTCCCTCGCGGACGCGTGGGGGGTGCGGCCGCACGGCGTCGGCAAGTCGGTGTGGTTCGAACTGGGCGCCGAGGCCGCGTAGGGGCACGGGCGGTACGCGACGGGCCGGGGGCGTGACCCGTGCGGTCACGCCCCCGGCCCGGGACGAGGGGGGCGCGGCCTAGCCGAACTGCTGCTCCAGGTCCTTCAGCTTGCGCTCCAGGGAGTCCAGGCGCGGCAGCGCCATGGTGTCGTCCTCGGCGGTGAGGTCGACGGTCACCGGCTCAGAGCCGGTGCGGACCGGCTGCAGGGAGTGGCGGGCGCGCACGGGCAGTTGTTCCGCGCTCGCTATGGCAGGCTCCGCGGTCACTTCGGCGGGGCCGCGCTCCACCGCCGCCACCTCGACCTGCCGGCCGCCGCGGCCGGCGAAGGCGCGGTGGCCCCGGCTGATCGCCTTCAGCTGGGCGCGCTCCATGCGCTGCTGCTCGCGCCGGCGCTGCCGCTGGTCCTCCTTCTGCCGCTTGTCGTCGCGGACCTCCTCGACCGCCTCGTCCAGGCTGCGCACGCCTTCCAGGAGCATCAGCGACCAGGCCTTGTAGGTCTCGCGGGGTGCCCGCAGCCAGCGCACGATACGGATCTGCGGCAGCGGACGCGGCACCAGGCCCTGCTCGCGCAGCGCGGCCCGGCGGGTCTGCTTCAGCGCGCGGTCGAACAGGACGGCCGCCGACAGCGACATGCCGGAGAAGAACTGGGGAGCGCCCGCGTGGCCGGCGCCCCGGGGCGCGTGCACCCAGTTGAACCAGGCCGCCGCCGCGGCGAACATCCACACGAGGATCCGGGAGCCGAGCGCCGCGTCACCGTGGCTGGCCTCGCGCACGGCGAGCACCGAGCAGAACATCGCCGCGCCGTCCAGGCCGAACGGCACCAGGTACTGCCAGCCGCCGGTCAGCCCCAGGTTCTGTTCGCCGAAGCCGACGAGGCCGTGGAAGGACAGGGCGGCGGCGACCGCCGCACAGCAGAACAGCAGTACGTAGGAGGCGGTGCCGTAGACGGCCTCCTTGCGCCGTCGGCGCTCCTCGCTGCGTTCCCACGAGTCGTCGGCGCTCGCGTTCTCCCCGGAGGAGCGCTTGCCGCGCGCGAGCACCGCCACCGCCGCCAGCATGCCCAGGAGCAGCACGGCGCCCGGAAGCAGCCAGTTCAGCGATATGTCGGTCAGTCTCATCAGGGGTCCCTTGCATTGGGATAGGGCGTAACGCCCGCCATAGTGGCCCACTCCCGAGGGCCCTCAGGGGGTTTCGGGGCAAGAGGCCGCCAAGGAAGTGCAAGGGGATGCCCGCAGACGGCGTTCTGCTCGAACTGCCGCGTGAGGGGCGGGAGTTGAGTTCGAATAAGACTACCCGTACGGGTGGTTCCTCGGAAAGCTCCCGCGGCACGTGAGGAAGTTGTGAATTCCCTGTCCGGGGACCGGTCCGTGAACGGGTCGTCCGCCGGTGCCGATCTTAGTGGACGGGCGGCGGTGCTCCGGTCCCCGCGCGCGTCGGCTGAGGGCCCGTCAGGCGATCGACGTGCGCGCCCGTTTGGCGATCCGGTCGTCGTCGCGGGTGCGGGGGCAGGTGACGCAGGTGTCCTCGGGGCGCACGGTGCAGAACATGCGGCAGCTCACCCGGTCGCGGGTGGCCGGCGGCTCGCCGTCCGGACCGGTCGGCACCCGGAACGCGGCCGCGCCGGCGTACGGCCGGGTGGCGCCGGGCAGCAGCGCCTCCAGCTCCCGGACGGCCCGCGCCTCCTCGTCCCCGGCGAGCAGACGGGCGACGTACCACAATCCCTCGACCACCTCGTCGGTCGCCATGCCCCACAGCGCGCGCCCGCGCCGGCGCGTGCGCGGCCCGAAGGCGGCGAGCACCGGCTCCAGGGGCCCGGCCACGGCCGCGCGCACCTCGGCCCGCAGCGCCTCCTCGTCCGGTACGACGACGGCCTCGGGCAGCGCCGCCGCCGGGTCGCCCGGCAGGCAGGCGCAGGAGGCGGGGCGGCGCACGGCCATGCGGCCGGCGGCGCGGTCGTACGCGACGTGGGTCACGGGCAGCCGGGGACCCGGCGCAGCAGGAACCACGGCATCGTGATCAGCAGGCAGGCGGGCCAGGCGTAGCGGTGCAGGCCGAAGCTCGCGACGACGTCCGGGCGGGCCCGGCGGCCGTGGTCCCGCAGCACCTGGGTCTCGTCCCAGGCGAGGAAGGCGTCCAGTTCCGCGCCGTCCGGCAGCGGCCGTCCGGGGGCCGGCTCGGTGAGGGTCGGGCCGGGGTGGACCTCGGTCGGGCGGTCGTACGCGGCGGTGAGCGGCGAGGCCGCAGCGGGCATTGCGGAACCACCGATCCTGGAGCGCGGGCCGGACGTACGGAGGCAAGCCTCACCTCAGTGATCTGTGAGCGGTACGGACCGGTGAGTTTGCACTGCCGGGATGTGCGCCTAAGGTGCTTGACGGACAAGTGACAACCCGTCGTTAATGACCCAAGTGCCGACAAGCCGCCAGGAGGATCCCGTGGACCCCGTGAAACAGGGCGCGCAGGGCTCCGCCGGGACGGGGGCGCCCGGCTGCGAGGCGCGGGGCGCCCGGGTGCCCGCGCAGGCGCGCGCGGCGCAGGCGGGCGCCGGTGCCCGGGAGCGGGAGGCCGCGCTGCCCGGCGCGCGCGGCGAGCACACCCACGCCGAGGCACCGGTCCCAGGGCCGCGGGCCGGGGTGCAGCGCTCCTCGGTGCGCGGGCAGATCCTGGACGCGCTGCGCACGGCGCTGGTGACCGGTGAGCTGGAGCCGGGGGAGGTGTACTCGGCGCCGGTGCTCGGCGAGCGCTTCGGGGTCTCGGCGACGCCCGTGCGCGAGGCCATGCAGCAGCTCGCCCTGGAGGGAGCCGTCGAGGTCGTGCCGAACCGGGGATTCAGGGTCGTGCGGCGCGGAGCCCGGGAGCTGGCGGAGCTGGCCGAGGTGCGCGGGCTCATCGAGGTGCCGGTGATGCTGCGGCTCGCCCGCACCGTGCCGGCCGAGCGGTGGGCCGAGCTGCGCCCGCTGGCGGAGGAGACGGTGCGGGTGGCGGCGACCGGCTGCCCGGCCGCCTACGCGGAGTCCGACCGGGCGTTCCACGCGGCGCTGCTCTCCCTGTCCGGCAACGAGCAGCTGGTCCGCATCGCCTCCGATCTGCACCGCCGCTCCCAGTGGCCCCCCGTCCGGCGCGGCCGTGGGTGCCTGGTCGCCGACGCGGCGGAGCACATGGCGCTGCTGGAGGCGCTGATCGCGGGCGAGGTCGAGGTGGTGCGGGGCCTGGTGGGGGAGCACTTCGCGTCCGCGGGCTGAGCGGTCCGGTCCAGGCGTGGTACGGGTGCGGGCGCGTCTCCCGGGTGCGGCGAGGGGGCCGCAGCCGCCCGCCTACGCCGCAGCCGCCCGCCTAGGCCGTCGCCGCCCCCGGCGCCGGCGGCGTCAACTGGCGTGCCAGCCACGTGGGTACGCCGCCCAGCAGCCGGAACAGCCGCCGCGCCTCCTCCCGCAGCCGTGACGCCTCCGGCTCGGTCTCCGCGTCGGCCAGCGAGGCGAGGGCCGGGGCCGTACCCACCAGGTAGCCCAACTCCTCCCGGATCCGCAGGGATTCGGCGAAGCCGTGCCGCGCCTCGGCCAACTCGCCGTCCCGCAGGGCGAGTCCGGCGAGATGGCGCCAGGTGAAGGACAGCAGCAGGGGGTCGGCGTGCGCCGTGGCCCCCGCGTGGGCGCGGCGGTAGGCGGCGCGGGCCGCCTGCGGGGAGCGGGTCAGGTTCTCCGCCAGCAGGCCCCGGCGGAAGTCCAGCAGCGCCCGGCCCACCGCTCCCGGAGGGATCAGGGCCGCCGCCCGGCCCAGCGCGGCCCGTGCCTCGTCCGCGCGGTCCCGCACCCCGTGCAGCGTCGCCGCGTAGGCCAGCTGCCCGCGCTCGCACGCCGCCGCGCCCCGCTCCTCGCCGGTGTGCGCGAGTGCCTCCGCCGTACGCAGCGCGTCCTCGGCCTCGGCCCAGCCGCGCTCGGTGTACAGACACCGTTCGACCAGCAGCGCGGCCCGCTGGAGTGCCGACGCGGGGGTGTCGTGGGGCAGCAGGGCCGCCGCGTCCGCCCAGCAGGCCCGCGAGCGCAACCGCCACACCGCGGTCTGGAGCGGATCGTCACCGGCGGTCGTTCCGTTGCCGGACATGGCGGAGTGCGCCACGTTGCCCTCCCCGAGCACGCCATCGAGCTGTTGAGTGGTGGCGGCATTCCAGCACCGATCGCCCGGCGGGGCCAAGGGGGTGGGTGAAAGTTTTCACAAAGTAGTGGGGTACGGGCCCGTCCGGGTCCGGGCCCCGCGCGCCCCCCTGACCTCAGCTCATGCGCAGCGCGAGGAAGAAGTCCAGCTTGTCCTCCAGGCGCGACAGGTCCCGTCCCGTCAACTGCTCGATCCGGCCCACCCGGTAGCGCAGCGTGTTGACGTGCAGGTGCAGCCGGGTGGCGCAGCGGGTCCAGGAGCCGTCGCAGTCCAGGAACGCCTCCAGGGTGGGGATCAGCTCGGCGCGGTGGCGGCGGTCGTAGTCCTTCAGCGGGTCCAGCAGGCGGGCCGTGAAGGCGCGGCGCACGTCGTCCGGGACGAACGGCAGGAGCAGGACGTGCGAGGCCAGCTCCTGATGGCCCGCGGCGCAGACCCGGCCGGGGCGGGCCGCGGCCACCCGGCGGGCGTGCCGGGCCTCCTCCAGGGCGCCGCGCAGCCCCTCCGCCGAGTGCACCGCGGCGCTGACGCCGAGGGTGAGCCGGCCGTCGCCGTCCAGGCCCGCCGACAGCGGCTCGCGCACCGCCCGCAGCAGGGCGTCGGCGAGCAGCCCGGTCTCCGAGCCGTCGTGCTCGGCGGAGACCGCCGGGAGCGGCACCAGGGCGATCGCCTCGTCGCCGGTGTGCGCGACCGCGATGCGGTCCGAGGGCTCCGGGCCCGTGGCCAGCGGGTCGACCAGCACCTCCTCCAGCAGGGCCTGCGCGACCGGGCCGCCCTCCACGCCCTCGCCCTCCCACTCCACGCGGGCCACCACGACCTGCCAGTGCGGGGCGGCGCCGAGACCGGGCAGCAGCACCGGCGCGGCCACCCGCAGGCGGGCCGCGATCTCGGCGGGCGCGGCGCCCGTCTGCACCAGCTCCAGCACCTCCTGGGCGAGCCGGCGCCGCACCGTGCGCGCCGCGTCACGGCGGTCGCGCTCGACGGCGATCAGCTGGGTCACGCCCTGGAGCAGGTCCATGCGCTCCTCGGGCCAGTCGCCCGCGTCCGCCTCGACGGCCAGCAGCCAGTCCGACAGGACCGTCTCGCGCACGTCACGGGCGCCTTGTGGGGAGCGGCCGGAGGAGCGGACCGGGAAGAGGGAGTACGTGGCGCCGCCGAGCAGGACGCGGTGCGGGCCGCGGCGGCCGGTGCGGGTGGCGGCCAGGTGCTCGGCCGCCAGCTTCGCGCAGGTCTCCGCGGGCAGCGCCGGGCCCGCCACCTTCGAGCCGGCGATCATCCGGCCGGCGGGCGAGAGCACCCAGGCGCGCAGGTCCAGGTCGGTGCCCAGCAGGTCCAGGACCACGTCCGGGCCGCCGCCCGCCGGGCCCGAGGTCATCATCCGCCGGTGCCGGTCCACGACGGCGGCCAGGTCCCCGGCGCGCTCGCCGGAGACCTGCCGTACGACGTGCTCGGTGATCGTCGCGAAGGCCACCGACTCGTCCACCGCGAACAGCGGCAGCCGGTGCCTGGCGCAGGCCAGCACCAGGTCGTCCGGGACGTAGCCCAGCTCCGCCGTGCCGGAGGCCAGCGCGGCCACGCCGGCCTGCACCAGGGTGCGGACGAAGGGCTCGGAGTCGGCGGCGTCCCGGCGCCAGGCGAGGCCCGTCAGCACCAGCTCGCCGCCCGCCAGGTAGCGGCTCGGGTCACGCAGGTCGGTGGTCATGACGCCCCGCACCGTACGGTCCAGCTCGTTCTCGCCGCCGAGTAGCCGCAGCCCCAGCGCATCGGTGTCCAGAAGTGCGCGCAGCCGCATCTCGTCGCCGCCGTTCTTTGTCTCGAAACCTACGATGGATCTTGGAGGGTGTCGTGGAAGGGGCCCGGCACGGGGCCGTACAGGGCGCGCTCCGGGGTCTCCGCGCTGTTTCCTGCGTTTCCCCAGGAAATCGGAGAGGTTACCGATGACCTCCGTTCATACGAATCTACAAGATGCCTGTCGTGGCCAGCCAACTCCTTCATGGTTTCGGTGACTGACCCGCCGGAGTACGGGGCGGTGTACTGAGTTCGTTCCGCGTTAACAGGACATGAACGAGCCGCCCCCGCCGCACACGGATTGGCTCAATCTGCACGACTCACGAGACGAAGAAGAGAGCCGGTCATGGACTTCCTTCGCCCCGCCAGCTGGGAGGAGGCGCTCGCCGCGAAGGCCGAGCACCCCACCGCTGTGCCGATTGCGGGTGGCACCGATGTGATGGTCGAGATCAACTTCGACCACCGCCGGCCCGAGTACCTGCTGGACCTGGGCCGCATCGGCGAGCTGGCCGAGTGGCAGATCGGCGAGGACAGCGTACGGCTGGGTGCCTCCGTCCCGTACACGAAGATCATGGAGAATCTCCGTGCCGAGCTGCCGGGCCTCGCGCTCGCCTCGCACACGGTCGCCTCCCCGCAGATCCGCAACCGCGGCGGCGTCGGCGGCAACCTCGGCACGGCCTCGCCCGCCGGTGACGCCCACCCCGCCCTCCTCGCCGCCGGCGCCGAGGTCGAGGTGGCCTCCGCCGCCCGCGGCACCCGCCTCATCCCGATCGACGAGTTCTACACGGGCGTGAAGCGCAACGCGCTCCAGCCCGACGAGCTGATCCGCGCCGTGCGCGTGAAGAAGGCCGACGGCCCGCAGCAGTACTCGAAGGTCGGCACCCGCAACGCCATGGTCATCGCCGTGTGCGCCTTCGGTCTCGCGCTGCACCCCGAGACCCGCACCGTGCGCACCGGCATCGGCTCGGCCGCGCCCACGCCCGTGCGGGCGCGGGCCGCCGAGGAGTTCCTGAACGCGGCCCTGGAAGAGGGCGGCTTCTGGGACAACGGAAAGATCATCACCCCGTCGGTCGCCAAGCAGTTCGCGGACCTGTGCTCCGCCGCCTGCAACCCGATCGACGACGTCCGGGGCACCGCGAGCTACCGCCGCCACGCGGTCGGCGTCATGGCCCGCCGGACGCTCACCTGGACCTGGGAGTCCTACCGCGGCGCCCGCCGCGCATCCGAGGGAGCTGCGTAATGCGCGTCAACTTCACCGTCAACGGACGTCCGCAGGAGGCCGACGACGTCTGGGAGGGCGAGTCCCTGCTGTACGTCCTGCGCGAGCGCCTCGGCCTGCCCGGTTCCAAGAACGCCTGCGAGCAGGGCGAGTGCGGCTCCTGCACCGTGCGCCTGGACGGCGTGCCGGTCTGTTCCTGCCTGGTCGCGGCCGGCCAGGTCGAGGGCCGCGACGTCGTGACCGTCGAGGGCCTTGCGGACTTCGCCAAGCAGCGCGCCGAGGGCGGCTGCGCGTCCGGCGCCTGCGGCACGACGCTGCAGGACGCCCAGCAGTGGGCGGCCAAGGGCACCGACTCGCAGACCGGCGAGGGCACCGAACTCAGCCCCGTCCAGCAGGCGTTCATCGACGCCGGCGCCGTCCAGTGCGGCTTCTGCACCCCGGGTCTGCTCGTCGCTTCCGACGAACTCCTGGAGCGCAACCCGAACCCGACCGACGCGGACATCCGCGAGGCGCTGTCGGGCAACCTGTGCCGCTGCACGGGCTACGAGAAGATCATGGACGCGGTCCGCCTGGCGGCCGCCCGGCAGCAAGAGGCGGTCTGACCGTGCCCACCAACGGCGCTCCCACCAAGATCACCCAGGGGTCCCAGACCAAGGGCGGCATCGGCGAGTCCACGCTCCGCCCGGACGGCACCCTCAAGGTCACCGGCGAGTTCGCGTACTCGTCCGACATGTGGCACGAGGACATGCTGTGGGGCCAGATCCTGCGCTCCACCGTCGCCCACGCCGAGATCGTCTCGATCGACACCTCCGAGGCCCTCGCCATGCCGGGCGTGTACGCGATCATGACGTACGACGACCTGCCCACCGGGGTGAAGACCTACGGCCTGGAGATCCAGGACACCCCGGTCCTCGCGCACGGAAAGGTCCGCCACCACGGCGAGCCGGTCGCGATCGTCGCCGCCGACCACCCGGAGACGGCCCGCCGCGCCGCCGCCAAGATCAAGGTCGACTACCGGGAACTCCCCGTCATCACCGACGAGGCCTCCGCGACCGCGCCGGACGCGGTCCTCGTCCACGAGGGCCGCGACGACCACCACGCGGGCCACGTCCCGCACCCCAACATCGTGCACCGCCAGCCGATCGTCCGCGGCGACGTGGAGGAAGCCCGCAGGCGGGCGGACGTGATCGTCGAGGGCGAGTACACCTTCGGCATGCAGGACCAGGCCTTCCTCGGCCCGGAGTCCGGGCTCGCCGTGCCCGAGGAGGACGGCGGCGTCCACCTCTACATCGCCACCCAGTGGCTCCACTCCGACCTGCGCCAGATCGCGCCCGTCCTCGGCCTGCCCGAGGAGAAGGTGCGCATGACGCTGGCCGGCGTCGGCGGCGCGTTCGGCGGCCGCGAGGACCTGTCGATGCAGATCCACGCCTGCCTGCTCGCCCTGCGCACCGGCAAGCCGGTCAAAATCGTCTACAACCGGTTCGAGTCCTTCTTCGGGCACGTCCACCGCCACCCGGCGAAGCTGTACTACGAGCACGGGGCCACGCGCGACGGCAAGCTGACCCACATGAAGTGCCGGATCGTCCTGGACGGCGGCGCGTACGCCTCCGCCTCCCCGGCGGTCGTCGGCAACGCCTCCTCCCTCTCCGTCGGCCCGTACGTCGTCGACGACGTCGACATCGAGGCCATCGCCCTCTACACCAACAACCCGCCCTGCGGCGCCATGCGCGGCTTCGGCGCGGTCCAGGCGTGCTTCGCCTACGAGGCGCAGATGGACAAGCTGGCGAAGAAGCTCGGCATGGACCCGGTGGAGTTCCGGCAGCTGAACGCGATGGAACAGGGCACCATCATGCCGACGGGCCAGCCCGTCGACTCCCCGGCCCCGGTCGCCGAACTCCTGCGCCGCGTCAAGGCGATGCCGCTGCCGCCCGAGCGCCAGTGGGAGTCCAGCGAGGGCGCCGACGTGCGGCAGCTGCCCGGCGGTCTGTCCAACACCACGCACGGCGAGGGCGTCGTACGCGGTGTCGGCTACGCCGTCGGCATCAAGAACGTCGGCTTCTCCGAGGGCTTCGACGACTACTCCACCGCCAAGGTGCGCGTGGAGGTCATCGGCGGCGAGCCGGTCGCGACCGTGCACACCGCGATGGCGGAGGTCGGCCAGGGCGGTGTCACCGTCCACGCGCAGATCGCCCGCACCGAACTCGGCGTCACCCAGGTGACCATCCACCCGGCCGACACCCAGGTGGGCAGCGCCGGTTCGACCTCGGCCTCCCGTCAGACGTACGTCACCGGCGGC
This sequence comes from Streptomyces sp. NPDC104106, assembly GCF_055584345.1. Taxonomy (NCBI): domain Bacteria; kingdom Bacillati; phylum Actinomycetota; class Actinomycetes; order Kitasatosporales; family Streptomycetaceae; genus Streptomyces; species Streptomyces sp. NPDC104106. The sequence goes on from NZ_JBVJMF010000002.1 coordinate 433,809, forward strand.
GCCGTGAAGAACGCCTGCGAGCTGGTCCGCGAACGGGTGCTGGAGATCGGCCGCCGCAAGTTCGGCTCCTACCACCCGGCCTGGGCCACGGCCGAACTCCTGCTGGAGGGCGGCAAGGTCGTCACCGACGGCGGCGAGGTCCTCGGCGACCTGGCCGACGTCCTGGAGGGCGAGGCCGTCGAGATCGAGGCGGAATGGCGGCACCGGCCGACCGAGGCCTTCGACCTGCGCACCGGCCAGGGCAACGGGCATGTCCAGTACTCCTTCGCCGCGCACCGCGCCGTCGTCGAGGTCGACACCGAACTCGGCCTGGTCAAGGTCATCGAGCTGGCCTGCGCCCAGGACGTCGGCAAGGCGCTCAACCCGCTCTCCGTCGTCGGCCAGATCCAGGGCGGCACGACCCAGGGCCTGGGCGTGGCGGTGATGGAGGAGATCATCGTCGATCCGAAGACGGCGAAGGTCAGGAACCCCTCCTTCACCGACTACCTGATCCCGACCATCCTCGACACGCCGACCATCCCGGTCGACGTCCTCGAACTCGCCGACGAGCACGCCCCCTACGGGCTGCGCGGCATCGGCGAGGCCCCGACCCTGTCGTCGACGCCGGCCGTCCTCGCGGCGATCCGGAACGCGACCGGGCTGGAGCTGAACCGCACTCCGGTACGGCCCGAGCACCTCACGGGCGCGTGACCCTTCGGGGATTCTGCCGGTGATCTCCCGGGGGGACTCCCGTCCCCCCGGCCCCCACTGTTCGTCTCGGGCCGTCCCCCGGGTCGTCCAATCCCAAATCCCGTGACCGCCACGGCAGTTGTACGGGTGCCCCTGTGAACCTTGGGAGTTGGCCCATGACCCAGCAGTCAACAGAGCCGAGGACCGCGGCGGAGGACGCCGGCGACGGCAGCCGCGTCCCCGCGGGACGGTCCTGGCTCGACCGGTACTTCCACATATCCACCAGAGGATCGACCCTCGCGCGAGAGGTGCGCGGCGGCATCACCACCTTCATGGCGATGGCCTACATCCTCCTGCTCAACCCGCTCATCCTGTCCGGCAAGGACGTCCACGGGGACACGCTCGGGCAGAAGGCGCTGATCACCGCGACCGCGCTCGCCGCCGCGTTCACCACGCTGCTCATGGGCTTCGTCGGCAAGGTGCCCCTGGCGCTCGCCGCCGGGCTGTCCGTATCGGGCGTGCTGTCCTCGCAGGTCGCCCCCAACATGACCTGGCCGCAGGCCATGGGCATGTGTGTGATGTACGGCGTGGTCATCATGCTGCTGGTCGTCACCGGCCTGCGCGAAATGATCATGAACGCGATCCCGCTCGCGCTCAAGCACGGCATCACGATGGGCATCGGCCTGTTCATCGCGCTCATCGGCTTCTACAAGTCCGGCTTCGTGCACCAGGGCAAGGCCACCCCGCTCGCCCTCGGCCCCGCGGGCCAGCTCGCCGGCTGGCCGGTGCTGCTCTTCGCCGGCACCCTGCTGCTGATCTTCATGCTCCAGGCCCGGAACATCCCCGGCGCCATCCTCATCGGCATCGTCTCCGGCACGATCGTCGCCGCGGTCCTCAACGGCCTCGGCGTCATCGATCCCGGGCAGTGGGCCAACGGCGCCCCCGAACTGCACGGCGGCGCCGTGTCGATGCCCGACTTCTCGCTCCTCGGGCACGTGGAGTTCGGCGGCTGGGGCAAGGCCGGCGCGATGACGATCACCATGATCGTCTTCACGCTCGTCCTCGCCGGCTTCTTCGACGCGATGGCCACCATCATCGGCGTCGGCACCGAGGCGAACCTCGCCGACGACAAGGGCCGGATGCCCGGCCTGTCCAAGGCGCTGTTCATCGACGGCATGGGCGGTGCGATCGGCGGCGTGGCGGGCGGCTCCGGCCAGACCGTGTTCATCGAGTCCGCGACCGGCGTCGGCGAGGGGGCCCGCACGGGCCTGGCGTCCGTGGTGACGGGCCTGTTCTTCGCGGCCTGCCTGTTCTTCACCCCGGTCACCGCGATCGTGCCGCAGGAGGTCGCCTCCGCCGCCCTCGTCGTCATCGGCGCGATGATGCTGATGAACGCCCGGCACGTGGACTGGGCCGACCGCGCCACCGCGATCCCGGTCTTCCTGACCGTCGTCCTGATGCCGTTCACGTACACCATCACCACCGGTGTCGCCGCCGGCGTCATCTCCTACACGGCCATCAAGGCCGCCCAGGGCAGGGCCCGCGAGATCGGCGCCTTCATGTGGGGCCTCACGGTGGTCTTCCTGGTCTACTTCGCCCTCCATCCCATCGAGGCCTGGCTCGGCGTGCACTAGCCCGGCCAACGCCCACAAACCATCCTGTGAGGAGACCGACACATGCTGGACATCGCCGCGGAGCTGAACCGGTGGGTCGAGCAGGGCCGTGACTTCGCCGTCGCCACCGTGGTGGCCGTCGGCGGCAGCGCCCCGCGCCAGCCCGGCGCCGCCCTCGCGGTGGACGCCGAGGGCACCGCGATCGGCTCGGTCTCCGGCGGGTGCGTGGAGGGCGCCGTGTACGAACTGTGCCGACAGGCGCTCGAGGACGGGGAAACCGTGCTCGAACGCTTCGGCTACAGCGACGAGGATGCCTTCGCCGTCGGCCTGACGTGCGGCGGAATCATCGACGTCCTCGTCACACCGGTCCGGGCGGACGGTCCCGCCCGGCCGGTGCTCGCGGCCGCGCTGGCCGCCGCCGCCCGTGGGGAGGCGGCGGCGGTCGCGCGGATCGTGGACGGCCCGGCCGAGCTGCGGGGCCGGGCCCTCCTCGTCCGTCCCGACGGCTCCCGCGACGGCGGCTTCGGCGCCCACCCCGAACTGGACCGCACGGTCGCCGCCGAGGCCGGTGCCTTCCTGGACGCGGGCCGCACCGGCACCCTGGAGATCGGTGAGCAGGGCTCGCGCTGCGGCGCCCCGCTCACCGTCCTGGTCGAGTCCTCCGTGCCCGCCCCCCGGATGATCGTCTTCGGCGCGATCGACTTCGCCTCCGCGCTGGTCCGGGTCGGCAAGTTCCTCGGCTACCACGTCACCGTGTGCGACGCCCGCCCGGTGTTCGCGACCCGGGCCCGCTTCCCCGAGGCCGACGAGATCGTCGTCGAGTGGCCCCACCGGTACCTGGAGCGCACGCGGACCGACGGCCGTACGGTCCTGTGCGTCCTCACCCACGACGCCAAGTTCGACGTACCGCTGCTCCGGCTCGCCCTGCGCCTGCCGGTCGCCTACGTCGGCGCGATGGGCTCGCGCCGCACCCACCTCGACCGCAACCAGCGCCTGCGCGACGTCGGCGTCACCGAACTCGAACTGGCCCGGCTGCGCTCGCCGATCGGACTCGATCTCGGCGCCCGTACGCCGGAGGAGACGGCCCTGTCGATCGGCGCGGAGATCGTCGCCGACCGGCGCGGCGGCAGCGGGGTCGCCCTGACCGGCGCGCACACCCCGATCCACCACGACACGGCTTCCCGGCCGGCGGGACGGATCGGTTCGGTGGCGTGAAGAGCGCTGCCGGGAAATCGGCTTGCCGGGCGGTGCGGTCCCCGTGCTTGCATGGGGCATGGTGTCCCTCGACCGGCTGGCCGCCTTCGCGGCTCTGTCCCTCGTCCTCATCGTGGTTCCCGGCCCCAGCGTGCTGTTCGTCGTCGGGCGCGCCCTCGCCCACGGCCGCAGGGCCGCGCTGACCACCGTCGCCGGCAACACCGCCGGCGCGTACGTGCTCGTCGCCGCCGTCGCGCTCGGCATCGGCACGGTCGTCGAGCGCTCGGTCCTCGTCTTCACCGTCCTGAAGCTCGCGGGCGCCGCCTACCTCGTGTACCTCGGCGTGCGGGCCTGGCGGCAACGCGGCTCGCTGCGGGCCGCGTTCGCGCGGCCGGACCGCGCCGTCGGGCAGGGGGCCCGGCGCACCTTCTGGGAGGGCTTCGCGGTCGGGGTAGCCAACCCCAAGACGACCGTGTTCTTCGCCGTCGTGCTGCCGCAGTTCGTGGACCGCGAGCAGGGACACGTCCCGGCGCAGATGCTGCTGCTCGGGCTCGTCTTCAACGCCATCGCGCTGGTCTCCGACAGTGTGTGGGGGCTGGTGGCGTCCGCGGCGCGGGAGTGGTTCGCGCGCTCGCCGGGTCGGCTGTCCGCCGTCGGCGGGGCCGGGGGACTGACCATGATCGGGCTGGGCGTGACGGTGGCCGTGACGGGGCGCGGGGACTGAGCGCTCCGCCGAAGGCGCCGCGGCGTGCCGTCGGGCGGCCGCGGGTCCGCCGCGGCTGGGCGCGCGGTGCCCCGCGCCCCTTTCGGGGCGCCGCCGCACCGCACCGGACGCCGCCGGACCCGCTCGACCGTCGGTCCGCCGCGCAGGCACGGGTCACGGGCGACACAGCCGGTCCAGCGCCGACCGGCTGCGATCGTCCGCGGGGCGGCAGACCAGCAACCGCTGATCCGGATCCTGCAGCGGCACGAGCACCTCGAAGTCCACCGCGATCACGCCGGCGCCGGGATGCCGCATCACCTTGTGCCCGCGGCCGTTGACCTTGATGTCCCGCTCGTCCCACACCCGCGCGAACTCCTCGTCGCACGCTCGGAGTTCGGCGATGAGGCCGGTCAACGCCCGGTCCTGCGGATGTGCGGCCCACGCGGCGCGCAGGTGGGCGATCCCCTCGCGCACGACGCGTTCCCGGTCGACGTAGAACTCGCGTGTCCCCGGGTGCATCAGGCACAGCCACATCGCATTGCGCCGCGGCGGGGGCAGGGTGCCGAAATCCAGGAGCAGCCTCGTCATCTCGCGGTTCCAGGCGAGGATGTCGTAGCGGTGGTTCATCAGCATGGCCGGCAGTGGCGACAGGTCGGCGACCAGCCGGGCCAGCGGCGGTGCCGCGGAGGTGGCGGGCTCGCCGGCGTCGCGGGGGCGCCGCTGGGCCAGGTCGTAGAGGTAGGCGCGCTCGTCGGGGGCCAGGCGCAGCGCCCGGGCCAGCGCCTCCACGACGCTCGCCGAGGGCCGCGGCCCTCGGCCCTGTTCCAGCCGCACGATGTAGTCGACGCTGACCCCGGCCAGTTCGGCGACCTCTTCCCGGCGCAGTCCCGGGGTGCGCCGGACCCGCCGGCGCGGCGGCAGGCCGAGCGCGTGCGGGTCCAGGCGCTCGCGCCGGGTCCGCAGGAACGCGGCCAGCTCCTGTGTCGTGTCCACGGTGTGGGGCGTCATGTGCGTTCCAACAGCCAGGGTGGGACCGGCGTTCCCAGGAAAGTCCTTCCCTTATCCCCGGCTCGCGGCGGTCGCAGCCTTGTTCTCGACGACGCACCACGAGCACAGGAGGACACGATGCCGCTCACCCTCGACACCTACCGGCTGCTGGGCCGCTCCGGGCTGCGGGTCTCACCGCTGGCGCTGGGCGCGGCGACCTTCGGCACCGAGTGGGGCTGGGGAGCCGAGCCGGACGAGGCGCGCAAGCTGTTCGACCGCTACGTCGAGCGAGGCGGCAACTTCGTCGACACCGCCAGCACCTACACCGAGGGCAGCTCCGAGCGCCTGCTGGGCGCGTTCACCCGCGGCAGGCGCGAAAGCCTGGTGCTGGCGACGAAGTACACGACGCTGCGCCGGCCCGGTGACCCCAATTCCGGGGGCGCCCACCGCAAGAGCCTGTTCGCTTCGGTGCACGCGAGTCTGCGACAGCTCGGCACGGACTACATCGATCTGCTCTACCTGCACGTGTGGGACGCCACGACACCGGTCGAGGAGATCCTGCGCGGCCTGGACGACCTGGTCCGGCAGGGCAAGGTGCTGTACGTGGCGGTCTCCAACGCCCCGGCCTGGCAGGTGTCACGCATGCAGACCATCGCCGACCTGCGCGGCTGGTCGCCGCTGGTCGCGCTGCAGATCGAATACAACCTGACCGAGCGCACCGGGGAGCGTGACCTGATCCCCATGGCACGCGAGATGGGGCTGGGTGTGATCCCGTACTCACCACTGGCCGGCGGCGTGCTCAGCGGCAGGTACGGCCGCGACGACCTGACCGCAGCGCAGGCGGCGTCCGCCGACGGCACCCGCAGGAGCTTCAACCTCGCCCTGGGCACGCTCACCGAACGCAACCTCGTCATCGCCGATGCCGTGAAGGAGGTCGCCGCGGAGCTGGGCCGCACCCCCGCCCAGGTCGCGCTGGCCTGGACCCTGCGGAATCCGGGCGTGACCGCACCGGTCGTCGGCGCCCGCACCCCCGCGCAGCTGGAGGACGATCTGGGCGCTCTGGAGGTCGACTTCACCGCCTCCCACCTGGCCCGCCTCGACGAGGTCAGCGCGGTCGGCCTCGGATTCCCGCACGACGTGCTCGCCAGTGACCACATCCGCAGGGTGACCACGGGCGACCTGACGATCGAGACCCGCCGCTGACCTCCTATCGAGCGCCGAGGGCGGCACGACCGCCGCCCTCGGCGGCGGTCCCGGTGAGGGCCGTGGCGGGCCGCGCCCGGGCGCCGCGGCCGCCCGGCACAGCCGTTGCGTCCCTTCGGGAGCGCTGCCGCTCAGACCCGCCGAAGCAACCGGTTGACCGCGCGCCCGAACATCGTCCGAGCCGTGCGCTGCAGTACGCCGTCGAAGGCGCGCGGCAGGAAGCGGACCCGCAGCTCCTCCCGCCACACCACCCGGCTACGGCCCCCGGGCCCCGGGCCCACCTCGATCTCGGCCCAGCCCAGCACCACCCGGCCCCGCTTCTCCAGGCGGCACAGTCCGCCCTGCCCCTCGGCGGGCGGGCGCCAGACGGTCACCTCCATGACGTCGTCGAAGGCCAGCGGGCCGGCGCCGGAGCGGGCCGTGAAGCGCGTGCCCACCCGGGTCGGTCCGGGCGTGAGCACCGTGATCCGGGTCAGCGGGACCGCGTCGGCGTGGCGGGGCCAGTCGGTGAGCCGGCGCCACGCCTCGTCGAGGGGGAGCGGGGCCGTGCGGGTGAAGGAGAAGATCGGCACGGCCCGATGGTAGGGGCCCGGCGGATGTCAGGGGCGGTACACCTTGCCCGGTTCCGCCTTGCCGGGGGCCAGCAGCTGAGGCACCGTCACGAAGACGTAGCCGCGCTCCTTCAGGGCGTCGATGATGCCGGGCACGGCCGGCACCGTGCCGGGGTAGATGTCGTGCAGCAGGATGATCCCGTCGCGGGACGACTGCTGAAGGACGCGCTTCTCGATGAGTGCCGAGTCATCGGTCGTGTAGTCCTTGGCGGTCACGCTCCACAACACCTCCGCCAGGCCCTCCTCCTTGGCGATTGTGTGCACGTCGGAGTCGGTGCGGCCCTGCGGTGGGCGCATCAGGGTGGGCCTGCGGCCGGTGAGGCGCTCGATCGCGTCGTCGGGGCGCTTCAGCTCCTCGCGTATCCGGGCGTCCGGTATCCGCGTCAGGATCTCGTGGTCCCAGGTGTGGCTCGCCACCTCGTGGCCCTCGGCCGCCATCCGCTTGACCAACTGCGGGTACTTCTCGATGTGGTTCTTGCCGAGCAGGAAGAACGTGGCCGGGACCTTCTTCTCCTTCAGGATGTCGAGCAGCCGCGGCGAGTTCTCGCTGGGCCCGGCGTCGAAGGTGAGCGCGATGCACTTGGCCGTGCGGCAGTCGACGGTCCCGAACGGCGCCGGTGCCTCCTTCGCCGCCCGCGCCCGCGCGGTGCTCGGCGCGGTCGTGTCGAGCCGGGCGCAGCCCGCGAGCGCGAGCGCCAGGCAGGCGGCGGCCGAGGCGAGCACCGCGGGGCGCAACCTCCGGGCGGTCTCGCGCATCTTTCTCGGCGTGCGCTTCGGCGTCGGGATCGTGTCGGTCCACAGAGGCATGCCTGGACTATACACAGAGTGTATAGAGCATGTGTTCGATTCTCTGCGGGTCCGGTACGGGTCCGGTCCCGGCCCACGGGTCGTAGTCCCGCGCGCCGTAGCACCATGGAGGCAGGGGCTCCCGCGGAGGAGGACCAGCCATGCGCTTCAGGGACCGTGCCGAGGCCGGGCGGGAACTGGCCGGAGAGGTGGCCGACCTGTGCGAGCGGGAGGAGCTGGCCGAGCCCCTGGTGCTCGCGCTGCCCCGCGGCGGCATCGCCGTCGCCGAGCCGGTCGCCCGGGCCCTCGGCGCCCCGCTCGACGTGCTGGTCGTCCGCAAGATCGGCGCCCCGCACCACGAGGAGTTCGCCGTCGGCGCGCTCGCGGCGGACGACCCGCCCCTCTTCGACGCCGGCACCCTCGGCATGCTCGGCCTGACCGAGGAGTTGCTGGCCCCGGTGGTCGAGCGCGAGCGGAAGGAACTGCGCCGCCGCGAGGAGCGCTATCGCGGCGACCGGCCGCCCCCGGACCCGGCCGGACGCACGGTGATCGTCGTCGACGACGGCCTGGCCACCGGCGCCACCGCCCGCGCGGCGCTGCGCCACGTCCGCCGCCGCCGGCCCGCGCACCTCGTCCTCGCCGTACCCGTCGGCGCCCCCGACTCGCTGGACGCGCTCAGCGGCGAGGCCGACACGGTCGTGTGCCCGCACCGGCCGGCCGGCTTCTCCGCCGTGGGGCAGTGGTACGAGGACTTCGACCAGCTCACGGACGCGGAGGTGCTCGCCGCGCTGCGGGGGCGGTGAGGTGGGGACCGCTGGGGCGGCGGGTCCGGTGGGGTGCCCCAGGGTGCGCGTTCGGGGACGGACGGATCGCCCGTGCGGCAGCCGCCCCTCGCCCGTACCTCGGACGCCGCGCCTCGGCAACTCCCCGGTGCACACCGGTAGTTGAGGCACCGCACGCGCAGTGAGTCACGTACGGCTTCCCGGACGGCGACGACGGAGGCCGCCGGCACGGCGCCGCGCCGAAAAGCCGCTCCGGGCCGCGACTGCCAGGTCCGGCTGCGGCCGCGTACCCCCGGCGAACCGGCCGCCCCCCCGGTTGCAGCGGCGGCCCGGTGGCCGACCACGCGACCGGCCGGGTCATCGGCATCGTCCTCGGCGCGGAGGAGGGCACCCCCTGCGCCTTCGGCCGCGTGGGTCCCGCCGGGACGATCCTCAGCCGTCTGCCGCGGGCCGCCGCCCGGCACCGGTCCCTCGCCGCGACCCTGCTCGACGACCGCGCGGTCCACCGCTTCGACGCAGCGGACGCGATGCCGCCCTCGGTGCGCGACGCCTTCGCCGAGGCGACGCTCGACCACCCGGCTCACCCGATCACCCCGACGCCCTGCTGCGGAACCCAAAGTCCGTGCGCCGCACCCCCGCCCTGGCATGGCTGCCGTCGGCGTGCGACCACGCCCCGCCCCGGCTGCCCCGGGGTTCCGCCGTGCCGGGGCCTCGTACGGCGCTGAGCGGCCCCCCGGCTCGGCTCAGCGCCGTACGGCATGGAGAGGGGGACGTTGCGGGCCGCTCGTGGTGGCTCGCAACGTCCCCCTGGCATCTACCTGAGGGGTGCTCAGGTGTTCTGTGTCCCGGTCACGAGTCGACCTGCGCGGTCACCAGGTCCGAGAAGGCGGCCAGCCGGGTGTAGACACCCGGGTAGCCGGCCTCCGCGCACCCCTCGCCCCAGGAAGTGATCCCTGCCAGGACGCCCCCGATGAGCAGGGGACCGCCGCTGTCGCCCTGGCAGGTGTCCACGCCACCGGACGTGTATCCGGCGCAAACCATGTCGGACTGGACGAAGTCCGAGCCGTAGGAGCTCTTGCAGCTGGAGTCGGCCACGAGCGGGACGGTCGCGGTCCGCAGCTGGTTGGAGGAGCCGCCGTTCTCCGAGGTGGTGCCCCAGCCGAGGATGCGCGCCGTGGTGCCGGCCGCGTACACCCCGGTGTCCGAGGAGGAGACGAACTTCGCCGTGGTGTACGGCATCGACGTCGACAGGGTCAGCACGGACACGTCGTGGCCGCTCGTGGCGTCCGTGTAGTCCGGGTTGATCCAGATCTTGCTGACCTTGCTGACCGTGCCGTCCGTGCCGTTCAGATACGTCCGGCCGCCGACCACGCGCAGGTTGCCGGCCGACTCGCCGACCATGCAGTGCGCGGCCGTCACGACCTTGTCCGCGGCCACGAGGGTGCCGCCGCAGAACTGGTTGCCGGCGGCGTCCGTGATCTGCATGACGAACGGGTACGCGGCCGTCGTCGTGGTCGTACCGCCGACGATGGGCTGCGGGGCCGCGTACGCCGTGGGGGAGGCGATGAGCGCGCTCGCCGCAGCGGCGGTACAGGCCACCACCGTCGCGGCGGTCCGTCTGGCACGTGTGAGGCCGAACATGAGTCTCCTCAGTGGGGTTGCACCGGTGGGGGAGTCGCACGGGCGGGTGATGCACGGGGGTCGCGGGACCGACCCCCGTGTGCCCGAGCGAGCGGCACGCCCTTTACGCTAGGACCCGGAACGGTCGGCTCCCAATGAGGGAACCCCCTAGGGGGGCGGGTGAGGGAAAACCCTCGGTCCGGTTCAGTTAACCGGCCGGGTTCTCACTTCGCGCGGTGAGCCGCCGCCAATCGGACGATGTCGACCCGCGACCGGATCCCCAGCTTGCGGTAGACCCGGGTGAGGGTCGCCTCCACCGTCTTGACGCTGATGAACAGCCGGGCGGCGATCTCCCGGTTGGTGGCACCCTCCATGACCAGCGCGGCGACCTGACGCTCCATCGCCGCCAGCACGCCGAGCGCGTCCAGGGCGTCCGGCGCGGCCGGCCCCGGCACCGGCTCCGGGGTGCTCAGGGCCTCGTCCACCTGGCGCAGCCAGGGCAGCGCCCGGCAGCGGCGGAACATCCGGGTGGCCTCGTCGAACGCCCCCACGTGCCGCCGCGCCCCGGCCCCCTCCGCACCGGCGGGCCGCCGCGGCCGCAGCCGGGCCAGTGCGAACGCGGCCCGTGCCTCCTCCAGCCCGTAGCCGAGCTTGCCGAGCCGGTCCTGAGCCGACGTCAGCTGGGCGAGCGCGGCCTCCGTCTCGCCCCGGGCGGCCCGCACCAGCGCCTCCGAACGGTCCAGGACGGCGAGGACGCTCTCCCGGCCGAGCCGGAGCGCGTGCTCCCGGCTCGCGTCGATGACGTCCTGGGCCTCCTGCGGTTCACCGGTGCGGACCAGCGCCTCGGCGAGGTCGCCCTGCCAGCGGCCGCGCGCCGGGTCGGTGATGCCGAGCCCCAGCTCCAGCCGGCGCACCCGGCGCAGCGAGCGCACCGTGCCCGCCGGATCGCCGGCCACCAGCTGGGCGTACCCGAGCGCGCCCAGGGCCCGCGAGAGGTACATCTGGTCGCCGTCCTCCTCGGCGTGCTGCACCGCCTCCCGGGCGAGCGCGAGGGCCCGGTCCACGTCGCCGCCGGAGGCCTCCGCGAGCGAGGTCAGCATCGCCGAGGCGGTCTCGCCGATCCCCGAGTCCCGGGCCAGGCGCAGACTGTCGCGGGCCAGTTCCAGGGCGCGCCCGCAGTGCCCGGAGCGCAGCTCCGTCTCGGCGAGGCCGCGCAGGAAGTGCACCTCGCTCTCCACCGAGCCGCGCCGGCGCACCTCGCGCAGCAGCGCGGTGACCGTCGCCCGGGCCTCGGCCAGCTGGTCGCCCATGACGAGCCAGCGGAACCGGGCGCTGAGCGCCCCGTTGTGGTGCCAGGCCACCCGGGGATCCTGCGGCTCCTTCAGGGCGCGCTTGATGGTGCGGGGCGCCTGCGGATGGCCCATCAGGGTCTCGGTCTGCGCCTGGAAGGCGAGGGCGAGCAGCTCGGTGCGTCTCTCGCCGCCGCGGGCGGCCAGCTCGGCGGCGTGCGCGGCCGCCTCGCGGGCCTCGGTGAAGTCGCCCGCCACGATCAGCGCCCGCCACGCGAGCTGGTAGTGCACCAGGGCCAGCAGCCGGGGGTCGTCGCCGGCGTCTGCGAGGGCCTGCGGGAAGACGGCGTCGACCTCGGCCATGGTGTGCCCGGCGCTGTCGATGACGATCATCCAGGCGCGCACCCGGTCGGCGGGCACGGCGGCCCGGGCCAGCACCTCGCGCGCGATGTCCCGGGCCAGGTCGAGTTCGCCCGCGGTGATGGCGTCCTCGGCGGCCTGGAGCCGGCGCTCCTCCTGGCGCGGCGCGCCGTCGACCGGGGTGTGCCGGGCGGCCAGCAGACCCAGTTGGGCCGCGACCGAGGGGGCGCCCCGGTCCCGGGCGAGGGCGGCGGCCTCGGCGAGCCGGGCGGCCACCTCGGGGTCGGCGCCGACGGTGGCCAGCGCCAGGTGCCGGGCTCGCTCGATCGGGTCGGAGGCGGCCCGGGACAGGGCCGCGTGCGCGGCGCGCCGCTCGGGCGCGGGCGTCTCGGCGTACAGCGCCGCGGAGATCAGCGGATGCGCGAACCGTACGGCGGGGGCGTCCGGTTCGGTGGCCAGCAGCCCCAGTTCGGCGGCCTGGGCGCACTCGGCCTCGGCGTTGGTCCGGCCCGCCGCGTGCAGCAGTGCCGGGGTGGGCCGGGCGCCCGCGCTGGCCACGAGCAGGGTGCGGCGGGCCTCCACGGACAGCATGTCCAGGCGGCTGAGGACGAGGGCGCGCAGGCTGGTCGGCACCGGCAGCGGCTCGCCCGGCCGGGGCGGGGTGGGGCTCTCGGCGAGGGCGCGGCCCAGTTCCAGCGCGAACAGCGGGTTGCCGCCGGAGGTGCGGTGGATCTCGCGGACGGTGGAGCGGGGCAGGTGGCCGTGGCCACGGTGGTCGAGCAACTGGGCGATCTGGGTGCGGCTCAGCGCGCCGAGCCGCACCGCGAGGGTGCCCGGCGGGCAGGCGCGCAGGTGCCGGTCGTACTCCTGGCTCTGCTGCTCCTCGGTGCGCACCGCGCACAGCAGTTGCACCGGCGTGCCCTCCAGGCGCCGGGCGGCGAAGCCGAGCAGTTCGGCGCTGGCCGGGTCCAGCCACTGCAGGTCGTCGGCGACCACGAGCACCCCGCCGCGGGCGGCCAGCGCGCGCAGCGCGGAGAGCACGGCGAGGCGCAGGGCGAGCCCGTCGCGCTGGAGGCTGGACTCGCCGCGGCCGGTGAGCGCCGATTCCAGGGCGGTGCGCTGGGCGGCCGGCAGCCGCGGGGCGATGTCGTCGAGGACCAGCCCGAGGAGGTCGGCGAGGGCCAGGAAGGGAAGGTGGGATTCGGACTCGGTGGCCGAGCAGCGCAGTACGGTGTGCGCGGCGGCCCCGTATTCCTCGGCCAATGCGCGCAGGACGGTGGATTTCCCTATTCCGGCGGGACCGTGGAGGAGCACACTGCCGCCCGAGGTGAGCTGGTCACGAGCGTCGGTGAACAGCTCCTCGCGGCCGATGACCAGGTCGGGACGGCACTTGGCAGGTTCCTGGAAGTCCCGTCGCACGGTCACCGCTCCCCTCGTGTGTCGTGTCCGGGCCAAATTCTAGGCAACGATCCCCGAAATTCGGACGGAAGCCGTGGTGAGGGAAATAACAGAAGGCCAAGCCCGGGGAAAATCAAGGGCGTTCCGATTGATTAGGAAGGTTTGTTTACTGCTGTCGCGGTCGACCCCGCTACGGCAGCAGCCCCGCCCTGCGGGCCGCGGTCACCGCCTCCCCTCGCGTGTGGGCGCCCAGCTTCCGCATCGCCGAACGCAGATAGCCCTTGACCGTCTCCGGGCGCAGGTCCAGCCGGTCGGCCACGGCCGCGTTGGTGGCCCCCGCCGCCACCCAGGACAGCACGTCGAGTTCGCGCGGCGCCAGGGTCGCGCCCCCGGCCGGCCGGGGTGCCGCCAGCAGCCCGCACGCGGCCAGCAGTTCCGCCCGCAGCCCGGGGTCCGGGATCCGGGGCGCGAGCGCGCGCAGCGCCGCGTGGGCCTCGCGCACCTGCTCCCAGGCGGCCCCGCGCTCCGCGCCGGCCGGCTCCGGACGGGCCGCCGCCAGCAGTTCCCGTGCCTCGTCGCGCACCACCAGCGCCTGCTCCATGTCCCGGGCCACGCCCATGGCCGCGCCCAGCGTGCGGTCGCCGAGCGGCTGGGCCGAGCGCAGCGCGCCGTACAGCACCCCGCGCACCCGGCGCCGCACCACCACCGGCACGGCCACGACGGAGCGGATGCCCTCCGCGGCCACCTGGACGTCGTACTCGTGGCTGATCTGCCGGGAGCTGGAGTAGTCCGTCACCGCGCACGGCCGGGCCAGCGCCACCGCCTTGCCGCCGAGCCCGTTGCCGGAGGTCACCGCGAGCGCGCGCAGCGCCGCCGTGCGCGTGCCGCTCAGCTCGCTGATCCGGATCTGCGGCCGGCCCGGCACCAGCAGCCCGCCGAAGGCGACGGGAAGCCCCGTGGCGTACCGCAACCGGGCCAGCGCACCGCGGATCTCCACCGCTGCCACGGCCTCTGCCGCCATGTCATCGCTCCTTCGGCGCGGCCCGCGTCTGTCACCGGCACGACGTGCGTGTGCCGCGCACCCCCGTTCGGGGGTAGTGAGACCTGCATCACGGATTAGACGATGCCAGAGAGCCGCCCGGCAATGGTCCGGCAGCAGCGAGGAGTTATGTGATGAGCACGGTGACCGATGCGTTCCGCGACGCCCGGGACTTCCTGCTGGAACACCGCGAGGACTACGCCACCGCCTACGAGGGCTTCAGCTGGCCGCGGCCCGCGCGGTTCAACTGGGCGCTGGACTGGTTCGACGCGATCGCCGCCGGAAACGACCGGACCGCGCTGCACATCGTCGAGGAGGACGGCGCCGAGACGAAGCTGTCCTTCGCCGAGATGGCCGAGCGCTCGAACCGGGTCGCGAACCACCTGCGCGCGCGGGGCGTCGCCGCCGAGGACCGCGTCCTGGTGATGCTCGGCAACCAGGCCGAACTGTGGGAGACCGCGCTGGCCGCGATGAAGCTGCGCGCGGTCGTCATCCCGGCCACCCCGCTGCTCGGCCCGGCCGACCTGCGCGACCGCGTGGAGCGGGGCCGGGTCCGGCACGTGGTCGCACGGGCCGAGGACACCGCCAAGTTCGCGGACGTGCCCGGCGCCTACACCCGGATCTCGGTCGGCGGCCTGCCCGAGGAGGGCTGGGAGCCGTACGAGGACGCGTACACCGCCCCCGCCGGCTTCGTGCCCGACGGCCCGACCCTGGCCGACGACCCGCTGATGCTGTACTTCACCTCCGGTACGACCGCCCGCCCCAAGCTGGTCGAGCACAGCCACACCTCGTACCCGATCGGGCACCTGGCGACCATGTACTGGATCGGCCTGAAGCCGGGTGACGTGCACCTGAACATCTCCTCGCCCGGCTGGGCCAAGCACGCCTGGTCGAACCTGTTCGCGCCGTGGAACGCCGAGGCGACCGTCTTCCTGTACAACTACACGCGCTTCGACGCGACCCGGCTGATGGCCGAGATGGACCGGTCGGGCGTGACGACGTTCTGCGCCCCGCCGACCGTGTGGCGCATGCTCATCCAGGCCGACCTCGGCCGGCTCGCCACCCCGCCGCGCGAGGCCGTCGCCGCCGGGGAACCGCTGAACCCCGAGGTGATCGAGCAGGTCCGGCGGGCCTGGGGCGTCACCGTCAGGGACGGCTTCGGGCAGACCGAGACCGCCGTGCAGGTCTCCAACAGCCCCGGGCAGATGCTCAAGACCGGTTCCATGGGCCGCCCGAGCCCCGGCTACCGCGTCGAGTTCCTCGACCCGGTCTCCGGCGCGCCCGGCGCCGTGGAGGGCGAGATCGCCCTCGACCTCTCCGAGCGCCCGGTCGGCCTGATGACCGGCTACCACGGCGACCCGGACCGTACGGCCGAGGCCATGGCGGGCGGCTACTACCGCACGGGGGACATCGGCCGCCGGGACGAAGACGGATATGTCTTTTATGTCGGGCGCGCTGATGACGTCTTCAAGGCCTCCGACTACAAGATCAGTCCGTTCGAGCTGGAGAGCGCGCTGCTGGAGCACGAGGCGGTCGCCGAGGCCGCCGTCGTCCCCGCGCCGGACGAGCTGCGCCTCGCGGTGCCCAAGGCGTACGTCGTCCTCGCCGAGGGCTACGAGCCGGGCCCGGACACCGCGAAGGTGATCTTCGAGCACTCCCGCCAGGTGCTCGCCCCCTACAAGCGCATCCGCAGGCTGGAGTTCGGCGCCCTGCCCAAGACCGTGTCCGGCAAGATCCGCCGCATCGAGCTGCGCGAGGCCACGGCCCAGGGCTCCGAGGACGAGTACCGCGAGGAGGACTTCCGGTGAGCGCATCGCTGTCGTACACCCACGGAACCGGTTCCACCGCCCTGCTCGGCGACACCATCGGCGCCGACCTGGACCGGGCCGTGGCGCTGTGGCCGGAGCGCGAGGCGCTGGTCGATGTGCCGTCCGGGCGGCGCTGGACGTACGCCGGGTTCGGCGCGGCCGTCGAGGAGCTGGCACAGGCGCTGGTGGCGAGCGGTGTGGCCAAGGGCGACCGGGTGGGCATCTGGGCGGTCAACTGCCCCGAGTGGGTCCTGGTGCAGTACGCCACCGCCCGCGTCGGCGCGATCATGGTGAACATCAACCCGGCCTACCGCACCCACGAGGTCGAGTACGTCCTGCGCCAGGCGGGGATCTCGCTGCTGTTCGCCTCCCTGCGCCACAAGTCCAGCGACTACCGGGCGATGGTGGACGAGGTACGGGGCAGGTGCCCCGAGCTGCGCGAGGTCGTGTACATCGGCGACCCGGGCTGGCAGGCGCTGCTCGCGCGGGGCACCGGGGACGCCCCCTACGAGGAGCTCTCCTGTGACGACCCCATCAATATCCAGTACACCTCGGGCACGACCGGCTTCCCGAAGGGCGCCACCCTCTCCCACCACAACATCCTCAACAACGGCTACTTCGTGGGGGAGTTGGTCTCCTACACCGAACAGGACCGGATCTGCGTCCCGGTGCCCTTCTACCACTGCTTCGGCATGGTGATGGGCAACCTCGCGGCCACCTCGCACGGCGCCTGCATCGTCATCCCGGCGCCGTCCTTCGAGCCGAGGGCCACGCTGGAGGCGGTGCAGCGGGAGCGGTGCACGTCCCTGTACGGCGTGCCGACGATGTTCATCGCGGAGCTGAACCTCCCCGACTTCGCCTCCTACGACCTGTCCACCCTGCGCACCGGGATCATGGCCGGCTCGCCCTGCCCGGTGGAGGTGATGAAGCGGGTCGTCGCCGAGATGCACATGGCCGAGGTGTCGATCTGCTACGGCATGACCGAGACGTCGCCGGTGTCCCTGCAGACGCGGATCGAGGACGACCTGGAACACCGCACCGCCACCGTCGGCCGGGTGCTGCCGCACCTGGAGGTCAAGGTCGTCGACCCGGCCACGGGCGTCACCCGACGGCGCGGCCTGGCGGGCGAGTTGTGCACCCGCGGCTACAGCGTGATGCTCGGCTACTGGAACGAGCCCGAGAAGACCGCCGAGGCCGTGGACGCGGGCCGCTGGATGCACACCGGGGACCTGGCGGTCATGCGCGAGGACGGGTACGTCGAGATCGTCGGCCGCATCAAGGACATGGTCATCCGGGGTGGCGAGAACATCTACCCGCGCGAGATCGAGGAGTTCCTCTACGGCCACCCGAAGATCAAGGACGTCCAGGTCGTCGGGGTGCCGCACGAGACGTACGGCGAGGAGGTGCTCGCCTGCGTCATCCCGCGGGACACCGCCGACCCGCTCACGCTGGAGGACCTGCGCGCCTTCTGCGAGGGCCGGCTGGCCCACTACAAGATCCCCAGCCGGCTGCAGCTCCTCGGCTCCTTCCCGATGACGGTGTCCGGGAAGGTGCGCAAGATCGAGCTGCGGGAGACGTACGGGGGCTGACCCGCCGGCCCGTGCCTGGAGGCGGGCGGCCGGCCCCCGTCTCCTCGGCCGCCCGGGGTGCGTCCGTCCCGCGTTCGTGTCGCCTGTCCGGCGGGGGCGGGGAGTGCGTGCGGTGTGCGGCCCGGGTCTGCTCAGCCGCCTGAGGTGTGTTCGTCCCGGGTCCGCGCCGCCTCGTCCGGTGCGCCCCGGGAGTTCAGGGTGTCCGCGGCGTCGTTCTCCGGCTGGGGGGTGCCCGTGAGGTCCAGCACGAACAGAGGGACGCGGAGGGCGGCCGCGCACCGGCGGGCGTCGTCGGTGTAACCGGCCAGCGAGAAGTACACGCAGTCCGCCGACTCCGTCATCGCCGTCAGCCACAGGCACTCCACGTCCCGCGGCGTCGCCGGGCGGACGGTCGGGTCCACCTGCGCGAGCAGCCCCCGCGCGGCGAGTCCGATGCCGTTGGGCGGCCGCTGGTCGGCGCGCCGGATGCCCCGGTAGCCGAGCCGGCGCAGATACAGCGCGGCGGTGGTCACCGCGTCACGGGCGGTGCGAATGGCGCGCGGCTGGAACGCGGGACGGCCGGCGGGGGCCCGGCCCGCGGCGGGTGCCGCCGTGGTCGGCGGCGGCGCGGGATCACCCGCTCCTGCCGGTGCCGGTGAGGGGATCACCGGGACGTGCAGGACGGCGCCGCAGGGGCAGCCCAGTTCCGGGCGCGGCCACTGGTTGTGGCGTCCGCACGCGGCGCACGCCAGCGTGAGCCACTCCTCGTCCCAGGCCCGGTGGACCGCCACGACCGGTTCGGCGGCCGGGTCGAGACACGGGGCGACCGGGGCACCGCACACGCACGGATACGCCGGCGCGGTGTAGACGTGCTCGCGCCGGCAGACCGGGCAGTGCACCGGCACGCTCTCGGGCATGGCCCACCCCCAGGCGTCGCGTCAAGACAGCGCCCCTCATCGTCCTCCCCTCCCGCCCCGCTTGTCCGGCGCTTGCCGCGTCTCGCGGCCCTGTCCGGAATCCCTTGACGGCTTTCGCCCACCCCGCCTACATTGCTTCCAGATAGTAGAAACTAAATTCCGCAATGCGAAAGTTATGCGGAATCAGCCGACTCTGGAGACTGTGCTCACCGCGGGGCGCGACGGGAGTACGCATCCGAGAAGCCGAAGCAGGAGTACTCGATGGCTCGTATGACCGCTGCCCGCGCGGCAGTTGAGATCCTCAAGCGCGAGGGCGTCACCGACGCCTTCGGTGTGCCGGGCGCGGCGATCAACCCGTTCTACAAGGCGCTGAAGGAGGGCGGCGGTATCCACCACACCCTCGCCCGCCACGTCGAGGGCGCCTCGCACATGGCCGAGGGCTACACCCGTACCAAGCCGGGCAACATCGGCGTCTGCATCGGCACCTCCGGACCGGCCGGCACCGACATGATCACCGGCCTGTACTCGGCCGTCGGCGACTCGATCCCGATCCTGTGCATCACGGGCCAGGCACCCACCAACGTGATCCACAAGGAGGACTTCCAGGCCGTCGACATCGCCTCGATCGCGGGGCCGGTGACGAAGATGGCGGTCACCGTCCTGGAGGCCGCCCAGGTGCCCGGCGTCTTCCAGCAGGCCTTCCACCTGATGCGCTCGGGCCGGCCCGGCCCGGTCCTGATCGACCTGCCGATCGACGTCCAGCTCACCGAGATCGAGTTCGACCCGGAGACGTACGAACCGCTGCCCGTCTACAAGCCGGCCGCGACCCGCGCCCAGATCGAGAAGGCGATCTCCTTCCTGCTGGCCGCCGAGCGCCCGGTCATCGTCGCCGGCGGCGGCGTCTTGGGCGCCGACGCCGCCGACCTGCTGGTGGAGTTCGCCGAACTGACCCAGACCCCGGTCGTCCCGACGCTGATGGGCTGGGGCGTGCTGCCCGACGACCACGAGCTGAACGCCGGCATGGTCGGCGTGCAGACCTCGCACCGCTACGGCAACGCCAACTTCCTGGAGTCCGACGTCGTCCTCGGCATCGGCAACCGCTGGGCCAACCGCCACACCGGCTACAAGCTCGACGTCTACCGGGGCGAGCGCAAGTTCGTCCACGTCGACATCGAGCCCACCCAGATCGGCAGGATCTTCCCGCCGGACTACGGTGTCGTCTCCGACGCCAAGGCCGCGCTGGAGCTGTTCGTCGAGGTGGCGAAGGAGCTGAAGGCGGCCGGCAAGCTGCCCGACCGCGCCGACTGGGTCGCCTCGACGCAGGAGCGCAGGGCGACGCTGCTGCGCCGTACGCACTTCGACAACGTGCCGATGAAGCCGCAGCGCGTGTACGAGGAGATGAACAAGGCCTTCGGCCCGGACACCCGGTACGTCACCACCATCGGCCTGTCCCAGATCGCCGGCGCGCAGATGCTGCACGTCTACAAGCCCCGCCACTGGATCAACTGCGGCCAGGCCGGCCCGCTCGGCTGGACCATCCCTGCCGCGATCGGCGTCGCCAAGGCCGACCCGGACTCCCCGGTCGTGGCCCTGTCCGGCGACTACGACTTCCAGTTCCTGATCGAGGAGCTGGCCGTCGCCGCCCAGCACAGGATCCCCTACGTCCACGTGCTGGTGAACAACGCCTACCTGGGCCTGATCCGCCAGGCGCAGATCGGCCTGGACATCAACTTCCAGGTGAACCTGGAGTTCGAGAACATCAACACGCCCGAGATCGGTGTCTACGGCGTGGACCACGTCAAGGTCGCCGAGGGCCTGGGCTGCAAGGCGATCCGGGTCACCGAGCCGGACCAGCTGGGCGCGGCCTTCGAGCAGGCGAAGAAGCTGGCCGCCGAGTACCGGGTGCCGGTCGTCGTCGAGGCGATCCTGGAGCGGATCACCAACATCTCGATGAGCCGCACCATGGACATCAGCGACATCTCCGAGTTCGAGGACCTGGCCACCGAGCCGGGCCACGCGCCGACCTCGATCAAGCCGCTGAAGGTCTGACGGCCGCAGCACCACGCGCCGAAGGGCGGCCCGTCCGGAAGGACGGGCCGCCCTTCGGCGTTCCCGCAAGGCCCTACACCTCGTGTTCCGACAGCCCCGGCCAGTCCTCCGGGCCGCCCCCCTGCCACTCGATCAGATCGCTCTCCTCCACCTCGACGCGGTCCAGGTCGGCCAGCCGCAGGATCTCCACGACGTCGTCCAGATGAGAGGCGATCCCCAGGGTCACCTCCCCCTCGGTGACCCGCCGGGAGCCGTCCAGCGCGGGGGCGTGGACCACGATGTGCGGGTACTGCGTCGGATTGCCCATGCGTTCAGCGTGCGGCGCCCGTGGTCTTCTCGCACGTCGGCTGCGTTCGGCGCTGACCGAGGACGTGGCGAGCAGCCTGCGGGCGATGCACAGGTGGCTCGGGGAGGAGAGGCGGGCCTGCCTCCGAGAGGGTCCCGGCGCGAGCGCCGAGGAGGTGCTGGGCCGCTTCGAGCCCCGGGGTGGGGACTCCGCCTTCTTGCGGGCTCCGGCCGGCCCGGCTGGGCCGCTAGGTGATCCCGCGCGGCGCATCGGAGATCGCCTTGCGGCCGGAGCGCCTGACGAGAGGCGGCCGGATCGACGTCGAGCACCCCGCGGAAGAAGCCCGCCGGTGCTGACGGAGCCTTGCACATCGTCGAACCCGAGCGGGCCATGAGACGCGGGAAGCCCCGGATCAAGCGCCGCGAGGAGTACGGCATCGAGACCCCGCGTGCCGGTGCCCCGGCGCTGGTCGGCCACCCGGTCTGCATCCCGAGCTGCCGGCGGAGGAACTCCTCGACAACGCCGAACGCTCCCTCGCCGCCGGCGTCGAGCCGGCGTGGGGAGCGTCCTGGTGGCTGGCCGTCCGGCGGCGCGAGGCTGGGCGCGACAGGTCGTTCGCGCCGCCGGACGGGGTCGGGGGGACCCGGCAACGGGTTCCGGGTGGGACCGCGGCGGATGCGACGGAGACCGGGTCGTCCTTCCCTCTGGTCGAGAAGGGGACGCGGGTCCTTCACCACCGCACTGGCTCGCACGCCGCCGCGGTCCTCGCCCTGCCCGCGCGCCGAAGCCCGCCGGCCACCCCTCATCCGGGCCGCCGGGCGTGCCGCGCGGGCCGCGTACGGAGATTGCTGACCTCCCGTCAGGTTCCGTACGCCGCTCGGGCGTCACTGGCCGCTTCAGTCCTCGCGCAGGGCGCGGACCGCCTCCTGCACGCGCTTGCCGTACTCAGGGTCGGCGGCGTGGAAGTGGGCCAGGTTCTTCTCGATCACGTCGTCGCGGCTGACCTGCGACAGGCCGCCGGCGATGTTCGCGATCAGGCGGGACTTCTCCTCCTCGGACATCAGGCGGTACAGCTCGCCCGCCTGGAAGAAGTCGTCGTCCTTGGTGTGCAGGGGCGCGGAGTGGTTGCCCGTGTGGCCGGACACCGCCAGCGGGGCCGAGAGCGGGCGGCCGGTCTCGGCCGGCCCGTCGTAGGAGTTCGGCTCGTAGTTCTTGGCGCCGCGGCCCTGGCCGTTGACGGCCATGTAGCCGTCGCGGCCGTAGTTCCGGGCGCCGCCCGGGACCGCCTTGGGGGCGTTCACGGCGAGCAGGGTGTGGTTGACGCCCAGGCGGTAGCGGTGCGCGTCCGCGTAGGCGAACAGGCGGCCCTGGAGCATCTTGTCGGGGGACGGGCCGATGCCTGGAACGAAGTTGTTCGGGGAGAACGCGGCCTGCTCGACCTCGGCGAAGACGTTGTCCGCGTTGCGGTCCAGGACCAGCCGGCCCACGCGCTGCAGCGGGTAGTCCCGGTGCGGCCACACCTTGGTCACGTCGAACGGGTTGAAGCGGTAGTCGGCCGCCTCGGCCGCCGGCATGAGCTGGACGTACAGGGTCCAGGACGGGTGCACCCCGCGCTCGATGGCCTGGAGCAGGTCCGTCTGGTGCGAATCGGGGTCCTTGCCCGCCAGCTCCGCGGCCTGCTCGCTGCTCAGGCAGCGGATGCCCTGGTTGGTCTTGAAGTGGTACTTCACGAAGAAGGCCTCGCCCGCCTCGTTCGTCCACTGGTAGGTGTGCGAGCCGTAGCCGTTCATGTGGCGGTACGACGCCGGGATGCCGCGGTCGCCCATCAGCCAGGTCACCTGGTGCGTGGCCTCGGGGGAGTTCGCCCAGAAGTCCCAGACGTTGTCCATCTCGGTGCGGCCGGTGAACGGGTCGCGCTTCTGAGAGTGGATGAAGTCGGGGAACTTGATCGGGTCCTTGATGAAGAACACCGGGGTGTTGTTGCCGACGAGGTCGTAGTTGCCCTCCTCGGTGTAGAACTTCACCGCGAAGCCGCGCGGGTCGCGGACGGCGTCGGCGCCGCCGAGGGAGTCGGCGACCGTGGAGAAGCGCACGAACACCTCGGTGCGCCTGCCGATCTCGCTGAGGAAGCCGGCGTGGGTGAAGCCGGTGACGTCGTCCGTCACCTCGAAGTGGCCGTAGGCGCCGGAGCCACGGGCGTGCACCACGCGCTCCGGGATGCGCTCGCGGTTGAAGCGCGCGAGCTTCTCCAGGAGCTGCTGGTCCTGGATCAGGAGCGGGCCGCCGACGCCGGCGGAGGCGGAGTTCTGGTTGTCGGCGACCGGGGCGCCGGACTCTGTCGTGAGCACGCGCTTCGACATCGTGGACCTTCCGTACGAGTGGCAGCGGAAAACTGTTTCCGCTTCGTGGAGCCTAAGTTCGGGCCTTCCGGGCGTCAACAGTTTGTTGAGGCTCAAGGCCGGCGGAGGTGTTCCGGGCCGCGGCGGCGCCTGGGCGCGACAGGACAGGTGTCAGCGCCGCCGCGGCCCGGAAGTGCGGGGGGCGTCAGACCTGGGCGCCCGAGAGGCGCTCCACGGCCCGCAGCAGGGCCGAGTGGTCCAGGCCGCCGTCGCCCTGGGCGCGCAGCGAGGCGACCAGCTGGGCGACCACGGCGCCGACCGGCAGGGCCGCGCCGACGTTGCGGGCGGCGTCGGTGACGATGCCCATGTCCTTGTGGTGCAGGTCGATGCGGAAGCCCGGCTTGAAGTCGCGCTTCAGGAAGTTGTCCTTCTTGCGCGTCAGCACGGTCGAGCCCGCGAGGCCGCCGTTCAGGACGTCGAGGGCGGCCGCCAGGTCCACGCCCGACTTCTCCAGGAAGACCACGGCCTCGGCGCACGCCTGGATGTTGACGGCGACGATCAGCTGGTTGGCCGCCTTCACGGTCTGGCCGGAGCCGTGCGGGCCGCACAGCACGATGGTCCTGCCGAGGGCCTCGAAGATCGGCTTGGCGATGTCGAAGTCGGCCTGCTCGCCGCCGACCATGATCGACAGCACGGCCTCGATCGCGCCGGCCTCGCCGCCGGACACCGGGGCGTCGAGCACCCGGATGCCCTTGGCCCCGGCGGCCTTCGCCAGGTCGACGGAGGTCTGCGGGGTGATCGAGGACATGTCGATCAGCAGGGCGCCCTGCCGGGCGTTCTCCAGGATGCCGTCGGGGCCGTAGGCGATGGCCTCGACCTGCGGCGACGCGGGCACCATCGTGATGACCACGTCGGCGTTCCGCACGGCCTCGGCGATGGAGGAGGCGGCCGTGCCGCCGGCGGCGGCCAGGCGGTCCAGCTTGTCCTGCTCCAGGGTGAAGCCGGTGACGTCGTAACCCGCCTTGATCAGGTTCTCGGACATGGGGGAGCCCATGATGCCGAGGCCGATCCAGGCAATCGCCGGGCGGGAAGAGGGGGCAAGAGTGCTCATGTCAGGGGGTGCCTCTCTCAACAGCTTTGCAGAGTCGGGGGTTCAGCGGGCGGCGCGCGCTTCGCGCGGGAGCCAGTCGAAGGCCTCGGCGC
The DNA here is from genome assembly GCF_055584345.1 of Streptomyces sp. NPDC104106. Taxonomy (NCBI): domain Bacteria; kingdom Bacillati; phylum Actinomycetota; class Actinomycetes; order Kitasatosporales; family Streptomycetaceae; genus Streptomyces; species Streptomyces sp. NPDC104106. The sequence goes on from NZ_JBVJMF010000002.1 coordinate 458,233, forward strand.
TGGGCCTGTCGCCCGGCTTGTACTCCAGGCCCACCCAGCCGTCGTAACCGGCCTTGCTCAGCTGGTCGAGCAGGTCCTCCAAGGGGAGCGAACCGGTGCCGGGGGCGCCGCGGCCGGGGCTGTCGGCGATCTGGACGTGGCCGGTCTTCGCGGTGTACCGCTCGATGACCGAGGGCAGGTCCTCACCGTTCATGGCCAGGTGGTACAGGTCCATCAGGAACTTCGCGTTCCCGAGGCCCGTCGCCTCGTTGACCTTGTCGACGATCCCGACGGCCGCGGGGGCGCTCACCAGCGGGTACGACGGCGACTCGGGCTGGTTCAGCGCCTCGACCAGCAGGATCGCGCCGATCCGGTCGGCCGCCCGGGCCGCGAGGACCAGGTTCCGAAGGGCGAGCGCGTCCTGCTCGGCCGGGTCCGCGCCCTCGACGCGGTTGCCGTACAGGGCGTTGAGCGCCGTGCAGCCGAGGGAGGCGGCGAAACCGGCGGCCACGTCGATGTTGGCGCGGAACCGCTCCGACTGCTCGCCCGGCACCGACAGGGCGCCGCGGTCGGGGCCCGGCAGCGCTCCGGCGTAGAAGTTCAGACCCGTGAGCTGCACGCCCGCGTCCTCGATCGCCTTCTTCAGGGCGTCCAGCTCGGACTGCTCGGGGGTGGGGGAGTCGACCCAGGGCCACCACAGCTCGACCGCCGTGAAGCCCGCCGCGGCGGCGGCCGCGGGACGCTCCAGGAGCGGGAGTTCCGTGAAGAGGATCGACAGGTTGACGTTGAAGCGCTGGTCTGCAAATCCCATTCGGGCCGCGCTCCCTTCCGTGGTCGACGTGGTCGAGATTCCGTATTATGGAAGTTCGTTTCTGCTTAATGGAAGATTGCCGGGGGGTGTCGGTGCTTGTCAAGGGGGGTCCGTCACCGGCCGCCCGAAAAGCGCCGCCGGGCGTTAGGTTGTGCGCGTGCGATTGAGAGTGGAGTTCACGACCGAACCCTTCGACCTGGACGAGGCGCCCGCGCACGCCATGGCGGCGCGGGAGGTCATCGAGACGGCCGAGCTGGACACCGTCGACGTCGGCCCGTTCGGCAATACGGCGGAAGGCGGCGCGGACCGCGTGCTGACCGCCGTGGACGCGCTGCTGCGCAAGAGTCTGCGGGCCGGTGCCACCCGGATCTCGCTCCAGGTCAGCGTGATCGACGGCGGGTTCGGGGAGGGGGATGGATGAGAGGCGACGAGCCCTTCATCGCGGCCGTGAAGCCGCTGGTCGACGCGATGGGCGGGGAGATGCTGCCGCCGGTCGAGGCGAGGGAGGAGGACGTCGTCCTCGCCTGGGAGGGCGTCGACGTCGTCGCCGTACGACTGCCCCAGCTCGCCGACTCCCTGGACCACATCCTGGCGGCCATGGAGCGCCGCCGGGGCAAGCCGCTGGCCGACCTGGACCGCAAGGCCAAGCAGGAGGTCGTACGGACCCTGGAGGCGCGCGGCGCGTTCGCCGTCCGGCACGGCGTGGAGACGGTGGCCGGCGCGCTCGGCGTCAGCCGCTTCACGGTCTACAACTACCTCAACCGGGACAAGTAGCTCCGCCGGGGCGGGGTACGCCCTCGGGGGCGCCGAGGACTGCCGGCGCGCCTGCGCCGCGCCGTCGCGGCCGGTCGGGCCCCCGGCGCAGCCGCGCATCGATGCGGGCCCGGGCCCTTTGCGGGCGCTGTGGATCACGGCGTGACTTGTTACGCGGAATTTTCAACAAAGTGTTGACGTGGCGTTTCCTGGGGCGTTCACTATCGGCAGCCCGCTTACGCACGAAGGCCGTTTCCGGCCACGGAGGCTCCCGTGACGACGACTTCCACGCCCCCGGGTCTGGCCCGGTTCAACGACCTGGGGGAACGCGAGGCCCTCGCCGCCCTCCACGAGGCGTGCGCCTGCGCCAAGTGGGGACGGCGGCTGCTGGCCGCCCGCCCCTACGCCACCACCGACGACCTCTACGCCGCCAGCGACGCCGCCATGGCCGAGCTGAGCCCGGCGGACCTGGCCGAGGCGATGGCCGGGCACCCCCCGATCGGGCGCCCCAGGCCCGGCGACCCCACCTCCGCCCGCGAGCAGCGCGGCATGGCCGGGGCCTCGGAGGAACTCAAGGCCGAGATGCTCGAACTCAACCTGGCCTACCAGGAGAAGTTCGGCCATGTCTTCCTCATCTGCGCCACCGGCCGGACCGGCGAGCAGATGCGCGACGCCGTCAAGGAGCGCATCGGGAACGCTCCGGAGCAGGAGCGGGAGATCGTCCGCACCGAGCTGGGCAAGATCAACCGGATCCGCCTGGCCCGACTCGTCGAAGAGGACGCCTGACACCATGAGCACCAGCACCACCGCCTCCGTGTCCACCCACATCCTGGACACCTCGACCGGCCGCCCCGCCGAGGGCGTCGCCGTCCAGCTCTCCGCGCGCAGCGGGCGGAGCGCGGACTGGCGGACGCTCGGCGGCTCCGCGACCGACGCGGACGGGCGGTGCAAGGACCTGCCGGCCCTGCCGGAGGGAACCACACATGTACGGCTCGACTTCGCGGTCGAGCAGTACTTCGAAAAGAAGACTGCGAACCAGCAAGCCGATGCGCAGCAGGACGCCCCCGCGAATCGGGACAGCGGACGCGGCGTGTTCTTCCCGGAGGTGGCGATCACGTTCGCCGTCGTACCGGGCGAGCACTACCACGTGCCGCTGCTGCTCAACCCGTTCGGCTACTCCGTTTACCGAGGGAGCTAGCTCATGCCGACCATCCTGGGACAGAACCAGTACGGCAAGGCCGAGAACCGAGTCGTCAAGATCACGCGGGACGGCGCCACCCATCACATCAAGGACCTCAACGTCTCCGTCGCGCTGAGCGGCGACATGGACGACGTCCACTACTCCGGTTCCAACGCCCACGTGCTGCCCACCGACACCACCAAGAACACGGTGTTCGCGAAGGCCAAGGAGCACGGCATCGAGTCCGCCGAGCAGTTCGGCATCCACCTCGCCCGGCACTTCGTCACCTCGCAGGAGGTGATCCACCGGGCGCGCATCCGCATCGAGGAGTACGCCTGGGAGCGGATCGAGACCTCCGACGCCAACTCGAAGTTCATCGGCGCCGACGAGGTCAAGCACTCCTTCGTCCGCAAGGGCCAGGAGACCCGCCTCACCCAGATCACCTACGACGGTGAGAAGTGGGAGGTCGTCTCCGGCCTGAAGGACCTGACGGTGATGAACTCGACCAACTCCGAGTTCTGGGGCTACATCAAGGACAAGTACACGACGCTCCAGGAAGCCTACGACCGCATCCTGGCCACGTCGGTGGCCGCCCAGTGGCGGTTCAACTGGACCGACGACGAGCAGAAGATGCCCAACTGGGAGAAGTCCTACGAGCAGGTCAAGAAGCACATGCTCCACGCCTTCGCCGAGACCTACTCCCTCTCCCTGCAGCAGACGCTCTACCAGATGGGCTCGCGCATCATCAACAACCGCGGCGAGATCGACGAGGTCCGCTTCTCGCTGCCGAACAAGCACCACTTCCTGGTGGACCTGGAGCCGTTCGGTCTCAAGAACGACAACGAGGTCTACTTCGCCGCCGACCGCCCCTACGGCCTCATCGAGGCCACCGTACTGCGGGACGGCTGTGAGGCCCGTATCCCGGTCGACATGACCAACCTCTGACGCGGGACGCGTGCCCCGGCCCGGCCACCTGAAGGGCCGGGGGCACGCCACACCGGAGGGAACGAAATGGCACAGCCTGCGAAGGGGCCCGACAGGGCCCCCTGTCCCACCCCGCCGGTGCACACCGAGGACGCCGTCACGTCCGTGCACCCGGTGGACGAAAAGCTCCACGTCTCGCGGCTCGTCCCCGCCGCGCTCCAGCACATCGCCGCCATGTACGCAGGCGTTGTCACTCCTCCGCTCATCATCGGCCAGGCCTGCGGACTCGACATCGCGGCCCGCACCCGGCTGATCGCCGCGAGCCTGCTCGTCGCGGGCGTCGCGACCATCCTGCAGACCCTCGGCGTCAAGGGCTTCGTCGGCAACCGCCTGCCCTTCGTCAACGCCGCCTCCTCAGCCGGCATCGCGCCCATCCTCGCGATCGCCGAGACCAACGGCAAAGGCCACCAACTCCCCGCCGTCTACGGCGCGGTGATGTGCGCCGGCGTCTTCTGCCTCGCCGTCGGACCGTTCTTCGGACGGCTGCTGCGCTTCTTCCCGTCCCTGGTCACCGGCGTCGTCATCACCCTGATCGGCGTCACGCTGATGCCCGTCCCGGTGAGCTGGGCGCAGGGCGGCGACAGGACGTCCGCCGACTTCGGCTCGATGAGGCACCTCGCGCTCGCCGGGTTCACGCTCGCCGTCATCCTGCTGATCCAGCGCTTCGGCCGCGGCTTCGTCAAGCAGGTCGCCCTGCTGTTCGGGCTGCTCCTCGGCACCCTGGCCGCGATCCCGTTCGGCATGGCCGACTTCAGCGCCCTGAGGTCCGCGCCCCTCGCCGCGCTGCCCGCGCCGTTCGCCTTCGGCCCGCCCGCCTTCCAGCCCGCGGCGATCCTCTCGCTGTGCATCGTGATGCTGGTCCTGATGACCGAGTCCAGCGCCGGCATGCTGGCCCTGGGCGAGATCTGCGAGCGCCGTACCGACGCGCGCACCATCACCCGCGGCCTGCGCACCGACGGCTTCGCCACCCTGCTCGGCCCCGTCTTCGGCGGCTTCCCCACCTCCGCGTTCGCCCAGAACGTCGGCGTGGTCTCGCTGACCCGGGTGCGCAGCCGCTACGTCGTCGCCGTCGCCGGCGGCGCCCTGCTGGTCCTCGGCGCCTTCCCGGTCCTCGGCGCGGTCGTCTCCCTGGTCCCCATGCCGGTCCTCGGCGGCGCGGGCATCGTCCTGTTCGGCTCGATCGCGGTCAGCGGCATCCGTACGCTGTCCGAGGCGGGCCTCGACGACAGCTCCAACATCATCCTGGTCGCCGTCGCGCTCGGCGCCGGCATCATCCCGCTCGCCGCGCCGACGTTCTACGCGGACTTCCCGGCCTGGGCGCAGACCGTGCTCGGCTCCGGCATCAGCGCGGGCGCGCTCGTCGCGGTCCTGCTCAACCTGTTCTTCCACCATCTCGGCACCCGGAGCCGCGGGCCGGCCCCGGCACTCAAATCCTCCTAGGGTCCTGCCGTGCCCTTCCCGTGGACACCCCCGGTCCACGGGCCGCCACTGAAAGACAAGGAAGCACCATGGCACCATCGGCAGCCCAGCGCATCGTCATCGAGAACTGCGCGATCGCGACCGTGGACGCGGGCGACACCGAGTACGCCGCCGGACACCTCGTCCTCGCCGGCAACCGCATCGAGTCGGTCGGCGCGGGCCAGGCCCCCCAGGGCCTGGAGAACGTCGTGCGCCGGATCGACGCACGCGGCCATCTGGCCACGCCCGGTCTGGTCAACACCCACCACCACTTCTACCAGTGGATCACCCGGGGTCTGGCCACCGACCACAACCTGTTCAACTGGCTCGTCGCGCTCTATCCCACCTGGGCGCGCATCGACGAGCAGATGACGTACGCGGCCGCGCAGGGCTCGCTCGCCATGATGGCCCGCGGCGGTGTCACCACCGCCATGGACCACCACTACGTCTTCCCGCACGGCTCCGGCGACCTGTCCGGGTCGATCATCCGGGCCGCCGCCGAGATGGGCGTCCGCTTCACGCTGGCCCGCGGCTCGATGGACCGCAGCGAGAAGGACGGCGGCCTGCCGCCGGACTTCGCCGTCGAGACGCTCGAGGGCGCGCTCGCCGCGACCGAGGAGACCGTCCGCAAGCACCACGACGCCTCCTTCGACGCCATGACCCAGGTGGCCGTCGCGCCGTGCTCGCCGTTCTCCGTGTCCACCGAACTCCTCAAGCAGGGCGCCGAGCTGGCCCGCCGCCTCGGTGTACGGCTGCACACGCACGGCTCGGAGACCGTGGAGGAGGAGAGGTTCTGCCACGAGCTGTTCGGCATGGGCCCGACCGACTACTTCGAGTCCACCGGCTGGCTCGGCGAGGACGTGTGGATGGCGCACTGCGTCCACATGAACGACTCCGACATCGCCGCCTTCGCCCGCACGAGGACCGGCGTCGCCCACTGCCCGTCCTCCAACGCCCGCCTCGCGGCGGGCATCGCCCGGGTCCCGGACATGCTGGCGGCCGGCGTCCCGGTCGGCCTCGGCGTGGACGGCACCGCGTCCAACGAGTCGGGTGAACTCCACACCGAGCTGCGCAACGCCCTGCTCATCAACCGCCTCGGCGCCCACCGCGAGGCCGCCCTGAACGCCCGCCAGGCGCTCCGTCTCGGCACCCACGGCGGCGCCCGGGTGCTCGGCCGGGCCGACCAGACCGGCTCGCTGGAGCCGGGCAAGCTGGCGGACGTGGTGCTGTGGAAGATGGACACCCTCGCCCACGCCTCCATCGCCGACCCGGTCACCGCGCTGGTCTTCGGCGCGGCCGCCCCGGTCACCGCGTCCTTCGTCAACGGCCGGCAGATCGTGGCGGACGGCCGGCTGGTCACCGTCGACGAGGACGCCGTCGCCCGCTCCACCCGCGAGGAGGCCCAGCGCCTCGCCCGGATCGCCGCCCAGGCCTGATCCGCCCCACGCTCCGGCCTGTCCGGTCCCGCACGGGGCCGGCAAGCCGGGAAGACTCCGGCCGGGAGGGACGGCTCCCGGCCGGGAAACCCGTGGACCCGAGCGGGGTCCACGGCAGCTGTTCCGGGGCGTGTGCGCAACGCACCCGCCCCGGAACGGTCACCCCCACCGCTCGCCGCGCGAGCGCCCCGTCCCGGTCCCGCACGACCGCACGCACCACCTCCATGAAACCCGCGTTGACGACGTGTTACCCGACCGGAGGAGCCGCCGTGGCCGCCCATCCCGTAGACGAGAAACTCCCCGCCCTCAAAATGGCGACCAGCGGCCTGCAGCACGTGGCCGCCATGTACGCGGGAGTCGTCGCACCACCCCTGATCGTCGGCGCGGCCGTTGGCCTGTCCGGCAAAGACCTCACCTTCCTCACCGGGGCCTGCCTCTTCACGGCCGGCCTCGCCACCTTCCTGCAGACCCTCGGCTTCTGGAAGATCGGCGCCCGGCTGCCCTTCGTCAACGGCGTCACCTTCGCCGGTGTCGCCCCCATGACCGCCATCGTCGCCTCCACCAAGGACAGGTCCGACGCCCTGCCGATGATCTTCGGCGCGGTCATCGTCGCCGGCTTCCTCGGCTTCCTCGCCGCCCCGGTCTTCTGCAAGGCGGTCCGCTTCTTCCCGCCCGTCGTCACCGGCTCCGTCATCACCCTGATCGGCGTCTCCCTGCTGCCGGTCGCCTTCGCATGGGCCCAGGGCCCCGACGCCAGGGCGAGCGACTACGGCTCCACCACCAACCTCACCCTCGCCGGCGTCACCCTCCTGCTCGTGCTGCTCCTGCGCCGTTTCACCCGCGGCTTCGTCAAGCAGATCGCGGTCCTGCTGGGCCTGATCCTCGGCACGCTGATCGCGATACCCTTCGGCGTCACCGACTTCACCCCCGTCACCAGGGCGGACATCGTCGGCTTCCCGACCCCGTTCCACTTCGGCGCCCCCACCTTCCACCTCGCCGCGATCCTGTCGATGTGCGTGGTGATGGTCGTCTCCATGACGGAGTCCACCGCGGACATGCTCGCCCTGGGCGAGATCGTCGAACGGCCCTCGGACGAGAGGACCATCGCCGCGGGCCTGCGCGCCGACACCCTCGGCTCCGCGCTCAGCCCCCTCTTCAACGGCTTCATGTGCAGCGCGTTCGCCCAGAACATCGGGCTCGTCGCCATGACGCGGATCCGCAGCCGGTTCGTCGTCGCCGTGGGCGGCGGCTTCCTGGTCCTGATGGGCCTGTGCCCGATGGCCGCCTCGCTCATCGCCGTCGTGCCCCGCCCGGTCCTCGGCGGCGCCGGCGTCGTCCTGTTCGGCTCGGTCGCCGCGAGCGGCATCCAGACCCTGGTCCGGGCCGGGCTGGAGAAGGACAACAACGTCCTGATCGTCGCCGTCTCCCTGGCCGTCGGCATCATCCCGATCACCGCGCCGGACTTCTACCACGCCTTCCCGGCGACGGCGAAGATCGTCCTGGACTCGGGCATCTCCACCGGCTGCGTCACCGCCGTCCTGCTCAACCTGGTCTTCAACCACATCGGAAAGGGCAAGGAAGCCCGGGACGTCACGCATCCCATGGAGTCGGGCCAGGAACTCACGCCCGCGCACTGACCGTCCCGCCCCGCCGGCGCGGGGTACGGCCACCCGCCGTACCCCGCGCCGGCGCGCGTCAGACCCGCCGCGCTCTCCACTGGCAGGGCGTCAGGGCGGGCAGCCGGCCCGTGACGTACGAGCGGGGCGGGACGCCCATCAGGGAACGGAAGTCGGACGTCATGTGCGCCTGGTCGAAGTACCCGGTGGCGGCGGCGAGTTGCGACCACGGGACGTGGCCGGCCCGGGTGACGACCATGCGGACGCGGTCGATCCGGGCGTAGTGCTTGGGGGAGACCCCGACCCCCTCGGCGAACAGCTTGCGCAACTGCCGCTCGCTTACCGCGAGTTCCCGGGCCACCTCGCACACCTGCGCGGGCGCGCGGTCCGGCCGGACCGACAGCGCGTCGACCCCCGCCCGCAGCAGCGCCGTACGGTCCGGGTCCGCGGCCGCCGACAGCACTCCGGGCAGCGACTCGGCGAGCCGCGGCAGCGCCTCCTCGGGGTCCAGCCCGCGCAGCCGGTCCGCGAGCAGGCGGGGCATCGCACCCGGCAGCTCCTCCAACGGCGCGGTGCCTCCCACCAGTTCCGCGGCCGCGACGCCCAGCAGCGGGCGGGTCATCCCGGGCGTGAGCCGCAGCTCGACACAGCGCAGATGCGCCTTGCCCGCGTGGTACGACGCCCGCACCCGCGGCCCGACGGCCAACACGTCGCGCCGCCCGTCCGCCGACACGCGCAGCACCACCTTGGTGACCGCGGCGGGCAGGTGCACGAAGGGCCCCTCGGTAGCGGGTTCCGGGGCCGGCCCGGCGTGGGGCACGGACAGCGTGCGCACCCCGGCGATCCAGGGACGCAACCCCTCGGGCACGGTCAGGGCCTGCTCGGCGACGGCGTTCGGCATCACTCCACGGTACGCGCGCCGCACCCGCTTCCGGGCGGCCGAACCGTGCCGGAATTTCCAAGAGCCCCACGTCGGCGGCACACCATCGTGGACCGCATGATTCTGGTGACGGGTGCCACGGGCACCACTGGCAGTGAAGTGGTACGACAGCTCGCGGCGCGCGGCGAGAAGGTGCGCGCCCTCACCCGCGACCCGGGACGGGCCCGGGTGCCCGAGGGGGTGGAGACGGTCCGCGGGGACTACGCCGACGCCGACTCCCTCGCGGCGGCGATGACCGGGGTGACGGCCGCGTACCTGGTGTGTCCGCCCGGCCCCGGCGCCGCGCACGACACGGCGCTGGTCGCGGCGGCCCGGGCCGCGGGGGTACGGCGGCTGGTGAAGCTGTCCGCCATCGGCACCGACGAGCCCGCGGCCGGTCCCTCCGCCGTGTGGCACGGCGAGGGCGAGCGCGCGGTGCGGGAGAGCGGGGTGCGCTGGACGGTCCTGCGGCCGTCGTCGTTCGCCTCGAACGCGCTGGCCTGGGCGGAGACGGTCCGGCGGGGCGAGCCGGTACCGAACATGACCGCCGACGGGGCCTCCGGCGTGATCGACCCGCGCGACATCGCGGAGGTGGCCGTACGGGCCCTGCTGGACGACGCGCACGACGGGCGGACGTACACCCTGACCGGACCGGCGGCGATCAGCGTCCCCGACCAGGCCGCCGTCCTCGCCGCGGTCCTCGGCCGCCCCGTCACCACCCGCGACCTGACGCCCGACGAGACCCTCGACTTCCTGCGCACCGCCTGGGGCATCGACGACTCCCGGGCGCAGGACGTGCTGACCGGCGTCGCCTACCTGCGCGACGGCCACAACGCGGCGGTCACCGACGACGTACCGCGCCTGCTGGGCCACCCGGCCCGGACCTTCCGGCAGTGGGCCGAGCGGCACCGGGAGGCGTTCGGGGCGGCCTGAACAGGCCGCCCGCGAGGGCGAGCCGCCGGCGGCATCGTCCGTGGGCGGCTACAGCCCGAAGAGGGCCAGGTCCTCCGTCAGCTCCTTGAACACCTCGCGCGGGTCGGCGACCAGCTTGCGGTCCCTGAGATCCAGCAGGCCGCCCACCGCGCTGACCTCGGCCGCCAGGCTGCCGTCGGCCTTGCGTATCTCCTGCAGGATCCGGAAGGTCTTGCCGCCGCCCCACTCGAACGCACAGGTCACGTCGACCTCGTCGCCGGCGAGCAGTTCGCGCCGGAAACGCAGGGTCGTCTCCAGCGCCACCGGGCCCACCCCCCGGCCCACGAGACGGGCCTGGCTGATGCCGGCCGCCTGGAGCAGCGACCAGCGGGCGTGCTCCGCGTAGTTGAGGTACACCGCCTGGTTGAGGTGTCCCTGAGTGTCGGTCTCGTAACCTCGGACGGTCACTCGGACGGAAAACGGTTCAGCCACTGCTTGCCCTTCTCGCGGTCGAGGATCAGGTCGGTCGATGGTCCCGGTCGGTCGATCCTGGCACGTCCCTCACACCCGGCGCGGCGAGGCCAGCAGATAGCGGGTCCTGGTGCGCGGCTCGGTGTACTCACCGGCCTGCCAGCCGGCCCGCTCCAGCGTGGCCGCGCAGGCGGCCAGGGCCCGGGCGTCCGGCCCGTACACCGCCACCGCCTCCGGCTGCGGGGTCGCCCGCACCCGGTAGCCGTCCCCCTCCGCGCCCGCCGGCCGGTGCCCGGCCGCCTCCAGCGCGAGCGCCGCGGCCCGCACCAGATGCGCCCGCTCCCACCCGCACGGCCGGTCCACCGAGCCGTCGGCGTTCGTCATCCGGCGCAGCTCCAGCAGTCCCTGCCAGGCGCTGTGCACCTCCCGGGCCCGCGCCGGCCCCGTCGCGGACGCCGCCGTCCGCGCGTCCTCGCCACCGGCCCGCGCCGCGAACACCCCCGCGCCGGGCTCCGCCTGCGGTGCCGGCTCGGCCGCCGCCGGCTCCGCCCGGCCCGCCGACCGCCGTATCCGATGCCCCGCGGGCGTCAGGAAGTGCTCGTGCGGCGGCCGGGGATGCCGGAACACGAGGCCGCCCCTGACCAGCGCCGCGAGCTGCTCGCGCGTCCCCCGCACCCGCCCGGTGACCGGATCGGCTGCCTCGATCACCCGCCGCTGCGCGGCACTCGGCGCTCGGGTCACGGCCGTACTCCTTCCCTGCTCCTGGCAGCGTACGGCGCGGGTCCGACAACCGGCCCTCAGACCTCGGCCCGCCCCTCGGGTGGCCGGATGTTCCATCCGGCCACCACCGGCCGGCCGTGCTCCGTGCCCAGTCGGCCCAGCGCACCCGTGCCCAGCAGGAACAGGGCGCCCTGCTGGGGCGGCAGGCCCAGGCGGCGGGCGGTCAGGACGCGCAGGAAGTGGCTGTGGGCGATCAGCACGACGACCCCCTCGGCGTCGGCGAGGGCCGCGTCTGCCTTGGCCAGCATCCGGTCGGCGCGGTCACCGACCTGCTCGGCGGTCTCGCCCGGGTGCTCCGGCGGCCCCGGCGCGACCCCGTCCGTGAACAGGAACCAGCCGGGCCGGCCGCGCTGGATCTCCACGGTGGTCACGCCCTCGTAGCCGCCGTAGTCCCATTCGCGCAGGTCGGCGTCGACCCGGGCGTCCGGAATGCCGATCAGTTCGGCCGTCTCACGGGCCCGCCCGAGAGGGCTGACGAACGCCGCGCCGATCCGGTGCGAGCGGATCAGCGGCACCAGCCGGCGGGCCTCCTCCCGGCCGCGCTCGGTGAGGGGCACGTCGGTCCAGCCGGTGTGGCGTCCGGAGCGCGACCACTCGGTCTCACCGTGCCGGACGAGAAAGAGGTCACCCACGTCAGCGCCTTCCCGCTCGCCTGCCAGCACCGTGTCACAGCGAGGCGGCCGCCCGCAGGACGGACTCGGCCAGACGGCTGTTCTCCGGGGCGGCGCCCACCCCGGAGGGGAAGCCGAACCGGCGCCGGGTGTAGGCGTACGCGATGCCGTTCGCCGGGTCGGCGAAGCCCAGCGAGCCGGTCGCGCCGCTGTGCCCGAAGGTGCCGGGGGCGAGGAACGGGTAGAGCGCGGGGACGTGCTCGAAGCCGCGCGCGAAGTGGTCCGCGGCGCCGGTGACCAGGTCCGGCCCGCCGGGGGTGCGCAGTGCGCCGAACGCGGCCGCGGTCCCGGGCGTGAGCAGTGGCGGCCTGCCGTCGACGGTGCTGATGGCGGCGGCGTACATCCCGGCGACCCCGCGCGCGTTGCCGACACCGCCCGAGGACGCCGGCCCGAGCGCCCTGACCCGGGGGTGATTGCCGAAGGCCACCAGGTCGGTCGGCTCCGGCCCGTGCCCGTTGAAGGCGACACGCCGGATGCCGCTCGCGGCCGTGGCCCGCTCCTTCAGCAGCGCGGCCTCCTGCGGGGTCGGCACCAGCGGCTGGACGTCCACGAAGCGCCGCTCCTGCGCGGCGGGCAGGCCCAGGTAGTGGTCGAGGCCGTACGGCGCGCGGATCCGCTCCTCGTACAGCTCCTGGACCGACCGGCCGGTCACCCGGCGCACCACTTCGCCGGCGAGCGCGCCGATGACGAAGGCGTGATAGCCCCAGGCGGTACCCGGCTCCCACAGCGGCCGGCGTCCCGCCAGCCGGGCCGCGACGATCCGGTCGTCCGCCAACTGCTCGGTGGTGAAAGGCTGGTCGGCGTCGCCGACCAGACCGGCCCGGTGCTCCAGCAGCTCGCCCAGCGTCAGCCGGTCCTTGCCGTGGGCGCCGAACTCCGGCCAGTAGGCGGCCACTTCTCGCTCCAGGTCGAGCACGCCGTCCTGCACCAGCAGGGCGACCACGAGGTACGCGGCTCCCTTGGCGATGGAGTACAGGGTCGTCAGCGAGGCGCCGTCGACGCCGTCACCGCCCCACAGGTCCACCACCCGTACCCCGTGCCGGTAGACCGCGAGCTGCGCGCCCGGATCGTCCCGCTCCTCGGCGAGCACAGCCGCGAACTCCTCGCGTACGCCCTCGAATCCCTCAGCGACCGTGCCGTGTACGTCGATCGGCATGCTGCGTTCCCCCTGGTTCGGTGATGTCCGGCGGAGATCGTCAACCGGCGGACGGCGCCGGGCATTCCTCCGTCGGACCCGGCTTTCCGGGGACCTCGCCGACGGCGGCCGAGGCCCGCGCTCCGGTCAGGTGCCGGGCCGGACGAGGGTCTTCTCGGTGCCGAGACGCGTGGTACCGGTGCCGGCGTACCAGCACGCTGCCGGTGCAGTGCCAGGTGGTGCCGCCCCGCCCGTCGGACCCGAAGAACGTCCCGACCAGAGGCGTCCCCCGGAACAGCGTGCCCTGCGGTCGCCTCGCGGCCGGGCGCCCGGCCCGGCGGGAGCCGTGCGTACGTCGTCCAGCGGCCGGGCGTCGGCCATGCGCCGCGCGGTCCAGAACCGGGCGGCGCTTTGCGCCTCGCGGTCGGCGGCGTGGCCGCGTCGGTGCCGGCCCGGGCCGCGGGGGCGGTGCCCCCGACGGCCGCGAGACACAGCGCGGCGACGGCCGCCCGGCGTGTCGCGTACGTGGACAAGGCGCTCACCCGGTCTGTCGAACAGGACCGGGGAGAACGGCGGTGCGGCGCTGGTCGGGCGCGTGCGGGAGTCCCCCCGGTCCTTCGGCGGTGATCTTCACACACGCGCGCGAACGGGCGCGAACGGGCGGGAACGGCTACTGCCGGTACCCGCTCAGGAACCGCCCGATGCGCCCGATCGCCGCCTCCAGGTCTTCCGCGTGCGGCAGAGTGAGGATGCGGAAGTGGTCGGGGGAGGGCCAGTTGAAGCCGGTGCCCTGGACCACCTGGATCTTCTCGCGCAGCAGCAGGTCCAGGACGAACTTCTCGTCGTCGTGGATCCTGTGCACCTTGGGGTCGAGGCGCGGGAAGGCGTACAGGGCGCCCTTGGGCTTCACGCAGGACAGGCCGGGGATCTCGTTGAGCTTCTCCCAGGCGGTGTCGCGCTGTTCGTACAACCTCCCGCCGGGCTGCGTCAGTTCGCGGATGGACTGGCGGCCGCCGAGTGCGGCCTGGATGGCGTACTGCGCGGGCACGTTGGCGCACAGCCGCATGGAGGCCAGCATCGTCAGGCCCTCCAGATAGTCCTTCGCGTGCTGCCGGGGACCGGTCACGGCCAGCCAGCCGGAGCGGAAGCCCGCCACCCGGTACGTCTTCGACAGCCCGCAGAAGGTGAGGACGACCAGGTCGGGTGCGAGGGCGGCGGCCGAGTGGTGGACGGCGTCGTCGTAGAGGATCTGGTCGTAGATCTCGTCGGCGAACACCATCAGGCCGTGCCGGCGGGCGAGGTCGAGGATGCCCTCGAGGACCTCCTTGGGGTAGACCGCGCCGGTCGGGTTGTTCGGGTTGATGATGACCACGGCCTTCGTCCGGTCCGTGATCTTCGCGGCCATGTCGGCCAGGTCCGGGTTCCAGTCGGCCTGTTCGTCGCACAGGTAGTGCACCGCCTTGCCGCCGGCCAGGGTCGTCACGGCCGTCCACAGCGGGAAGTCCGGCGCCGGGATCAGGATCTCGTCGCCGTCCTCGACGAGCGCGGTCACGGCCATGGAGACCAGTTCCGAGACGCCGTTGCCGAGGAACACGTCGTCCACGCCGACGTCGAGGCCCAGGTTCTGGTAGCGCTGGGCGACCGCGCGGCGGGCCGAGAGGACGCCGCGCGAGTCCGTGTAGCCGTGCGCCTGCGGCAGCATCCGGATCATGTCCTGGAGGATCTCCTCCGGCGCCTCGAAGCCGAAGGCCGCCGGGTTGCCGGTGTTCAGGCGCAGCACGCTGTGGCCCGCCTTCTCCAGCGCGTCGGCGTGCTCGATCACCGGGCCGCGGATCTCGTAGCAGACCTCGCTCAGCTTGTTCGACTGCCGGAACTCCATGCGCCCCTCCGGAAACTCGTGTTGCTTGGTTTTACCAAGTAGGCGCTTGGAAAGTCCAACATCTTGTCTAGACTGCGTCGCATGTCACCTCGCCGAAGCTACGACCAGTACTGTTCCGCAGCCCGCGCGCTCGACGTCGTCGGCGACCGCTGGACCCTGCTGGTCGTCCGGGAACTGCTGGCCGGCCCCCGCCGCTACACCGACCTGCACGCGGACCTGCCCGGCGTGAGCACGGACGTACTCGCGTCCCGGCTGAAGGACATGGAGCGCGACGGCCTGACCACCCGCCGCCGGCTGCCCCCGCCCGGCGCGGCCTTCGTGTACGAACTCACCGGCCGGGGACGGGAGTTGCTACCGGTGCTGCAGGCGCTGGGCAACTGGGGCGCGGCCGAGCTGGGGGAGCGCCGCCCGACGGACGCGGTGCGCGCGCACTGGTTCGCGCTGCCGTTGCTGCGGGCCCTGGACGGTGAAGGCCTGGTCGAAGTCCGCCTGGATGAAGGCGAGTTCCATCTGCGGGTCGGCGCTCAGGAGGGCCCCGTCTACGCCGACGGCCCCGCCCCCACCGAGGCCGACGCCCGCCTGGAGATGGACGCGGCGACCTGCGAGGCGGTGGCCCGAGGCGAGCTGCGTCTCACCGACGCGGTACGGGACGGACGCGTGACGGTGACGGGCGAGGGCACCCTGGCGAAGGCACTGCGCGCGACGTGACGGCGGGCCTGCGCCCGCTGCCGTCGAGACTGCGGGCGACGTGACGGCCGGCGGGTGTGTGCCGGCGGAACGGGGGCGGCGGTGTGGTGGTCGGAGGGTGCTCGGGATGTGGGTGTGGTGGGTGGTGCGGGGGCGGGTTGCCTGCGGTGCCGCCGGGTGGGGCGGTCGTGGGCGCACCGCCGTGCTGGGGACGTGGTGGTCGGGGGTGCTTGCGCGTGGTGTGGTGGGTGGTGCGGGGGCAGGCGCATGTGGTGCCGCGGGGTGGGGCGGTTGGGGGCGCACCGCCGTGTTGGGGGTGCGGTGGGCGCTGCGGCCGTTGGGGCGTGCCGCGCTCGGGTGGTGGGCGGTGGGCGGTGCGGCGGTCGGGGGATGCGTGCCGCGCCGGTGTGTGTGGCCACCGGGGTGCATGCGGCGCCGGGGGTGTGGGGTCTGGCGGCCGGGGCGCCGGTGTGTGGCGGCCGGGTGCATGCGGCGGGTGGTGTGGCCGGCGGGGGCATGCCGCGCCGGGGTGTGGTGGGTGGTGCGGCGGTCGGGTGCATGCGGTGTCGCGGGGTGTGGCGGTCGCGGGCGCCCGCTGCGCCGGGGGCGGTGGGTGTGTTGCGGTCGGGGTGCCTGCCGGGCCCGGGGTGCGGCCAGTGGGGTGGCGGTCGGGGTGCATGCCGCGCCGGGATGTGGCGGGTGCGGCGCGGTGTGTGTGGGTTGGTGTGGCGGTCGGGGTGCCTGCCGGGCCGAAGGGTGTGGCGGGCGGCGAGCGTGCGCGCCGCCGGTGGGGCGGTGGAGCGGCGCCCTCGGCCCGGATCACCCCGGGCGCGGGCTTCTCGGCCGGCCGGGTACCGGGTGGGAAGGCCCGCCGGAGGGCGGGCCTTCGAGGGTCCGGTCAGACGCCCGGTGGCACCCTGGACGGCCGTCCCGACCCGCGCGTCAGCGCGTACCCGCCGATCCCGGCGAGCGCCGCGAGCACGGCCCCGATCCCGGTCCACACCCACCGGTCGGACCACCACCCGGACGACCAGCCGTCGTGCGAGCCGAAGCTGGACAGCACGGCCGTCTTCGAACCGTCCTTCGCCTCCCCGGACGTGACGGCGATACCGGGCACGAGCGGCTTGCCCAGCGAGCCGTCCACGGCCGCGGCGCCGCCGATGTCCTTGGAGTCGACGCGCACCTCGGCACTCACCGGCTGGCCGAGATCGGTGGCGGCGAGGTCCACCACGGTCAGCCGGACGTAATACGTGCCCGGCAGCGGATCGTTGGCCGACGGCTCGGCCCAGCCGCGCACCGTGCGCAGCACACAGGCCAGCTCGACCTGGGGCGCGTCCTGTGCGACGGGGCGGGGATCGGCGCCGTACTGGCAGGCCTGCCGGCGCCGCAGCCCGTCGTACACGTCCAGCTGCCAGGTCTGCGCGCCGTGCGTCCGCGGCAGCTTCACCGTGGCCCTGACAGTGGGCCGTCGGCCGACGTCCGCAGGGAACGACCAGTACAGGTAGTCACCGGTCGATCCGGACGCGGTGGCCGACTGGCCCTGGTGGATTTCCGTCGCCGTACGGAAGGAGGTGCCCGCCTGGGTGGGCGCCGAGCCGTCGGACGACCCGCTCGGCGACGGACTCGGCGACGCGTCGGCGGCGGCCGGTCCGGCGGCCAGCCCCAGCGCCAGCAGCGCCGCGCTCAACACATGTGTGACCCGCATCAGTTCGTCCTCCAGATCGCGACCCGCCAGCGCGACAGCCAGCCCCACAGCAGACCGGCCAGGAACCCGGTCACCACGAGTGCTCCCAGCAGCCACCAGCCGCGCCCGAGGCCGAAGGAGGCCACGTCGTGATGGCCGGACGGCCCGGCCACGACGTCGACGGTCAGCTCCAGCGGCAAGCCGGGGGTCGTCCTGACGCCCGCGGCGGCCGAGAAGGAGTGGCTGACCTGGAGACACACCGCCTCCGCGGGCGCGTTGTCGTCGTCACTCGCCGGCCGCGGATAGCGCAGCCCGGTCGAGATCACATCCGTACGGCCGGTGCCCGCGGCCTCGCCGCGCACGATCTCCCGGCCGTGCACCGTCACCGCCCGCAGCAGCACCCCGTAACCGGGGTTCACGGCGCGGTCGTCGGCCACGCTGACCGAGGCGCGCAGTTCCTGGCCGGGCTTGACGTCGACCTTGTACCAGCGCTGCTGCCCGAACGCGGCACGGTCCGTGTACAGCCCGGACTTCAGCTGCGGCGCGTCGGTGCACTGGGCGGCGCCCTCGGTGGCCACCGGCGTCACCACCGGATCCGCGGCCCGGTGGACCAACTGGCCGACGCGGCTGGTCAGTTCCTCCTTGTGCCGTACGTCGGTGTAGGTGCCGCCGGTCGCGTCCGCGATGCAGCTGAGCTGGTCCCGGGTCTTGGCGTCCGGCACCAGGCCGAGGGTGTCGATGGTCAGCCCGATGCCCTTGGCGGCTATCTCGCGGGCCACCTGGCACGGGTCGAGCGGCGGGCAGGTGTCCTCGCCGTCGGTGATCAGGACGATGCGGTGGGTTCCGGTGCCGCCGCTCAGGTCGTCCGCCGCCTTCAGCAGCGCGGGCCCGATCGGCGTCCAGCCGGTCGGCTGGAGGGTGGCCACCGCGGTCTTCGCGTCGGTCCGGTTCAGCGGGCCGACCGGGTACAGCTGCGCGGTGTCCTTGCAGCCCTCCTTGCGGTCGTCGCCGGGGTAGTTGGCGCCCAGCGTGCGGATGCCGAGCTGGACCTCCTGCGGCGTCGCGTCCAGTACCTCGTCGAACGCCTGCTTCGCCGCCGCCATCCGGGAGCCGCCGTCGATGTCGCGCGTACGCATGGAACCGCTGACGTCCAGCACGAGTTCGACCTTCGGGGCGCTGGCCTGGCTCTCGTCGGCGACTGCCCCGCCGGGGAACGCGATCCCGGCCGCCAGGGCGGCGAGCAGAGCACAGACTCCCGCCGCCAGCCGTTGTCTTCTGATCATCGCCGGATCCTATTGATCAGACACACCGGCTTCCAAAACGAGCGGGTTGGGCAGCGACGTCCACTGGTCGCCCGGTGTCTCCGGGGACAGCCGCATCAGGGTCAACGCCTTGGCCGGCACGGGGGCTTCGCGCAGCGCCGACAGGTCCGAGGTGGCCGCAAGAAGCGGGAGCGCGGAGGTCAGGGCAGCCGCCAGACAGGCCGCCGAGCCCGCCGTGGCGGCCAGGGCGCCGGCCACCAGCGAGCCGAACAGCTTGCGGCGCAGCGCCGCTTCGTCGTCGGTGACGAGGCGGCCGGTGAGCGGGGGCGGGGTGAGGCCGTGCCGGATCAGCCGGGCGGGGCTGACGCGGATGTCGGCGAGGTCGCGGTAGACCAGCCGCCGGGGCGTGCCGTCGGCCGCGAGGATCACCAGCAGGTTCTGCCCGTGCGCCTCCAGGGCCACGCCGAGGTCGAGCACGCGCAGGCCCACCGTGAGGGTCAGGCGGGCGAACGCGGCCAGCCAGTCGGGGGAGCCCGGCAGGCCGGTGGCGGGCAGCGCGGCCACCGGAAGGACCCGCTCGCCCGGGGCCGCGTACTCCTGCGGCGACTGGCGCAGCAGCGCCGCGAGATCCGGGGAACCGGTGGTGACCGCGCCCAGCGTGCGGGTGATGTGCAGCAAACCGTCGGTGTGTTCGGTCAGTCGGCCGGCGAGGTCGTTGAGCGGCGCGGCGCAGCGGACCGAGTACGCGGAGATGTCCCGCACCGAGGACGTCAGCCGTGCGCTCAGCGCGGTCTTCACGTGCGGCCCGCCGCCGGCGAGCGCGAGGCTGCGCAGGGAGAGCAGGGGATGCGCCTGCCGCCACGGGGTGCCGGGGCGGCAAAGGACGTGTTCCGTCTGCCAGGGGTGCACGGGCAGCAGCAGCCGCCGGCCGTCCCTGAGTTCGTCGGGCCAGTCGCCGCTCAGCACGCACTCGTCCGCCGGCACGGCCACGGTCCCCAGCTCCACCAGCGGTCGGTGCTCCGGGCCGTACGCCAGTTGCTCCGCGACCGAGAACCCGGGCCGGGAACGGCAGTTGGGGTGGTACGGATGCCCGTCGGCCACCCGCTGCTCCCACTCCCAGTCGTGCTCCGGCCACTCCTTCGGGTGATCCGCGCCGGCCCGGGACAGCGCCAGCGAGGCCGTGCTGTGCGCCAGTTCGACGGCGAAGGAGCCGGCCTGCGGCACCCCGAGCGCGGCCATCAGGCCCGCCGGATCGACGTGGCGGTCGCGGCCGAGGCGTACGCCGGTGACGTACGCGCTCGTGGCATACGGATCCGCGGGCGGCCCGTACAGGCTGCGGCCGTCGGCGAGCCGCAGGGCCAGGCTGTGCGCGCCGCGCACCCGGCCGGTGATCCACGGCAGCGGCTCATGGGCCAGGGCCCGCCACAGCCGGGTCAGCACGGCGGCGCGGGCACCCGGCAGCTCCGCCCGGTACCGGGCCAGCAGGGCCGGCCGTACGGCGGCCAGCTCCTCGGCGATCTCGGCCTCGGCGGTGGGGGGACGGTGCACGGTCGGCTCCTCGGGGAGGCGGGGGCCCGGCGCCCGGGCCCGGGGCACGATTGTGCAGGGCGGTGGACATACTGATCACGACCGGCTCCCGGACGCACTGCGCACGAGACCGACGGCGTACCCCGGACAATGGACGCAGCGTTCGGCTCACCGGCCCCTGGACATGGAACGAATGGATCGCGTGGACCTCACACCCCCCTCCGGTGCCGTCGGCCCCCTCGCCGACGCGTACGCGGCCGCGCCCCTGCTCAACTGCCTGCTGCGCGAGGTCGCCGAACCACTGACGACCCCCGCCCCCACCGCGGCCCCCGCCCCCACCGCGGGCTCTCGGCCGGCCCCGGACTCCCGTCCCGACCCGGACCCCGCTTCCTCCCCGGGGAGCAGCCCCGATCCCGGTGGCCCGCGCGGTCCGCGGGTGTACCGGTTGCCGAGCGGCCGGCTGCTGCGTGTGCGCGCCGGGCGGCGGCCCGGGGATCCGGAGGTGTACGCGGCCGGCGGCTGGCGTCCCGTCGGCCACACCGAGCTGGTCAAACTGGTCGCCGAGGAACTGCGCCGGCACACCGGGCTGACCGGCGGCGACCTGCCCGCCGAGATGGTCGACAGCCGGGACGCGGTCGCCGCGCTGCTCACCGCCCGCGCCCTCGCGACCCCGCCCGCCGACCCCTATCTGCGCTCCGAACAGTCCCTGATCACCGGCCACCCCCACCACCCGGCGCCCAAGGCCCGCGGCGGCGGCCCGGTCGCGTCCTGGCTGCCGTACGCCCCCGAGGCGCACGCCCGCTTCCCCCTGGTGCTGCTCGGGGTCCGCGAGGACCAGGTCGCCGAGGAGGGCGACACCCGCGCCCTGGACGCCCTCGGCACCGCCCCGCCCGGCTACCGGCTGCTGCCCGCCCACCCCTGGCAGCTCGACCTGGTCGCCCGCGACCTCGCCCCCGCCTTCGCCGACGGCCGCCTGGTCCGGCTCGGCACCACCGCCTTCGACACCTGGCCCACGGCGGCGGTCCGCACGGTCTACGAGCCCCGCCGCGACCTGTTCCTGAAGTTCAGCCTGGACGTGCGCATCACCAACGACATCCGCCGGCTGTGGCGCCACGACCTGCGCAGACTGCGCCGTGCCGACACGGCCGCCCGGCGCGCCCTGAAGACCGTGGGGCCGCCCGCGGCCTGGCTGGGCGACCGCGGCTACCGCACCGCCGCCTTCGCCTTCGAGGAACTGGCGGTCCTCCTGCGCGACGGCCTGCGCGGCCACCTTCCGCCGGGCGCCACCGCGCTGCTCGCGGCCGGGCTCGCGGAGGGCTTCGACGGCAGCCCGCTGGCCGCCGCGACCGACCCCGCCGCCTGGTGGGAGGCGTATCTGCGCCAGGTCGTGCCGCCCGCCCTCGCGGCCTTCGACGCGCACGGCGTCGTCGTCGAGGCCCACCTGCAGAACACCCTCGTCGCCGTGGACCCGGCCGGGACCCCGGTGGCCGCGCTGTTCCGGGACGCCGAGGGCGTCAAGCTGCTGCCGGAGGTGACCCGCGCCGCGGGCTGGGAGCGGCTGGTGTACTGCCTGGTGGTGAACCACCTCACCGAGATCGCCGCGGCCCTCGCCGAACACCACCCCGGCCTCGACCCCTGGCCGGCCGCCCGCCGTGAACTCGCCCGGCACGATCTGCCGGAGATCCCCGCCCTGCTCGCCTCGCCCACCCTGCCCGGCAAGACCAACCTGCTGCTGCGCTGGACCGGCGCGGACGGCGCGGACGCCCGCTACCTCCCCCTGCCGAACCCCCTGGCCGACGCCTGACCCCGCCCTGCCTGACACCACCCCCGACCCCACTCCGCCCCCCTCCCGACAGCACCCGCCCCACACCACTGCGGCCGAACCCGGACGTTCCCCGCCCGGCGCGCGCCCGGAGCGACGTCGTAGCCGCTATGCTCTGCGCATGCATCTTTCGTCATGTCTGAGCTGGTGGCGCTCCGGGTAGGAGCGGCCGACTCGCATGCATGACCGGGCCGTTCGGATGGACGGCCCTTTCGCATCTCCTGGATCGGGTCCCGTGCCATTCCGACGGCGAGACCGACCCACAGGGAGACGTTGTGAACACCACGCCCCAGGCCGCCGGCCCCGACGCCGCTGCCGCCGGTCCCCCCGCCGACTCGCTCGGTACCTCCGCCGCGCAGGCCCGCAGCGCGGTGCTGGAGGAACTGATCCTGGGGGACCCCGGCCGGTTCCGCATGCTGACCGGCGATCGCCCCACCGGCCGCCTGCACCTGGGCCACTACTTCGGCACACTGCACAACCGCGTCCGTCTCCAGGACCTCGGCGTCGAGACGTTCGTGATCATCGCGGACTACCAGGTCCTGACCGACCGCGACGTGGCGGACAACCTCACCGAGCACGTCGAGGACCTCGTCCTGGACTACCTCGCCATCGGGGTGGACCCCGAGCGCAGCACGATCTTCACGCACAGCGCGGTCCCCGCCCTCAACCAGCTGATGCTGCCCTTCCTCAGCCTCGTCTCCGTCGCCGAACTGAACCGCAACCCCACGGTCAAGGACGAGATCGCCCACTCGCGCCAGTCCGCCGTCAGCGGCCTGATGTTCACCTACCCCGTCCACCAGGCCGCCGACATCCTCTTCTGCAAGGGCAACCTGGTGCCGGTCGGCCAGGACCAGCTCCCCCACCTCGAGGTCACCCGCACCATCGCCCGCCGCTTCAACGACCGCTACGGCAACGGCACTTCCGTCTTCCCCGAGCCCGACGCGCTGCTCTCCAGCGCCCCGCTGCTGCTCGGCACGGACGGCACCAAGATGAGCAAGAGCCGCCGTAACGCCATCACCCTGGCCGCCGACGCCGACGAGACCGCCCGGCTGCTCAAGGGCGCCAAGACGGACTCCGAGCGCCACATCGCCTACGACCCGCAAACCCGTCCCGAGGTGTCCTCGCTGCTGCTGCTGGCGGCCCTGTGCCAGGGCCGCAGGCCCGAGGAGATCGCGGCCGGGATCGGCTCCGCGGGTGCCGCCGCGCTGAAGAAGGCGGTGACGGAGTCGGTCAACGAGTACCTGGCACCGATCCGCGCCCGCCGGGCCGAGTATGCGCGGGACCGCGGCTACCTGCACCGGACGCTGCGCGAGGGCAACGAGCGCGCCAGGGCGGTGGCCGACGCCACGCTCGCCGAGGTGCGCGCCGCGATGAACAGCCACTACTGACCCGGCCGGCCCCGGCCACCGGCCTCCCGGCCCGGTACGGCACCGGGTCGGCCCAAGACCCCTCGAGAACGCTTCGAGTCCCTCCGTACACCCTCGGTCGAGTACGCGGAACACGAGGACACCGGAGGGGAATGCCCTCGGCGATCGAGGAGATCCCGCGCTACGAGGGCTCGGCCTCCGGGCAGCTTCGTCCACCTGTCGCTGTCGAGCGCGGGTCACGATCCCGACGCGTACGAGGACCCGGAGCGGTTCGACGTCACCGCTCCCCGAACCGCCATCTGTCCTTCGGCCACGGCGTGCACTTCTGCATCGGCGCCCCGCCGGCCCGGCTCCAGGGGCGGGACGCGTTCTCCACGCTGCCGCGCCGGCTGCCGGACGTGCGGCTCGCGGTGCCCCGCAGCTTGCTGGAGACCGCGGTCCCGCCCGGGGACCGGCTCGGGCACGTTCGCCGCGCTGGATGCGGCCATCCGCCGGGCCGGGGCGGTGCGGGATGCCTTCCCCGGCTGCGAGGACCCCGGGGACGAGGACGAGGAGCTGGCGAAGCGGCTGTTCGCGGCGGTGGGCGAGCATCTCGGGCTGTCGCTGCCGCGTCGGGAGACCGAGCTGGGGCTGCTGCCCGCGGTGCATCTGCCCTCGCCGGTGTGAACCGGTGGCGGCGGGGTGGTGCTGCTGGTGGTACGCGGTCATGGTGCACTTCACGGTCGCGCCGTCGGCGGAGCAGGCCGCGCGCTCGTCGCACGCCGGCTCCGCCTCGCGCGAAGGGGCGAGGCCCCTGCTTTCTCGCTCGGCCTCCCAGGGCTGGGCTGCTGCTGGATGTACGAGGCCAGGACGTTGGTTACCGCGCGCCGAGGTCGGCTGCCGCGCGGGCGATCGGGTGGTGCTGACAACGCCGCACGCGGAGCATTCCGATGAAGCACCGGCGTTCCTAGCGCCAGGGATCGAGGGCAAGCTTGCCCCGAGTCCGGCCCGCTTCGAGTTGCTGGAGCACCGCTGGTCCCTCGGCCAGGGGATGGACGCGGGGGGTACCGGGCGGGTACACGCCACGGGCGATGAGCGCCTGGATCTCGACGAGCAACGACTGGTAGAGGGAGGGGGCCGCGACCGCCAGCGCACCGATGTGCAGACCCTTGATCTGGACCTGGTGGCTGAAGACCAGGTCGTGTGTGGTCACGGTGGCGTCACCGGAAGCGGCACCGAACACGACGATGCGTCCGGTGAAGGGTTTGGTGACCGACAGGCTGGCCTCGAACGTGGCCTGTCCCACCGATTCCAGGACCAGGTCGACCCTGCCGGTCAGGCGGGTGATCTCCTCGGCGAGATCGGGGCGCCGGCTGTCCAGCACCTTGTCGGCGCCGAGCGCTTCGACAGCTTCGTGCTTCGCTGGTGACGCCGTTGCTATCACCCGCGCACCGTAGTGGCGGGCGAGGCGAACGGCAGCCTGCCCGACGCCGCCGGCCGCGGCATGGACGAGCACCACGTCACCCGTCTTGACCTCGCCCAACGGCTTCAGCGCCGCCAAGGCGGTGGCCCAGTTCAGCACCAGGCCGAGAGCTTCGGCGTCGCTCCAGCCGGACGGCACGGGAAGTGCACCCGCGGCTGGCATCGTCATGTACTGCGAGAAGGCGCCCGGGCCGACTCCGACGACGTGGGCGCCGAGTCGCAGCGGAGTCCCGACGTCCGGGCCGACACCCACGATCTCGCCAGCGGCCTCGAAGCCCGCCACGTAGGGTGCCTGTGGGCCTCCTGCGTAGGTGCCGTGGGTCTGCATGACATCGGCGAAGTTGACCCCGGCGGCGCCGACGCGGATCAGGTACTCGCCGGGCCCCGGGGCGGGGCGGCGGTGATCCGTCGCGAGCGTCAGGTCCTTCGGCCCCCGGTGCGACCGCTGGACCAGTGCGCGTACGGTCTGCTCGGTGGTGTTCTGCTGCTTGTCGATCTCCATGCACGGAACGTAGGAGTCTGACACTTACGGCAAGGTCAAGCGGCTGTCAGAGATCAGTACGGCCGGCCTCTCGCAGGTAGGCGTCGAGTGCCGCCTGCTGATCGCTGAGAACGGCGATGCGAGCAGCGAGCCGATCACGGTAACCCTGCACCTCGTGCAGGAACTCCGCGCACACCACGCCGGTGCCGGCACCGGATCCGTCAGTGAGGCCGGGGAGGACTTCCCTGATCAACCGTACGGGCAGCCCGGACTCCAGCAGTGAGCGGATGGCGAGCACCCGGTCGATCGTGGACTGGCAGTAGTCGCGGAACCCATTGCTGAAGCGGCCAGGGACGATCAAGCCCTCCTCCTCGTAGTGCCGCAACGATCGCGCACTCACGCCGCTGACTCTGGATGCTTCGCTGATCTTCATGCACGCAGCCAACGTCCAGGAGCACCGCGATCTTCCGGCGCCCGCCACGACGAGTTGAAGACCTGCTCAGGCGTCAACAACCGCATGTCCCGCAACAGGGCCCCGAAGACCGGAGGACAGCGACTACGCGAGAGGCGTGCTACATGTCCGCCGTCAAGCGTTCCGGCTGTCACGCTTGGTTACTATGCTCACTTCTCCCCAGGGCTGATCGGGGACGGTATCCCGGATCGCACCGCATGGGAGATGGTCATGGAACATAAGGTAAACAACCGGTTGGGCCTTTGAAGATGCTGAGAGAGGTCACGGCAACTCGCTACATCCAGCCCCTCCGCTCCGGCGGCTCCGTCCCCGGCGTCGTCGAGGCGGACGACCTCGGCACGTACGTCGTGAAGTTCACCGGCTCGGCGCAGGGGCACAAGGCGCTGGTCGCCGAGGTGATCGTCGGCGAGCTGGCCCGCGCGCTGGGCCTGCGCTTCCCCGAACTGGTCCTCGTGCACTTCGACCCGGCGATCGCCGCGGACGAGCCCCACCAGGAGGTCCGGGAGCTGCACGGCGCGAGCACGGGCGTGAACCTCGGCATGGACCACCTGCCGGGGGCCGCCGACTTCACCCCCGAGATCGCGAGGGACTTCCCCGTGGACCCGGTGGAGGCGGGACGCATCGTCTGGCTGGACGCGCTCACCGCCAACGTGGACCGTACGGTGCACAGCTCCAACCTGATGGTCTGGCCCACGCTCGGCACCGTACCGCCGCGCCTGTGGCTCATCGACCACGGTGCCGCCCTCGTCTTCCACCACCGCTGGGACACCACGGACCCGGGCAGGAAGTACGACTTCCGGCACCACGCCCTCGGCCACTACGGCCCCGACGTCCTGGCCGCCGACGCCGAGCTGGCGGGCGAGGTGACCGAGGAGCTGCTGCGCGGCATCGTCGCCGAGGTCCCGGACGCCTGGCTGGCCGAGGACGCGGGCTTCGCGACGCCCGACGACGTGCGCGCCGCCTACGTCGACTACCTCCTGGCCCGGCTGCGGCTGTCGGCCCAGTGGCTGCCCACCGACTTCCCGAGCCGCGAGCAGCTCGCCGCCGAGGAGGCGGCCCGGGCGGTGCGGACCCGGGCGAGCCGCCCGGACTGGCTCAAGCGGGTCCCCGACCTGCACGGGGAGCCGGCCGCGGAGCAGGACTGGTCGGTCCACCTGAGCTGAACGCGAAGTGGCCCCGGGGGCGTCCCCGGGGCCACCGCCTGTGCCGGTCGTCAGCCCTTGAGCTGCTCGTACGCCGGCAGGGTGAGGAAGTCGGCGTAGTCCTCGTCCAGCGAGACCTTCAGCAGCAGGTCGTGGGCCTCCTGCCAGTGGCCGGCCGCGAAGGCCTCCTCGCCGATCTCCTGGCGGATGCCGGACAGTTCCTCGGCGGCGACCTTGCGGGCCAGTTCGGGCGTGGCCGTGTCGCCGTTCTCGAACTCCACGCCCGCGTTGATCCACTGCCAGATCTGGGAGCGGGAGATCTCGGCGGTGGCCGCGTCCTCCATCAGGTTGAAGATGGCGACCGCGCCGAGTCCGCGCAGCCAGGCCTCGATGTAACGGATGCCGACCTGGACGGCGTTGACCAGACCGTTGTACGTCGGCTTCGCGTCCAGCGAGTCGACGGCGATCAGGTCGGCCGCCTCGACGTGCACGTCCTCGCGCAGCCGGTCCTTCTGGTTCGGCTTGTCGCCGAGGACCTTGTCGAAGGACTCCATGGCGATCGGGACCAGGTCGGGGTGCGCGACCCAGGAGCCGTCGAAACCGTCGTTCGCCTCACGGTCCTTGTCGGCGCGGACCTTCTCGAAGGCCACCTTGTTGACCTCGGCGTCGCGCCGGGAGGGGATGAAGGCCGCCATGCCGCCGATCGCGTGGGCGCCGCGCTTGTGGCAGGTGCGCACGAGGAGTTCGGTGTACGCCCGCATGAACGGGGCGGTCATCGTGACCGCGTTGCGGTCCGGGAGGACGAACCGGGCGCCGCCGTCACGGAAGTTCTTCACGATGGAGAACAGGTAGTCCCAGCGCCCGGCGTTCAACCCGGCGGCGTGGTCGCGCAGTTCGTAGAGGATCTCCTCCATCTCGTACGCGGCCGTGATGGTCTCGATCAGCACGGTCGCGCGGATGGTGCCCTGCGGGATGCCGACGTGGTCCTGGGCGAAGACGAACACGTCGTTCCAGAGCCGGGCCTCCAGGTGCGACTCGGTCTTCGGCAGGTAGAAGTACGGGCCCTTGCCGAGGTCGAGCAGCCGCTGGGCGTTGTGGAAGAAGTACAGGCCGAAGTCGACGAAGGCGCCCGGCACGGCGCGGCCGTCGGCGTCGACCAGGTGACGCTCGTCCAGGTGCCAGCCGCGCGGGCGCATGACGACCGTCGCCAGCTCCTCGTTCGGGCGCAGGGCGTAGGACTTGCCCGACGTCGGGTCGGTGAAGTCGATGCTGCGGGTGTAGGCGTCGATCAGGTTGAGCTGGCCGAGGACGACGTTCTCCCAGGTCGGCGCGGAGGCGTCCTCGAAGTCGGCGAGCCAGACCTTCGCGCCGGAGTTGAGCGCGTTGATGGTCATCTTGCGGTCGGTCGGGCCGGTGATCTCGACGCGCCGGTCGTTCAGTGCGGCCGGGGCGGGGGCGACCTTCCACGAGTCGTCCGCGCGGATGGCGGCGGTCTCCGGCAGGAAGTCGAGCGTGCAGGTGCGGGCGATCTCGGCGCGGCGCTCGCCCCGGCGGGCGAGGAGTTCGTCACGGCGCGGGGTGAACCGCCGGTGCAGCTCCGCCACGAAGGCGAGCGCCGCGTCCGTGAGGACCTCTTCCTGCCGGGGCAGGGGCTCGGCGTCGACGATGGCCAGCGGGGACGGCGCTGGTGCGGACATGAGCTGTCACTTCCTTCAGCGGTGGCACCGGGTGCCAAGTGGCACGAGTAGGGCGAACAGCGCCCGCTGTGCGGTCAGGCGCTTCTGAGCAGTGGATACTAGTTTCCTCATCGTGGAACTTCAATGGTTTGTTGATGTCGAGATTCTCCGGGTCGAGGCAAGGTGGCGCCCGGTGCCATCTCGCTCACCCGAGGTGGCGCAGGTCGGCCTCGGTGTCGATGTCGTACGGCTCCGCCACATCGGCGCACTCCACGAGCCGGACCTCGCTCTCGTGCTCCTTCAGATAGGCGCGTGCCCCGCGGTCTCCGGTGGCAGTCGCCGCGATGCCCGCCCAATGGGCGGCGCCGAAGAGCACGGGATGCCCGCGCACCCCGTCGTAGGCGGCCGAGACCAGTGATTTCTCGTCGGCGTAGGCGCCCAGGACCCGGGCCGCCGCGGTCGGCCCGATGCCGGGCTGGTCGACGAGGCTCACCAGGGCCGCGCGCGCCCCCGTGTCGCGCAGGGAGTCCAGTCCGGCCCGCAGCGAGGTGCCCATGCCCTCGGCCCAGGCGGGGTTGTCCACGAGGACGCAGCCGCCCAGCACCGCCCGCGCCCGCACGTCGTCGGCCCGGGCGCCGAGCACGACGTGCACGCGCCCGCACCCGGCCGCGTGCAGCACGTCCACCGCGTGCTCGACCAGCAACCGTCCCCGGTGCTCCAGCAGGGCCTTGGGCCGCCCGCCGAGCCGTCGCCCACCGCCGGCGGCGAGCACCAGCCCGGCGACCTCCGCCCGTTCCTCGTGATGCTTGTCCGTCATGGGTCCTGCATACCTGACGCGGGCGGCGGCGGCGCGTTCCCTTGGGCTGAATTTCGGCCCGCGCGGTGGCGCTCCCGGGCGGGGTGGCGTTTACTGACCCGCGCACGACGGCGTGCGAGGGGGGAGGGCTGTGTTGCGAAGCGTGGGGCAGAGGTCAGTGATCGGCAGTGACGAGGATCCGAGAGTGACGGAACTGCGGACCGCGGTGTCCCGGCTGCGGCGCGAGCTCGCCACACTGCCCTCCGAGTTCCCCGACCGCGCCATAGCGGAGGACGAACTGGCGGCCCTCGCGGCGATGGCCTCCGGCGGCTCCCCGGAGATCCCGCGCCTGCGCGGCTCCCTGTTGCTGATCGCCGGAGCGATCGGCTCGGTGAGCGCCCTGGCGGGCGGCCTCAAGGGCGTGCGCAAGGCGGTGGATCTGTTCGGGGAATCACCGAGGACGTGAGGGCGGGGGCGCGGCGGGCCGCCCCGCACCCGCGAACGCCCGAGGCGTGGCGGGCTACTGGGCGCCCGAACTCGCCAGGGCCTGCGACAGTTCGAGGGCGATCCCCTGCAGCACCGGCACGATCCGCTCGGTCGCCGCCTCGGTGACCCGTCCCGCCGGCCCCGAGATGGAGATCGCCGCGGCCGTCGGAGACTCCGGCACGGACACGGCGAGGCACCGCACGCCGATCTCCTGCTCGTTGTCGTCGACGGCGTACCCCATCCGCCGCACGTCCTGAAGCGCCGCGAGGAATCCGTCGGGCGTCGTGATCGTCTTCTCGGTCGCGGCCGGCATCCCGGTGCGCGCCAGCAGCGCCCGTACCTCCTCGTCCGGCACCCCGGCGAGCAGCGCCTTGCCCACCCCGGTGGAGTGCGGCAGCACCCGCCGGCCCACCTCGGTGAACATGCGCATCGAGTGCTTCGAGGGCACCTGCGCCACGTACACGATCTCGTCGCCGTCCAGCAGCGCCATGTTCGCCGTCTCGCCGGTCTCCTCCACCAGCCGCGCGAGGTACGGCCGCGCCCATGTGCCGAGCAGCCGGGCCGCCGACTCGCCGAGCCGGATCAGGCGGGGGCCGAGGGCGTAGCGCCGGTTGGGCTGCTGGCGGACGTACCCGCAGGCGACCAGTGTGCGCATCAGCCGGTGAATGGTCGGCAGCGGCAGCCCGCTGGTCGCGGACAGCTCGCTCAGGCCCACCTCCCCGCCCGCGTCCGCCATCCGTTCGAGCAGGTCGAAGGCGCGCTCAAGGGACTGGACACCGCCGCCGTTGGCGGACTTGGCGGAGTCGGTGGTGCTGGCGCTGGACGTCGGCACGGCGCGTTCCTTTCGGGACTGGCGGAGGGCAGAAGCCTACCCGGCAGTCGGTTGACTCCCCGCTTGTACGTAGCTACGTTCTGCTTGGTGAAATTCTAATTCCGCTTTGTGGAAACGTCTAGAGCGGACGTGGGTGACGTCCTGCTCGGAAGTGTGCCCCTTGACGGCGCGGAAGCGGGAGTGAAGACTCCTTCAACAGAACGTTGAAATCCGTTACGTGGGTGTAAATCCCGTTTCCTGGGCGTAAAAACGGCGGTACAGAGAGGGGTTCGGGTGTCCGACGCTGAACTGGTCCTGCGCTCGACGCGCGTCATCACTCCGGAAGGGACGCGGGCCGCGACGGTCGCCGTGTCGGCCGGGAGGATCACGGCCGTCCTGCCGTACGACGCCGAGGTCCCGGCCGGGGCCCGGCTGGAGGACATCGGCGACCACGTCCTGCTGCCCGGCCTGGTCGACACCCACGTGCACGTCAACGACCCCGGCCGCACCGAGTGGGAGGGCTTCTGGACCGCCACCCGCGCGGCGGCGGCCGGCGGCATCACCACGCTGATCGACATGCCGCTCAACTCCCTGCCGCCGACCACGACCGTGGACCACCTGCGGGTCAAGCAGGACGTGGCCCGCGACAAGGCGCACATCGACGTCGGCTTCTGGGGCGGCGCCCTGCCCGACAACGTCAAGGACCTGCGCCCGCTGCACGACGCCGGCGTCTTCGGCTTCAAGGCGTTCCTGTCCCCCTCCGGCGTGGACGAGTTCCCGCACCTCGACCAGGACCACCTCGACCGGTCCCTGGCGGAGATCGCCGGATTCGACGGGCTGCTGATCGTCCACGCCGAGGACCCCCACCACCTCGCCGCCGCCCCGCAGCACGGCGGCCCCCGGTACGCCGACTTCCTCGCCTCCCGCCCGCGCGACGCCGAGGACACGGCCATCGCGACCCTCATAGCGCAGGCCAGACGGCTCCACGCGCGCGTGCACGTCCTGCACCTGTCCTCCAGCGACGCGCTGCCGCTGATCCGCGCCGCCCGCGCCGAGGGCGTCCGCATCACCGTCGAGACCTGCCCGCACTACCTCACCCTGACCGCCGAGGAGGTCCCCGACGGCGCCAGCGAGTTCAAGTGCTGCCCGCCCATCCGCGAGGCGGCCAACCAGGACCTGCTGTGGGAGGCGCTGGCCGACGGCACCATCGACTGCGTCGTCACCGACCACTCGCCCTCCACCGCCGACCTGAAGACCGACGACTTCGCCACCGCCTGGGGCGGCATCTCCGGCCTCCAGCTGAGCCTCGCCGCCGTGTGGACGGCGGCACGCACGCGTGGCCACGGCCTGGAGGACGTGGTGCGCTGGATGTCCTCGCGCACCGCCGACCTCGCGGGCCTGGGCCAGAAGGGCGCCATCGAGGCCGGCCGCGACGCCGACTTCGCCGTCCTCGCCCCCGACGAGACCTTCACCGTCGACCCGGCCGCCCTCCAGCACCGCAACCGGGTCACCGCCTACGCCGGCAAGACGCTGTACGGCGTCGTGAAGTCCACCTGGCTGCGCGGCGAGCGCATCGTCGACGGCGGCGTCTTCACCGAGCCCAGGGGCGCGCTGCTCGCCCGCCCCCAGTGAGCCGGCCCGCATCCGCACCCGGCCTACTCCCGGAAAGGAATCCCTGATCCCCGTGACGGCGACACCCAGCTTCACCGGCGACGCCAACCCCTACTCGGGCGGCGACCCGTACGCGGACTACCGCACCGCCGACTTCCCCTTCACCCAGTACGCCAACCTCGCCGACCGGCAGCTCGGCGCCGGTGTCATCGCCGCCAACGACGAGTTCTTCGCCCAGCGCGAGAACCTGCTGGTGCCCGAGCGGGCCGAGTTCGACCCCGAGCACTTCGGGCACAAGGGCAAGATCATGGACGGCTGGGAGACCCGCCGCCGGCGCGGTGCCTCCGCGGAGCATCCCTGGCCCACCGCCGAGGACCACGACTGGGCGCTGGTCCGCCTCGGCGCGCCCGGCGTGATCCGCGGGATCGTCGTCGACACCGCCCACTTCCGCGGCAACTACCCGCAGGCCGTCTCCGTCGAGGCCGCCTGCGTACCGGGCTCCCCGTCCCCCGAGGAACTGCTGGGCGACGACGTGAAGTGGACGACGCTTCTCCCGCGCACCCCGGTCGGCGGCCACGCGGCGAACGGCTTCGCGGTGGCCGCGGAGCAGCACTTCACGCACCTGCGCGTCAAGCAGCACCCCGACGGCGGCATCGCCCGCCTGCGCGTGTACGGCGAGGTCGTCCCCGACCCCGAGTGGCTGGCCGTGCTCGGCACCTTCGACGTGGTCGCGCTGGAGAACGGCGGCCGGGTCGAGGACGCCTCCAACCTCTTCTACTCGCCCGCCACCAACACCATCCAGCCGGGCCGCTCCCGCAAGATGGACGACGGCTGGGAGACCCGCCGCCGCCGCGACCAGGGCAACGACTGGATCCGCTACCAGCTCGTCGCCCAGGCGCAGATCCGCGCGATCGAGATCGACACCGCCTACCTGAAGGGCAACAGCGCCGGCTGGGCCTCGGTGTCCGTCAAGGACGGCGAGGACGGGCAGTGGACCGAGGTCCTGCCGCGCACCCGGCTCCAGCCCGACACCAACCACCGCTTCGTGCTCCCGGCCCCGGCCGTCGGCACGCACGCGCGTGTCGACATCTTCCCCGACGGCGGCATCTCCCGCCTGCGGCTCTTCGGCTCGCTGACCGAGCAGGGCGCGGCCGGCCTCGCCGCCCGGCACCAGGAGCTGGGCGGCTGACCCCCTGACGCGCGCGGAGCGCCCCGGCCTGGACAGCACCGGGCGCCCCGCGTGTCACCCGCACGGGCCCCGTGCACGGCCGCCAGGAACTCAGGGGGCCGTGTCCGGCGTTCTGTGCACGTGACCCTTCAGCAAGAGATCGTCGGCAACGCCATGCAGATGGCGGTCGTCAACCTGCACCCCGGCCAGACCGTGTACTGCGAGGCCGGGAAGTTCCTGTTCAAGACCACCAACGTGACCATGGAGACACGCCTGTCCGGCCCGTCCGGCAGCGGAAACGGCGGCCAGCAGGGGCAGGGCGGCGGGGGCGGTGGCATGGGCGGCCTGCTGCGCCAGGCCATGGGCACCGCCATGCAGGTCGGCCAGCGCGTGCTCGCGGGCGAGTCGCTGGCGTTCCAGTACTTCACCTCCCAGGGCGGCCAGGGCACGGTCGGCTTCGCGGGTGTGCTCCCCGGCGAGATGCGCGCGCTGGAACTCGACGGCACGCGCGCGTGGTTCGCCGAGAAGGACGCATTCGTGGCCGCCGAGTCCACCGTCGAGTTCGGCATCGCCTTCGCCGGGGGCCGCACCGGCATGAGCGGAGGCGAGGGCTTCGTCCTGGAGAAGTTCACCGGGTACGGCACGGTGATCATCGCCGGCGCCGGCAACTTCATCGACCTCGACCCCGCCGACTTCGGCGGCCGCATCGAGGTGGACACCGGCTGCGTGGTCGCCTTCGAGGAGGGCATCCAGTACGGCGTGCAGCGCGTCGGCGGCCTCAACCGCCAGGGGATCATGAACGCCGTGTTCGGCGGCGAAGGCCTGTCGCTGGCCACGCTGGAGGGCAACGGCCGGGTGATCCTGCAGTCCATGACCATCGAGAGCCTTGCCAACGCCCTGAAGAAGGCCCAGGGCGGCGACAAGCAGGGCCCGACCGGCGGACTGTTCTCCACGCACGCGGGCTGAACCGATGAGTTCCGGGCGACGACGGGGTCTGAGCGGGAAACGGCAGACCCCGCACCCGGAAGAAGGCACCTGTCATGGGCAGTCTCGTCTCCACCCTCTTCGTCACCCTCGACGGCGTCCACCAGGCCCCCGGCGGCCCCCAGGAGGACACCAGGGGCGGCTTCACCCACGGCGGCTGGAGCTTCACCTACGGCGACGAGGACTTCGGCCGGTTCGTCACCGAGGTCTTCGACCGCGCCGGCGCCTTCCTGCTCGGCCGCCGTACGTACGACATCTTCGCCGCCTACTGGCCGAAGATGACCGACCCGGCCGACCCCATCGCCTCCCGGCTCAACACCCTCCCGAAGTACGTCGTCTCCTCCGCCCTCCAGGCGCCCGGCTGGTCCGGCACCACCGTGCTCGGCGGCGACCTCGCCAAGGAGGTCCAGGCCCTCAAGCAGCGCACGGACGGCGAAGTGCAGGTGCACGGCAGCGGCGCCCTGGTCCGCTCCCTGATCGAGCTGCGCCTCCTCGACACCCTGCACCTGCTGACCTTCCCGGTCGTCCTCGGCTCCGGCCACCGCCTGTTCCCCGACGGCACGGCCCCCACCCGCTTCCGCCGCACCGGCGGCCGCGTCACCGGGTCGGGCATCTCCATCCAGACCTACGACCTGGCGGGCGACCCCGAGTACGGCTCCTACGAGCTCCCCGAGGGCGCCTGACGCACCGCACACCCCTGGCCGAAGATCGTCACCGCCGGTACGGTGAGCGCGCCCCGTGCGAGCCGCCGACGTCTCCGCACCCCCGCCGGAGACCGGGAGAGCCGCCCGCATGTCCTCGATCGCCGTACCGGGCGCCGCCGCGCCCCGCCGTGCCTGGCACACCGATCTGCCCGTCCTGCTCGTCGCGGTCTGCTGGGGCGCCAGCTACCTCGCCGCCAAGGACATCGTCACCGCCCGTACCGTCCTGGCCGTCCTCGTACTGCGCTTCGCGCTCGCCGTGCCCGTGCTGGCCGTGGCCGGCCGCCGCGCCCTGCGCTCGCTCACCGGCGCCCAGTGCCGCGGAGCGGCCCTGCTCGGGCTGATCCTCAGCGGGATCTTCCTGCTGGAGACCTACGGTGTCGTCCACACCTCGGCGACCAACGCCGGCCTGATCATCAGCCTCACCATGATCTTCACCCCGCTCGCCGAGGCCGCCGTCACCCGTACCCGGCCCACCCCCGCCTTCCTCGGCGCGGCGCTGCTGTCGGTCCTCGGCGTCGTCCTGCTCACCCAGGGCGGCGGCTTCACCCGGCCCTCGCCCGGCGACCTGCTGATGCTGCTCGCCGCGCTCGCCCGAACCGTGCACGTCCTCGCGATGTCCCGGATCGGGTCCGTGCGGGGCGCCGACGCGCTGCCGCTGACCACGGTCCAACTCGCCGCCTGCGTCGCCGCCTTCGCCCTGCTGTCGGCCCTGTCCGGCGGCCCGGCGCCGTGGGCGGTCGCGGCGGACCTCGGGGCCCGGGACTGGGCCGGGCTGCTCTTCCTCGCCGTGCTGTGCACGGTGTTCGCCTTCTTCGTCCAGATGTGGGCGGTGCGTCGTACGTCCCCGTCCCGGGTCGGACTGCTGCTCGGCACGGAACCGCTGTGGGCCGCCGCGACGGGCATCGCGCTCGGCGGGGAACGGCTCGGCCTCCTCGGTCTCGCGGGCGGCGCGCTGGTGCTCGCGGGGACCGCGTGGGGCCGTCGAGCGGCAGGTTAACTTCCCGAAAACTCATCGGACTTCACGGGAGAATCTTCAACTTTGTCGTTGACATGCCAACGTCTACGCGCGTCATCATGGGGCATGAGATTCCCCCCACGCGCCACCCGCATCGGCGCCGCAGCCGCGCTCCTGTCCGCCCTCCTCGTCGGCGGCACCGTCTCCGCCACGACGGCGGACGCCGCCCCCACGACGGCCGTGTCCGCCTCGTCGGTCGGCAGCATCTGCTACGGCAACCTGCCGTCGCAGGCCCATGACACCCTGGACCTGATCGCCCAGGGCGGCCCCTTCCCCTACTCGCAGGACGGCGTCGTCTTCTCCAACCGGGAGGGCGTCCTGCCCGGCGAGCCGTCCGGGTACTACCACGAGTACACGGTGATCACGCCCGGTTCGCCCACGCGCGGCGCCCGGCGCATCGTCACCGGCGAGCAGAACCAGGAGGACTACTACACCTCCGACCACTACGCCACGTTCGACCTGATCGACTTCGGCTGCTGAGCCGGACGACAGGGACCGAGGCAACAGCGCGACACAGGTGACCCACAAGCCTCGCTCCGCGGCCGCCCCCCACCCCGGGCCGCGGAGCGAGCGGCGTCCGGGCCGGCGCCGGCCCGGACGCCGCGGCAGGCCGAAAGTCGGCGAGCCCGCGACTTTGGTAGCCGATCCGCGCGCGCGAGGCCGCCGGTGGCGGGCGCTGCGTAGGTTTGTCGACCGTGAGTGAAGACCGACCGCAGCCGGCCCCCGCCCCCGGAAACGGACTGCCCCGCTGGATGCTCCCGCCGGCCGTGGTGAAGGAACTCGACCCGGACGCGGTGCCCGAGGGGCGCCGGCCCCGGCGCACGGCCCGGGACTGGGCCGTCGACACCTGCTGCTTCCTGCTGGTCGTCGTGCTGTACCTGGTGACCACCGTGTCCCTGCTGCAGCATCCGGACGTACCCGGCGGCCTCGTGACCGCCGACGTCGTGCTCGGGGCCCTGTGCTGTCTCGCCGTCTGGGTGCGCCGCCGCTGGCCGGTCGGCCTCGCCGGCGCGATGATCGTGATCGGCTTCGTCTCCGAGACCTCGGGCTGGGTCGCCCTGGTCGCCCTCTTCACCGTCGCCGTGCACCGGCCGTTCCGGTACGTCGCCTGGATCGGCGGCGTCGACCTCGCCCTCGTACCCCTCTACTACTGGCTGCGGCCCGAGAGCGGTCTGCCGTACCTGGCCGCCCTCGTGTTCGCGGTGCTGCTCACCGTCGCCGTCGTCGGCTGGGGCATGTTCGTGCGCTCCAAACGGCTGCTGATGCTGAGCCTCAGGGACCGGGCGCACCGGGCGGAGACCGAGGCGCGGCTGCGCGCCGAGCAGGCACAGCGCCTCGCCCGCGAGGACATCGCGCGCGAGATGCACGACGTGCTCGCCCACCGGCTCACCCTGCTCAGCGTGCACGCCGGTGCCCTGGAGTTCCGGCCGGACGCGCCCCGCGAGGAGATCGTGCGGGCCGCCGGTGTCATCCGGGAGAGCGCCCACGAGGCCCTGCAGGACCTGCGCGAGATCATCGGCGTGCTGCGTACCGGCGGTCCCGACGACGCGGCCGGCGGACGCCCGCAGCCGACGCTCGCCGCGCTCGAACCGCTCGTCGCCGAGTGCCGCGAGGCCGGCATGAAGATCGCGCTCGACCATGATGTCGCCGACCCCGGTGCCGTCCCCGCCTCCGTCGGGCGCACCGCCTACCGCATCGCCCAGGAAGCGCTGACCAACGCCCGCAAGCACGCCCCTGGCGCCGAGGTCACCCTGCGCCTCGTCGGCACCCGTGGGGACGGCCTCACGATCACCGTGACCAACCCCCCGCCCCAGGCCGAGGCCCCGTGCGTCCCCGGCTCCGGCCAGGGCCTGATCGGCCTCACCGAGCGCGCGGCCCTGGCCGGCGGCCGCCTGGAACACGGCCCCACGGCCGACGGCGGCTTCGAGATCCGGGCCTGGCTGCCGTGGGAGTGAACACGGGGCCGGCCCCGCACCGGTGACGGCAGCGGTCCCGGACGTGCGGCGGACCGCCGGTGCCGGCCGCGCGGGAGCGCACCGGGCCCGCGGGCGTCCGGTGGCTTTTCCGCCGGGCCACGGCCGCGCGGACGGTTGACCGCCGGGCGGGAGCCGATCCGGGACGCGGCGCCCGCCCCGGCCTCCGGCGGTGTGCCGGAGGCGGGGACGCAGCGGTCGAGGGGGTGGGTGGGCCGGGTGCGGCACCACGGGCCGCGCGAACCGTGATTACGTTGGGCTCATGACGCCGATCAGACTCCTCCTGGTGGACGACGACCCGCTGGTGCGCGCCGGACTCGCGCTGATGATGGGCGGGGCCGAGGACATCGAGATCGTCGGGGAGGCCGCCGACGGCGCCGAGGCCGAGGAACTCGTCGGGCGCACCCGGCCCGACGTCGTCCTCATGGACATCCGCATGCCGTCGGTGGACGGGCTCACCGCGACCCAGCGGCTACGCGCGCGTGCGGACGCCCCGCAGGTCGTCGTGCTCACCACCTTCCACGCGGACGAACAGGTGCTGCACGCCCTGCGCGCGGGCGCTGCCGGGTTCGTCCTGAAGGACACCGCGCCCGCCGAGATCGTCGACGCGGTGCGCCGGGTCGCGGCCGGCGAGCCGGTGCTCTCGCCCGCCGTCACCCGTCAGCTGATGCGCCACGCGGCCGGCACCGCCGCCGACTCCCGGCAGGCACGCGCGCGTGAACGGCTCGCCGCGCTCAACGACCGCGAACGGGAGGTCGCCGTCGCCGTCGGCCGGGGCCTGGCCAACGCCCAGATCGCCGCCGGCCTCTTCATGAGCGTGGCCACCGTCAAGACCCACGTCTCCCGCATCCTCGCCAAGCTCGGCCTGAACAACCGGGTCCAGATCGCCCTGCTCGCCTACGACGCGGGACTGCTCGACGAGGACGGGCACTAAGTCGGCACGCCGGGCGTTGTCCCGGTACCGGGAGACACCCGGTGGGCCTCGGGGGAGTCCGGAAGGGGAGCTGTGGACAGGCAACGGGTGGTCGATCTGGGGGAGTTCGAGAAAGCGCTGTGCGAGGACCCGCATCCGGTGTACGCGCGACTGCGCGCGCAGGGCCCCGTGCACCGCGTCCGGCTGCCCGGCTGGGACGACGACGCCTGGCTGGTCGTGGGGTACGAGGAGGCGCGGGCGGCTCTCGCCGACCTCCGGCTGGCCAAGGACGCCAGCAAGATCGGCGTGACCGTCATGGAGCGGGAGATGGTCGGAGACCACCTGCTGGCCACCGATCCGCCCCAGCACACCCGGCTGCGGACGCTGGTCACGCGCGCGTTCACGGCGCGTCGCGTGGAGCGGTTGCGTCCGCGGATCCAGCAGATCACCGACGACCTGCTGGACGAGATGCTCCCGGCGGGCCGCGCCGACCTCATCGGCTCCCTCGCCTACCCGCTGCCCATCACCGTCATCTGCGAACTGCTCGGTGTGCCGGACCTGGACCGCGCGAAGTTCCGCACGATGTCCACCGAAGTGGTCGCACCGTCCGGCGGGCAGATGGAGTACGACGCGGTCGCCCGGCTCGGCGCGTACCTCACCGAGCTGATCGAGGACAAGCGCTCCTCCGGCCCCACCGACGACCTGCTCAGCGACCTGATCCGCACCACCGCCGAGGACGGCGACCGCCTCTCCGCGCAGGAACTGCGCGGCCTGGCCTTCCTGTTGCTGGTCGCCGGCCACGAGACCACCGTCAACCTGATCGGCAACGGCGTCCACGCCCTGCTGACCCACCCCGGCCAACTCGCGGACCTGCGGGCCGACATGAGCCTCCTCGATGGCGCCGTGGAAGAGATGCTGCGCTACGAGGGCCCGGTGCACAGCGCCACGTACCGGTTCGCCGCCGAGCCCCTGGAGATCGCCGGCACGCCGATCGGGAAGGGCGAGCACGTGGTGGTCGGCCTCACCGCCGCCCAGCGCGACGACGGCCGCTACGCCGACCCGCACCGCTTCGACATCCGCCGCGACACCCGCGGCCACCTCGCCTTCGGCCACGGCATCCACTACTGCCTCGGCGCGCCCCTGGCCCGCCTGGAGGGGCGCATCGCCATCGGCACCCTCCTGCGACGCGCCCCCGCCCTCGCACTCGACGGCACCCCGGGCGAGTGGCTGCCGGGCCTGCTGATGCGCGGCATGCGCAGCCTCCCGGTGCGCTGGTGACCGTCCCCTGACACAGGCCGTCGCAAGTGGCCCCCGTCCCCGCCGCCGGGGCGTCAGCCACAGACACGCCGAGCGGCGACCGCGTGCGGACCGGTTGTCCGCCGTCGGCGGACCGGGGGTCAGTTCCGCGTGCCGGCGGTCGACCGCGTGCGAGCGAGCGTCAGGCGTACGCGGGCCTGGCGTCAGTCGCGGGCGTACACCACCCCCGCCCCCAGCCGCACCGACCCCGCCCGCACCCGTACGCGACCCCGGCAGTCGTACGGGGCCTCCTCACCCGTACGACGGCTGCACCCGGTCCGGGATCTCCGTGAGGCGCACCGGGCGGCGCTCGCGCCGGGAGGTCTCGCAGGCCTCGGCGATCCGCAGCGCCTGCAGCGCCTCCCGGCCGTCGCAGGGGTTCGGCCGCTCGCCGCGCACCACCTCGACAAAGGCGTTCAGCTCGGCCTCGTAGGCGGGCCCGAACCGCTCCAGGAAGCCCGTCCACGGCGTGCGGGCGGGCGGTGGACCGGTCGGCTCCGTCGAGGCGAGCGGCGTACGGTCGTCCAGGCCGACCACGACCGTGTCCCGCTCCCCGGCCAGTTCCATGCGCACGTCGTACCCGGCGCCGTTCAGCCGGGTCGCGCTCACCGTGGCCAGCGTGCCGTCGTCCAGGGTGAGCAGGGCCGCACCGGTGGCCACGTCACCGGCCTCGCGGAACAGCGCGGGCCCGGCGTCCGAGCCGGCGGCGTACACGTCGGCCACCTCACGGCCCGTCACCCAGCGCAGCACGTCGGCGTCGTGGATCAGCGTGTCCCGGAACAGCCCGCCGGACAGCGGCAGCCACGCGGCCGGGGGAGGTGCCGGATCGCAGCTCATCGCCCGTACGGTGTGCAGCCGTCCGAGCCGGCCCGAGCGCACCGCCTCCCGGGCGCCGGCGTACCCCGCGTCGAAGCGCCGCTGGAACCCCATCTGAAGGATCGTTCCGGCGCGCTCCACCTCGGTGAGCGCGTGCAGGGTGCCGGGCAGGTCGAGCGCGATCGGCTTCTCGCAGAAGACCGGCAGGCCCGAGCGGGCCGCCCGGCCGATCAGTTCGGCGTGCGCCGCCGTCGCCGTGGTGATCACCACCGCGTCCACGCCCCAGGTGAAGATCTCGTCCACCCCCGGCGCCGCCGTCTCGCCCAGCCGGTGCGCCAGCTCCTGGGCACGCGCGGGATCCGCGTCCGTGAGGATCAGCGAGCCGACCTCGCGGTGACGGCTGAGCGTTCTCGCGTGCAGGGCGCCGATGCGGCCCGTACCGATGACCCCGATGCGCATGGAAACAAAGTGAGGGCGGACCCCGTGCGCTGTCAATACATATGTCCGGACAATCAGACTACACGACTTCCCGTCAACCCGTCACAGGGATACGCTCAGGCCCGTGCCGAAACCAGATGTGGACCCGACCGTCGCGCTCGACCTCCGTGTGGACCGTAGTTCCCCGGTGCCCCTGTACTTCCAGCTCTCCCAGCAGCTGGAGGCCGCGATCGAGCACGGCGGCCTCACCCCGGGCAGTCTGCTGGGCAACGAGATCGAGCTGGCCGCCCGGCTCGGGCTGTCCCGGCCGACCGTCCGCCAGGCCATCCAGTCCCTGGTCGACAAGGGCCTGCTCGTGCGCCGCAGAGGCGTCGGCACGCAGGTCGTGCACAGCCAGGTCAAGCGCCCGCTGGAGCTGAGCAGCCTCTATGACGACCTGGAGGCGGCCGGTCAGCGTCCCGCGACGAAGGTGCTGGTCAATACCGTCGTACCGGCCTCCGCCGCGATCGCGGCCGCCCTCGGCGTGGCGGAGGGCGGTGAGGTGCACCGCATCGAGCGGCTGCGCCTCGCCCACGGCGAGCCGATGGCGTACCTCGTCAACCATCTCCCGACCGGCCTGCTGGAGCTGGACACCGCCCAGCTGGAGGCCACCGGCCTGTACCGGCTGATGCGCGCCGCCGGGATCACCCTGCACAGCGCCCGCCAGTCCATCGGGGCCCGCGGGGCGACGGCCGCCGAGGCCGAGCGGCTCGCGGAGACGGAGGGCGCTCCGCTGCTCACCATGCAGCGCACCACGTTCGACGACACCGGCCGCGCGGTCGAGTTCGGCGACCACATCTACCGCCCGAGCCGCTACTCCTTCGAGTTCCAGCTGCTCGTCCGGCCGTGACGGGCCCCTCTGGAAGCGTCGCAATGTCCGGACAATAGGACCCGTAGGGTACCCCCTGTCCTGTCACGAGTGTTCATGGTGTTCGATACTGGAGCATTTGGGGCCGCTGGCGTCATCACCGGCCCCTTCCGTACGTACGAACACGGCAAGAAGGGCACGGCCTCGTGGCACGGTTTCGGACCTGGGCAGTCATCGCGCTGACGGGGGCACTTTCGCTGTCCCTGGGGGCGTGCAGCAGCACCGGCGGCAAACGGGCCGAGGACGCCCGCAAGGCCGCGGCCGCCCAGGGCAGGTCGGCGGTGAACACCCCGCGCTGGACGTTCGCCATGATCACCCACTCCGGCGACGGCGACACGTTCTGGGACATCGTGCAGAACGGGGCCAAGCAGGCCGCCGTCAAGGACAACATCAACTTCCTGTACTCGCACGACGCCCAGGCCCAGCAGCAGGCGCAGCTGGTCGACGCGGCCGTGGACAAGAAGGTCGACGGCATCATCGTCACCCTCGCCAAGCCGGACGCCATGAAGGCCGCCGTGGCCCGCGCCGAGAAGGCCGGCATCCCGGTGATCACGGTGAACTCGGGCTCCGCGGAGTCCAAGGCCTTCGGCGCCCTCACCCACATCGGCCAGGACGAGACCGTCGCGGGCGAGGCCGTCGGCGACGAGCTGAACAGGCGCGGGAGGAAGAAGGCCCTGTGCGTGCTGCACGAGCAGGGCAACGTCGGCCACGAGCAGCGCTGTGACGGCGTCGCCGAGACCTTCCACGGCACGCTCCGGAAGCTGTACGTCAACGGCACCGACATGCCCGACGTGCAGTCCGCGATCGAGGCCAAGCTCCAGGCGGACAGGTCCATCGACTCCGTCGTCACCCTCGGCGCCCCGTACGCCGACACGGCCGTGAAGGCGAAGGGCGACGCCGGCAGCACGGCCGAGATCGACACCTTCGACCTCAACGCCCAGGTCGCCGCCGAGCTGAAGAACGGCACCCTCGGCTTCGCCGTGGACCAGCAGCCGTACCTGCAGGGCTACGAGGCGGTCGACCTGCTGTGGGCCTACAAGTACAACGGCGACGTCCTCGGCGGCGGCCGGCCGGTGCTGACCGGCCCGCAGATCGTCACCAA
This sequence comes from Streptomyces sp. NPDC104106, assembly GCF_055584345.1. NCBI lineage: Bacteria > Bacillati > Actinomycetota > Actinomycetes > Kitasatosporales > Streptomycetaceae > Streptomyces > Streptomyces sp. NPDC104106. The sequence goes on from NZ_JBVJMF010000002.1 coordinate 501,818, forward strand.
GGACCAGGCCGCCGCGCTGGCCGCCTACACCGAGCGGGGCACCCGATGAGCGCGACCGTGCAGAAGACGGCCGGCGAACCGCCCAAGACGGCGGATGAAAGGATTCTGCAGACCTCTGCGCTGAAGAAGCTCCTCGCCCGGCCGGAGCTGGGCTCGGTCGTCGGCGCGCTCGCCGTCTTCGTCTTCTTCGCCGTCGCCGCCGACGGCTTCGTCAACTCCTCCAGCCTCAGCACCGTCCTGTACGCCTCCTCGACCATCGGCATCATGGCCGTACCGGTGGCACTGCTGATGATCGGCGGCGAGTTCGACCTGTCGGCCGGTGTCCTCGTGACGTCCTCGGCGCTGGTCTCCTCGATGTTCAGCTACCAGATGACGGCGAACACCTGGGTCGGCGTGGCCGTGTCCCTCCTGGTGACGCTGGCCGTCGGCGCCTTCAACGGCTTCATGCTCACCCGTACCGGGCTGCCCAGCTTCATCGTCACGCTGGGCACCTTCCTGATGCTGACCGGCCTGAACCTGGGCTTCACCAAGCTGATCGACGGCACGGTGTCGACCAAGACCATCGGGGACATGGAGGGCTTCCCCACCGCCCACGCGGTCTTCGCCTCGACCCTCACGATCGGCGGGGTCGACGTCAAGGTCACGATCCTGTGGTGGCTCGCCCTGGTGGCCGTGGCCTCCTGGATCCTGCTGCGCACCCGCGCCGGCAACTGGATCTTCGCCGTCGGCGGCAACGAGGACGCGGCCCGCGCGGTCGGCGTGCCGGTGGCACGGACCAAGATCGGCCTCTACATGGGCGTGGCGTTCGGCGCCTGGATCTGCGGCCAGCACCTGCTCTTCTCCTTCGACGCCGTGCAGTCCGGGGAGGGCGTCGGCAACGAGCTGATCTACATCATCGCGGCCGTCATCGGCGGCTGCCTGATCACCGGCGGCTACGGCAGCGCGATCGGCTCCGCCGTGGGCGCGCTGCTCTTCGGCATGACGAGCAAGGGCATCGTCTTCGCCGAGTGGAACCCGGACTGGTTCAAGTTCTTCCTCGGAGCGATGCTGCTCCTCGCGACCCTGCTGAACGCCTGGGTCCGCAAGCGCGCGGAGGCGACGACATGACGGACAACGGGGCGCACGACGTGACGGACGATGTGACGGGCGGGGAGACCGCGGCCGGGGCCGGAACCGGGGCCGGGGCCGAGGAGCGCACGCCGCTGGTCGAGCTGACCGACGTGGCCAAGCAGTACGGCAACGTGCGCGCCCTTGAGGGCGTCTCGCTGGAGGTCCACGCGGGCGAGATCACCTGCGTCCTCGGCGACAACGGAGCAGGCAAGTCGACCCTGATCAAGATGATCGCCGGCCTGCACGGCCACGACGCCGGCAGCCTGCGCGTCGAGGGCGAGGAGACCCGGCTGACCTCCCCGCGCGAGGCCCTGGACCGGGGCATCGCCACGGTCTACCAGGACCTGGCCGTCGTCCCGCTGATGCCGGTCTGGCGCAACTTCTTCCTGGGCTCCGAACCCCGCAAGGGCGTCGGCCCGTTCAAGCGCCTGGACACCGACCTCATGCGCCGTACGACGCGCGAGGCACTGCTGCGCATGGGCATCGACCTGCGCGACGTCGACCAGCCCATCGGCACCCTCTCCGGCGGCGAACGGCAGTGCGTGGCGATCGCCCGCGCGGTCCACTTCGGCGCGAAGGTCCTGGTCCTGGACGAGCCGACGGCCGCACTGGGGGTGAAGCAGTCCGGTGTGGTCCTCAAATATGTGGCCGCGGCACGGGACGAGGGCCTGGGTGTCGTCTTGATCACCCACAACCCGCATCACGCCTACCTGGTGGGGGACAGGTTCGTCCTGCTGCGCCGTGGCACGATGGTGGGCAATTACACACGGGCCGAGATCACCCTGGACGAGCTGACGAAGCAGATGGCGGGCGGCGCCGACCTGGACGCCCTCGTCCACGAACTCCAGCGGGACTGAAGGGGCGAGGGGGACCGCGCGAGCGACCGCGTCGCACCCGCACCGGGCGACGCCCACGCGCCCCCGCCCCCTTCCCCGTACGGCACGCTTACCCCACGGTGAGGCACAATCGAGCCCGATGAGCACCTACCGCGACCTCACCGCCCCCATCGGCTCCCGCCGCGCCCCGGTCCTCCGCACGGTCGGCACCAGGGAGCGCCGCTCCCACCTGACCGCACCCCGCGTGCCGACGGTCGGCATCGACATCGGCGGCACCAAGGTCATGGCGGGCGTCGTGGACGCCGACGGCAACATCCTGGAGAAGGTCCGCACGGAGACCCCGGACAAGTCCAAGAGCCCCCAGGTCGTCGAGGACACCATCGTCGAGCTGGTCCTGGACCTGTCCGACCGGCACGACGTGCACGCGGTGGGCATCGGCGCCGCCGGCTGGGTCGACGCCGACCGCAACCGCGTCCTGTTCGCCCCGCACCTGTCCTGGCGCAACGAACCCCTGCGCGACCGGCTCAGCGGGCGCCTGTCCGTGCCGGTCCTGGTGGACAACGACGCCAACACAGCCGCCTGGGCCGAGTGGCGCTTCGGCGCCGGACGCGGCGAGGACCACCTCGTCATGATCACGCTCGGCACCGGCATCGGCGGCGCGATCCTGGAGGACGGCCAGGTCAAGCGCGGCAAGTTCGGCGTCGCCGGCGAGTTCGGCCACATGCAGGTCGTGCCCGGCGGCCACCGCTGCCCGTGCGGCAACCGCGGCTGCTGGGAGCAGTACAGCTCCGGCAACGCCCTCGTCCGCGAGGCCAAGGAGCTGGCCGCCGCCGACTCCCCGGTGGCCTACGGCATCATCGAGCACGTCAAGGGCCAGATCGGCGACATCACCGGCCCGATGATCACCGAGCTGGCCCGCGAGGGCGACGCCATGTGCGTCGAGCTGCTCCAGGACATCGGCCAGTGGCTCGGCGTCGGCATCGCCAACCTCGCCGCCGCCCTCGACCCGTCCTGCTTCGTCATCGGCGGCGGTGTCTCGGCCGCCGACGACCTGCTCATCGGCCCGGCCCGGGACGCCTTCAAGCGCCACCTCACCGGCCGTGGCTACCGCCCCGAGGCCCGTATCACCCGCGCCCAGCTCGGCCCCGAGGCCGGCATGGTCGGCGCCGCCGACCTGGCCCGGCTGGTCGCCCGCCGGTTCCGCCGCGCCAAGCGCCGCCGCGTGGAGCGCTACGAGCGCTACGAGCGCTACACCCAGGCCCGCCGCGACCGGGACACCGCATGACCGCCGCGCTGCCCCGCCAGGCGGCCGCGCCGCACGAGCCGCGCCGCCGTGTCGAGACCCCCCGGCAGAAGGCCAAGCGGCGCGTGCTCACGCTGCTGATCATCGGCCTGCTGATCGGCATCCCGGCCGGGTACCTGGTGATCTCCGCCAACCAGAGCCGCGCCAGTGGCGCGGACAAGGAGGCCAAGTACGCGGCCACGGGCCTCACCGCCGGCCTGCCGTCGAAGGTGCAGTGCCGGCTCTACCAGGTCCCGGTCCCGCACCCGGCCGACGCCACCGCCTCCTACGAGACGAACAACTGGAAGACCAGCCGCCTCTACGTGCAGTTCCGCACCAACGACGCGGGCCTCGACGCCTTCCTGGAGTCCATGGGCACCCGCCGGGAGGACCTGAAGCGGGGCGACGTCGCCATCGGCGCCCGCGACCAGGAGGTCAGCGGCTGGCACTTCACCGGCACCGGACCCTGGTGGGGCCTCACCCACCCGCAGAGGAACCCGGCGCCCACCCAGGACGTGGTCGTGAACATGTCCGACCCGAAGAGCCCGATGGTGTACGTCGTCTCCCGCACGGTGCCGTAACGCCGGGCTCGCGGCCGGTCCCCGGGGCCGGTTGTCAGACCCCGCCCGTAGAGTCGAAGGCGTCCGATGACGTCCGATCCGGCACACGGGCGGGAGGTGACAGAACGCATGAGCACGGACACGGCCGCGACGGCCGCGCGCGCGGACGACCCCGTGCGCGCCGGGGACCCGGTCCCGGTGCGTCTCGCGTCGGTCTATCTGCCCGCACCCCTGCCGCGCGAGGGCCGCGTCGCCTTCTGGGACCCCGAAGGCGGCCCCCTGCCCCCGCACGGCGAAGAGGCCGAGCTGACGGTCGTACGCCGGCACGGTGCCGGCGTGCGCCGCCGGCAGGTCCCCGCGCTCACCCTGCCGCTCGCCGCGGCCCTTCCGCTGCTGGCCCGGGCCCGCCGCGACCCGGCCGCCCACCCGGCGACGGCCTGCTGGGGCGCCGCCGCGCTGCACGCGCTGCGGCTGGTCGCCCGGGGCCGGCTGCTCCCGGGCCTGACCCCGAGCGGGCACGACGCCTGGCGGGCCGGCCCGCTGGAGCCCGACGACATCGCCCATCTGCGGGCGGTGGCCGCCGCCCTGCCCCCGGAGGGCCACGCCGTGCCGCTGGCCGGACCCGGCCCGCTCCGGCTGCCCGAGCCGGAGGCCCTGGTCCGCTCCTTCCTCGACGCGGTCGCCGACACCCTGCCGCGCACCCCGGCCGCCCCGCACACCGCCGGCCGGCCCTTCGCCGCCCGCGAACCCGTGGCCCTGCCCCACGCGAACGCGTGGGCCGCCGAGGTCGCCGCCGGCATGGACGCGGGCGTACGGATCTCGCTGCGCCTGGACCTGTCGGCGTACGCCGTCTTCGACGCCGGCGCGAGCGAGGGCGCCCGTGCCGCGGGGGCCGCGATCGTGCAGGTGCACAGCCTTGCCGACCCCACCCTGGTGGCCGACGCGGCGGCCCTGTGGGCGGGCGAGGCCGACGCGGCGTTCGGCCCCCGCGCGCGCGTGGACGCCACCCTCGCCGTGCGGCGGGCGGCCCGCGTGTGGCCGCCCCTGGACCGGCTCGCCGAGCAGGACGTGCCCGACGTGCTCGCCCTGTCCGAGGACGAGCTGGGCGAGCTGCTCGGCGTGTCCGCCTCCCGGCTCGCCGCCGCCGGGGTCGCCGTGCACTGGCCGCGCGACCTCGCCCGCGATCTGACCGCCGCCGCGGTGGTGCGCCCGGCGCCCGGCTCCGCGACCGACGGCACCGGCTTCTTCGAGAGCGAGGAACTGCTCCGCTTCCGCTGGCAGCTGGCCCTCGGCGGCGACCCGCTCAGCGAGGCCGAGATGGACACCCTCGCCGAGGCCCACCGCCCGGTCGTACGGCTCAGGGACCGCTGGGTCCTCGTCGACCCCGCGCTGGTCCGCAAGGCCCGCAAGCGCGAACTGGGCCTGCTCGACCCCGTCGACGCGCTGTCCGTCGCGCTCACCGGCACCGCCGAGGTCGACGGCGAGAGCGTCGAAGCCGTCCCCGCCGGCGCCCTGGCGACCCTCCGCGACCGCCTCACGGCGGGCCTGCGCCCCGCCGACCCGCCGCCGGGCCTGAACGCCACCCTCCGCGACTACCAGCTGCGCGGCCTGGCCTGGCTCGACCTCATGACCTCCCTCGGCCTCGGCGGCTGCCTCGCCGACGACATGGGCCTCGGCAAGACCGTCACCCTCATCGCCCTGCACCTGAAACGGGCCCGCACCGAGCCGACCCTCGTCGTCTGCCCCGCCTCCCTGCTCGGCAACTGGCAGCGGGAGATCACCCGGTTCGCGCCCGGCGTCCCCGTGCGCCGCTTCCACGGCGCCGACCGCACCCTGGACGGCCTCGACGGCGGCTTCGTCCTCACCACGTACGGCACGATGCGGTCGGCGGCCGCACAGCTCGCCGGCCGTCCCTGGGGCCTGGTCGTCGCCGACGAGGCCCAGCACGTGAAGAACCCCTACTCGGCCACGGCCAAGGCACTGCGCACGGTCCCGGCCCCCGCGCGCGTGGCCCTGACCGGCACCCCGGTGGAGAACAACCTCTCCGAGCTGTGGGCCCTGCTCGACTGGACCACCCCCGGCCTGCTCGGCCCCCTGAAGTCCTTCCGCGCCCGGCACGCCCGCGCGGTGGAGAACGGCGAGGACCCGGCGGCGGTCGACCGCCTCGCCCGCCTGGTCCGCCCCTTCCTCCTGCGCCGCAGGAAGTCCGACCCGGGCATCGTCCCCGAGCTGCCCCCGAAGACCGAGACCGACCACCCCGTACCGCTCACCCGCGAACAGGCCGCGCTGTACGAGGCCGTGGTGCGCGAGTCGATGCTCGCCATCGAGACCGCCGAGGGCATCGCCCGCCGCGGCCTGGTCCTGAAGCTGCTGGGCGCCCTGAAGCAGATCTGCGACCACCCCGCGCTGTACCTCAAAGAGGAGCCCCGTCCCGGCCGCCTGGCACACCGCTCGGGCAAACTCGCCCTGCTCGACGAGCTGCTGGACACCCTGCTCGCCGAGGACGGCTCGGCGCTCGTCTTCACCCAGTACGTCGGCATGGCCCGCCTCGTCACCGCGCACCTGTCCGCCCGCGCGATCCCGGTGGACCTCCTGCACGGCGGCACGCCGGTGCCCGAGCGCGAGCGCATGGTCGACCGCTTCCAGAACGGCGAGACCCCGGTCCTCGTCCTCTCCCTGAAAGCGGCGGGCACCGGGCTGAACCTCACCCGCGCGGGCCATGTCATCCACATCGACCGCTGGTGGAACCCCGCCGTGGAGGAGCAGGCCACCGACCGCGCCTACCGCATCGGCCAGACCCAGCCCGTCCAGGTCCACCGCCTGGTCACCGAGGGCACGGTCGAGGACCGCATCGCCGAGATGCTCACCGCCAAGCGCGCCCTCGCCGACGCCGTTCTGGGCTCCGGCGAGGTGGCCCTGACCGAACTGACCGACCGCGAACTGTCCGATCTCGTCTCCCTCCGGAGGACGCCATGAGTCTCCCTCCGGAGCACCCCGGGACCAGCACCCCCGGCCCCGCCGACGCCGCCCGCCGCGCGCTCAGGGCGGCGCGCGAGCGCACCGGCGCCGAGCACGACCCGGCGCCGGTGCGAGCGCAGGCCGCACCCGCCGACGCCGCCCGCCGCGCGCTGAGAGCGGCGCGCGGGCACACCGGCGCCGAGCCCGTCCCCGCACCGGACGAACCCCCTCGCCCGGCCGGCGCCGCCGCGGCACGGGCCGAGGCGACCGCCACCGCCGGGGAACGGGAAGAGGACCCCGCGGGCGCGCCGTCCGGCCGCCCCGCCGACATCGCGAGGGAGGCGCTGCGAGCCGCCCGGCGGGAGGCGCTGCGGGCCGAGGAGGACGCGGCGGCGGAAGCGGACGCGGCGAGTGCCGCTCCCGGCAGGCGGCCGGGCCGGGCAAGTGCCCGAGGCGGGTCACGCACGGCCGGCGGTTCCGCCGCCGCGGCACCGCGCGACGCCTCCCGTCCCGCGGCGGATCACCACGCGGCCCGCACCAAGGCCGTCCAGGACATGCGGCACTACCTGGCCAACGCCTTCCGCATGCCGGCGTGGTCCGACACCCCGGACGAGGAGACCGGGCCCCCCGACACCGGTGCGGCCGCCGGCGGCGGTGCCCGCGGGGACCGGTCGTCCTCCGCCCCCGTCGCCCCCACCGGCCCGGCTCACCCGCGCCCGCCGCTGCCGGCCTCCCCTCCCACCCCTTCCGCCGCCCCCGCCGAACCGGACCTCCCGGCCCCCGTGACAGCGGCCCCGCACCTGCCCGCCACCATGGCCACCCCCCACCGTGACGGCGAACTGCGGCGCACGTTCCCCGCGTTCGCGCCGCGCGGGGCCGCCGAGGAGGGCGCGTCGTTCGCCGGGACCTGGTGGGGCAACGCGTGGACGGCCGCGCTGGAGCGGGGCGCGCTGGATCCCGAGCGGCTGGCGCGGGGGCGTGGTTACGCCGACCAGGGCCATGTCGACGCGATCACCGTGACACCGGGGCTGGTGCTGGCGTACGTGCGCGGGAGCCGCCCGCGCCCGTACCGCGTGCAGGTGCGGGTCCACACCCTTCGGGACGAGGACTGGGAGCGCTTCCTGGACACGGCCGCCGACCGTCCGGGACACATCGCCGCGCTGCTCGACGGGGAGCTGCCCCAGTCGCTCGCCGACTGCGGGGTGCCGTTGCTGCCCGGCCCCGGCGACCTCTCCCCGCGCTGCAGCTGCCCCGACTCCGGCCATCCCTGCAAGCACGCGGCCGCGCTGTGCTACCAGACGGCCCGGCTGCTCGACGCCGACCCCTTCGTCCTGCTCCTGCTTCGCGGCCGGGGCGAGCAGGACCTGCTCGACGCGCTGTCCCGGCGCAGTGCCGCCCGCGCGGCCCGCGCCGCCCGGGAGCGGCAGCCCCGGGCGCTGCCCGGCGTCCGCGCCACCGACGCCCTCGCGCCCCGCGGACTGCCGCCGCTGCCCCCGCCGTTGCCGGTGCCGCCGCATCCCGAGCAGCCACCGGTGTATCCGGCGGCGCCCGGCGGCCCGGACCCGTTCGCGCTGGACCAGCTCGCGACCGACGCCGCCGCCCGGGCGCACGCGCTCCTCGGCACCGGCCGGGATCCGGTGGGGGAGCTGTCGCTGTGGCAGGACGCGGTGCGCCTGGCCGCCGCCCGCCCCGGCTCCGGCCTCACCGCCGCCACCCGCACCCTGTACTCCACGCTCGCCACGGCCGTCGGCCGCTCCCCGTCCGACCTGGCGCGGGCCGTCGCCGCCTGGCGCCAGGGCGGAGCCGCCGGGCTGGCCGCCCTGGAGGAGCCGTGGGACCCTCCGGCCGGCCGCTTCGACCGGGCCCGCCCGCTGCTGCTCGCCGCCGATCTGCCGGCGTTCCGTCCCTGGCGCAACCGCCTCACCCACCCGCGGGGCCATGCACAGCTCCGCCTCGGCCGCGACGGGCTGTGGTACGCCTACGAGTCGGAGCCAGGCCGCGAAGACTGGTGGCCCCGCGGCACTCCGGACCCCGACCCCGTGGGCGCCCTGACCGGCCTCGGGACATGGGACGACCTGTAGCCCCCCGGCGCCGGGGCGCAACCGCCCCGGACCGACGAGAGCCCCGGCCGGGCCACCCCCTGCGCACCGGTCTCGCCCACAGGCCGGTGCGCCACTGCCACCCTCCCCGAAGGCCGTCACCGCCCCCGGCCCCCGAGAGCCCCGGCCGGCCCCGGTCCGCACGTCGCCGTACGCACCGCTGGCGTCCGAAGGCGGTGGGCCGGCGCGGTGCGCGGGGGACGGGCGGCCGCTGCCACCTGGTCGGGGTGGCCCCGACGGCCGGGCGCCCGGCTGCGTCTGCGCGGTGGCGGTCGTCGCCGGGCTGACCGGCCTGTGCGGGGCTTTCCCCACCGCCTTTCCCGGGCCGGGCGGCAGGATCGGCGGGGCCCCGTGGGCACCGGTGGCCGGCCGGCTGCCGGTGCCGTGCGGCATCGGTGCCGTGCTCCTCGGCCTGACCGGCCTGACCGGATGGCCGGCCCTGCCCTGACGGCGTGCCTTCCGGTAAGGGGACGTTGATGATCGGCATATGTGATAGAGCCAGGCGCTGCCAGGATCTACACTCAGTTGGTAGCCGCAAGCAACGGAACATGAGTGATGATCGGCACGGGCCGTCGGAGCGCCCGGAGGGAGCCGTGCGCTCGCACGTCGATCGGGGATCTGTGCAGCGCCCCACGGCGACCCGGCGGACCGCATGAACACGAGCCTCGGAGCCGGGCAGTGCCCGGGGGGCGAGGCGAGGCAAGGAGATTCGTACGCATGACCATGTCAGCGTCCCCGGCCCGCGGGGGAACCGCAGAGATATCCGCGTCGCCACCACCGGCCGGCAGACTGACGCACCGGCAGATCATGACGATCCTCAGCGGACTGATGCTGGGGATGTTCCTCGCGGCGCTCGACCAGACCATCGTCAGCACCTCGATCCGCACGATCGCCGACGACCTGCACGGGCTCAGCTCGCAGGCGTGGGTCACGACCGCGTATCTGATCACCTCGACCATCAGCACGCCGCTGTACGGCAAGCTGTCCGACCTCTACGGCCGCAAGCCCTTCTTCCTGGCGGCCATCACGATCTTCATCGCCGGCTCGGCGGCCTGCTCGTTCGCCACCTCCATGACGGAGCTGTCCGCGTTCCGTGCCTTCCAGGGCATCGGCGCGGGCGGTCTGATGTCGCTGGCGCTGGCGATCATCGGTGACATCGTGCCGCCCCGCGAGCGGGCCCGCTACCAGGGCTACATGCTCGCGATGTTCGGCTCCTCCAGCGTGCTCGGCCCGCTGATCGGCGGTTTCCTCGCGGGCCGCAGCAGCATCCTGGCCATCGCCGGCTGGCGCTGGGTGTTCCTGGTCAACGTGCCGGTCGGCATCATCGCGCTGTTCGTCGTCGCCAAGGTGCTGAACCTCCCGCACACCCGGCGCGAGCACCGCATCGACTGGTGGGGCGCGCTCACCATCGCCATCGGCGTCGTGCCGCTGCTGCTCGTCGCCGAGCAGGGCCAGGACTGGGGCTGGGCCTCCACCAAGGCGTACCTGTGCTACGGCGTCGGTGCGGTCGGCCTGATCGTGTGGGTCCTCGTCGAACGGGCGATGGGCGAGGAGGCCCTGATCCCGATGCGGCTGTTCCGCAGCGCGGTGTTCAGCAAGATGAGCCTGCTGTCCGTGCTCATCGGCATGGGCATGTTCGGCGGCATGATGATGGTGCCGCTGTACCTGCAGATCGTGAAGGGCGTCAGCCCCACCAAGTCCGGTCTGCTGATGCTGCCGCTGATGGTCGGCATGATCGCCGGCACCATCGTGGTCGGCCGCATCATCCAGAAGACCGGCAAGTACAAGGTCTTCCCCGTCATCGGCACCGCGCTGATCATCGCCGCCATGCTGCTGTTCCACTACCGGGTGGAGTGGAACACGGCGCTGCCGGAGACCATGGCCTACATGGCGCTGTTCGGCATCGGCCTCAGCGGCTGTATGCAGATCCTGACGCTGGCCGTGCAGAACGCCGTCGAGCCCAAGGACATGGGCGTGGCGACCGCGTCGGCCACCTTCTTCCGCCAGATGGGCGGCACCGCCGGTACGGCAGTCTTCCTCTCCGTGCTGTTCAGCACCGTCGGCGACAAGATCAGCTCCGCCTTCCGGTCCGCCGCGCAGACGCCGGCCTTCCAGGCTGCCCTGCACGACCCGGCCGTACGCGCCGACCCGGCCAACGCGCCCGTGCTGGCGATGTTCAAGCACCCGGGGGCGGGCGGCGGCGGTGGCGGTTCCGTGCTCAACGACTCGTCGTTCATCCAGCGGCTCGACCCGCGCCTGGCCGAGCCGTTCAAGGTCGGCTTCACCGACTCGATGCAGCTCGTGTTCCTCATCGCCGCGGGCGTGATGGTCCTGGGTTTCCTGGTCGCGCTGTGGACCAAGGAGGTGCCGCTGCGCAAGGTCTCCGGCCTGGAGGCCCAGGCGGCGGAGGAGAACGGCGCACCGGCCGCGGAGCCGGCCGCGACCGCCGCCGCGGACGCCGCCCCCGCCGCGGACACCACCGCCGGCCGGGAGCCCGCCGGGCAGCCGGCGACGGCGGCCGCCGTGGAGCGCCCCGTCGCCGCCGACCGGTTCGCGCCCGTGCCGGGCGGCCCGTCGTACGTCGTGCGGGGCCGGGCGCTGGACGGCACCAACGCGCCCGTCCAGCAGGCCGTGATCACCGTCATCGACGTCGACGGACGGCAACTCGGCCGCGCCGTCACCGGCGCCGACGGCGGCTACGCGGTGTCCGTCACCGGCCCCGGCACCTATGTGCTGATCGCCGCCGCCGGTGCCCGCCAGCCGCAGGCCGTCACCGTGCTCGTCGGCGAGGAGCCGGTCGTCTGCGACCTCGTCCTCAGCGGCACCGTCGCCCTCTCGGGGGTCGTCCGGGACGCCGACGGCGCCCGCCCGGTGCCCGCGGCGCTGCTGGTCGCCACCGATGTGCGCGGCGAGGTGGTGTCCTCCGGGAGCACGGCCGAGGACGGCTCGTTCACGCTGACCGATCTCGTCCCCGGCACCTACACGCTGGTCGTGAACGCCCCGGGCCACCGTCCGGCCGCCCTCCCCGTGGAGGTCGCCCCGGGCGCCGGCGAGGTCCACGAGATCCGTCTGGAGCCCAGCGCCCGGCTCGGCGGCGTGGTGAGCACCGCCACCGGCCGGCCGCTCGACGACGCCAAGGTCATCCTGCTGGACGCGGCCGGCAACGTGGTCGGTACCGCGATCACCGGGGCCGACGGCGTCTACGGGTTCACCGACCTGGACGGCGGCGAGTACACCGTCATCGCCAGCGGCTACGCCCCGGTCGCGGCGTCCGTACGCCTGGACGGCAGTGGCGTCACGGACTTCGACCTGGAGCTGTCCCACCAGGACGAGGCCCGCTAGCGGCCGCCGGCGTGATTGACACGAGGGCCGGCTCGGCGACCAGCGGGGTCGCCGGGCCGGCCCGCCCGTTTCCCCGCGGCCGCCCGCACACCGCCGAGCGCGTCAGCGGGTCGGAATGTCTAGTCACTGTATTTTCTGCCCTCGAACGCTTGGGGAGCCTTCCATGAGCGTCATCCGCATCGTCCACGACTACCCGCACTCCCCCGCCAAGGTCTGGCACGCCGTCACCGACCCCGGCCTCATACCGCTGTGGACCGCGACCGGAGCCGGGGCGCGCCCGGAAGACCAGGGCCGCGCATGTCACCGCGGGGAGGAGCTTGGTCAGCCCGTCGCCCTTGCGTACGTGCGTCGTCACGGCACCGGCGAGCAGCATCAGCAGTCCGATGCCGGCCAGGCCGCCGCACAGCGGTACGACCGGGCCGAGGGCCACGCCGATGGCGCCCGCCAGCTCCAGCCCGCCGATGACCCGGTAGGCCGCGGTGGTGAAGCCGGCGTGGGCGGCCAGCTCGGGCATCGGACCCAGGGCAGGATCTTGGCCGCGCCCAGCAGGGCGAAGACCAACGCGATGAGACAGGTCAGCGAGGCGGAGAGGATCACGAGACGCCTTCGGGGGTGTGCGGGCGGCGGGCCTGGCGGCGTTCGGCGCCCAACCGGGCGAAGTAGGCGATCAGGTCGGGGTTGTCGACCGCCGCGGGGTTGAGGACCTGGTCGGCGGGTGCGCCCTGGAGGAGGCGTTTGACCGGGACCTCGAGCTTCTTGCCGGTCTTCGTGTGCGGGATGGCCGGCACGGCGAGGATCTCGTCGGGGACGTGGCGGGGGGAGGCGCCGGTGCGGATCGCGTCGCGGATCTTCTCGCGCAGTGACTCGTCCAGGCCGACCCTGTCGGCGAGGACCACGAAGAGCGGCATCCAGTAGCCGCCGTCGGGTTCCTCCGCACCGATGACGAGGGCCTCGGTGATCTCGGGGAGGTGTTCGACGATGTCGTGGATGTCGGCGCTGCCCAGGCGTACGCCGTTGCGGTTGAGGGTGGCGTCGGAGCGGCCGTGCACGATCACTGAGCCGTGGGAGGTGAGGGTAATCCAGTCGCCGTGCCGCCACACGCCCGGGTAGGCGCTGAAGTAGGCGTCGCGGTAGCGGCTGCCGTCAGGGTCGTTCCAGAAGTACAGCGGCATCGACGGCATGGGCCGGGTGACGACCAGTTCGCCGACTTGGTCGACGACCGGCCGTCCCGCGCCGTCGTACGCCGTGAGCGCCACGCCGAGGTTGGGAGCCGACAGTTCGCCCGCCCACACCGGGGTGGTGGGGGCGCTGCCGGCGAAGCCGGAGACGACGTCCGTGCCGCCGCTGGTGGAGGCCAGCTGGACGTCTGCGCCGACGCGGTCGCGGACCCAGGGGTAGGCGGAGGCGGGCAGGGCGGAGCCGGTGCAGCCGATGACGCGGATCGCCGAAAGGTCGTGCACGGCGGGGTCGACGCCGAGCTTCGCCATGGCCAGCAGGTACTGGGGACTGGTGCCGAAGACGGTGACCTTGTGGCGCGCCGCCAGCTCCCACAGGACGTCCGGGCGCGCCACCGGCGCGGGGCTGCCGTCGTAGGTGCAGGTGGCGGCACCGGTCAGCAGGGTGGAGACGACCAGGTTCCACATCATCCAGTGGGTGGTGGTGTACCACAGCAGGCGGTCTCCGACGCCCAGGTCGCAGTGCAGGCCGAGGATCTTGAGGTGTTCCAGCAGGACGCCGCCGTGCCCGTGGACGATGCCTTTGGGCAGGCCGGTGGTGCCGGAGGAGAAGACGATCCACAGCGGGTGGTCGAACGGCACCGGGGTGATGGTGAGGTACTCGGTGCGGCCGGCCGCGTCCTCCCAGGGAACGGTCAGCCTCGCGGCCCGGGCCGCGGGCCGCGCAAGGCCCAGGTGGTCCACGAGGACCGTGGCCTTGAGCGTGGGAAGGGCGGCGGCGACGTCGAGGGAGGCGGCGCGACGGTCGTGGCGGGTGCCGTTGAAGAGGTAGCCGTCCGCGGTGATGAGCACCGTGGGTTCGAGCTGGGCGAAGCGGTCGGCGGCGGCCTGGGGTGCGTAGTCCTGGCCGCACACGGACCACACCGCGCCGAGGCTGGCGGTGGCGAGGAAGGCGATGACGGCGTGGGGGGTGTTGGGCAGGTAGCCGACCACCCGGTCGCCCGGTCCGACGCCCAGGTCGCGCAGGGTGGCCGCGACGGACGCGACCTGGGCGCGCAGCTCCCGGCCCGTGATCTCGTAGGCGGCTCCGGTCTCGTCCAGCGCGGTGATCGCGGGCGCCTCCGGGTCCAGGTGGCGCAGCGCGTGGTGGGCGTAGTTGAGGGAGGCGCCTGGGAACCAGCGCGCACCCGGCATGGTCTCGTCGGCCAGCACCCGCTCGTACGGAGTGGTGGCGTCGATGTCGAAGTACTCCCACACCGCGGCCCAGAATCCTTCCAGGTCCGTGACGGACCAGTGGTGCAGGGCCTGGTAGTCGGTCGGGTCCGGAATCCCTTCGGCGCCCTGGTGTCGGGCGGCCCAGCGGGCGAAGTCCGCGATGCGGCTGCCGGCGGCCGCTCGTGGGTCGGGCGGCAGGAAGGGCTCCGGACACGGCGTGGAGTGCGGGGTGGTCATGGTGTGGTGTTCCTCGTCAGGGTGCGGGCCGGGCTTCGGCGGGGCGGCGGGCCGTGTGCAGCAACGAGGCCCAGGATGCGGTGCCGGTGAAGTCGCCGGTGCCTGTGGGGACGGTGTCCAGTACGACGCGGTCGGGGCGCAACAGGACGGCGTCGGCGCGGCCGCGGGCCAGCCAGGCGGCCAAGGTGCCGTCGTCGCCCAGGTCACCGACGTGGACCGTGGGCGCGCCCAGTGCCGTGGCCACGCCCGTCATCTGCGCGGTCGGCGGTACGGCGGTCAGGACGGTGAAGGAGTCGCCGAGGACGTCGTCGAGGCGCACGCGCCTGCCGCCCCGCAGGACCCAGGGCTGAGGGCAGAAGGTGGCGGCCAGTGAGCGCCCGGTCAGCCGGGGGCGGCGCCGTACGAGTGGGCCGGCGGTCAGGGCGGGGCTGAGGTCGCGGCTGACCGTCGCGGTCACGCCGGGAATGCGGCAGGCCGCGCCCACGACGGTCCGGCGGAGCGCCGCTCCCCGGTCCTGTCCGCCGGTCATGGCCCAGCCGACGGCGACCGCGAGACGGATCACGTGGCGGGCGTGCGGCTTGCGCTCCTGCTCGTAGGTGTCCAGCAGGCGTTCGTCTGCGCCCTTCTGGAGGACGTGGGCGAGTTTCCAGGTGAGGTTGCGGGCGTCGCGCAGGCCCGCACACAGGCCCTGCCCGATGAAGGGCGGGGTGAGGTGGGCGGCGTCGCCGAGCAGGAAGACGCGTCCGCGGCGCCAGCGGTCGGCGAGGCGGGCGCGGAAGGTGTACTGCGCCTGCCGGATCACCTCGAAGTCATCGTCCTGCGACCCGTCAGACGGCAGGTCCACCCAGGGGGCGACCAGCTCGCGCAGGCGTTCCAGCCCCTGCGGGCCGTCCAGGGGCTCGCCCTCGGCCATCCGGAACTCCCAGCGGTAACGGTCCTCTCCGACGCGCATGAACGTGGCCGGCCGGGTGGGGCAGCAGACCTGCTCGGCGCCTTCCCAGGTGCGCACCGGAAGGCTGGTGCGGACATCGATGACCCTCCAGCTCTCCTCGAAGTGCAGGTCTTCCCATACGGCGTCGATGGCGTCACGGGTGATGCTGCCCGCTCCGTCGCAGCCGAGGACGGCATCGGCCCACAGATGCTCCTCCTCGTCGCCGCTGTCACGGCGGAAGGTGACCCGGACCGGACCCGTCGGAGCGTGTGATCCGCCGGTGTCCTGGGTGACCGACACGACCTCCACCCCGCCCCACAACTCGCACTCGGGGCGGCGCTTGAGGGCGGCACGCAGCAGGCGTTCCAGCTCGGGCTGGTCGAACATGCTGGTCTGCGGGAAGCCGTGGTGGCCGTGCAGGGAGCGCGGGAACTCGGCGATCACGCGGCGCCGGGGGTCCAGCAGCCGCAGGCCCGGTGCCGGGCGCGCCACGGCGGCGAACTCCTCGTGAACGCCGACGCTCTGCAGGATCCGGCGGACCTCGTCGTCCACGACGACGGCTCGCGGCAGGGGGTAGATGTCGCTGTGGCGTTCCAGGAGGACGCTGGGCACTCCGCGCTGGGCGAGCAGGAGCGCGGCGGTGACCCCCACGGGCCCCGCGCCGATGATCACTACCGGTCTGCGGGCGGCTGCGGCGCTCACCTTGCGTCCGCCACAGGGTTGCGCTGCTCGCCGAGGTCGATCCGCCCGTCCGGGGTGGCGATCGTGGCGGTGACGACGTCACCGGCGTGCAGGTACAGCGGGTTCTTGGCCTGACCCTTGAAGAACGCCTTCCACCTGACCGCGGGCGGCAGCAGCGCGCTGATCTTCGCGACCGGTGCGGGCGGAGCCTTCAGCGCGGTGCCGCCGGGTGTGCCGGTCAGCAGCAGGTCGCCCGGGTCGAGAGTCTGGAAGCGGGCGAGCAGGGTGAGCGCCTGGGCGGGCCGTACGATCATGTCGGCGAGGGTGCGGTCCTGGCGCGGTACACCGTTGACGGACAGCCGCAGTCGCAGGTTCAGCAGGTGGGTGAAGTCGTCGGGCTCCAGCAGGGCGAGGTAGGGCCCGGTCGGCGTGAAGGTCGGGTAGGACTTGCTCTCGTAGAACTGGGTCTTGGTCAGCTGGACGTCGCGTGCGCTGACGTCGTTGGTGAGGACCAGCCCGGCGACGAAGCGCGGCAGGTCCTGCTCCTCCACGACGGTGCCTACGGGCAGGGGCGCGCCCATGACGAGGCCGATTTCCACCTCGTAGTCGAGGAAGTTGACGTGTGCCGGGCGGACGATCGTGTCGTGCGGGCCGCTGACCGAGCCGGACGCCTTGCGGAAGAAGGTGGGCGGGATGTCGCCGGTGAAGCCGGAATCCTTGGCGTGGCTGCGGTAGTTGACCATCTGGGCCACCACCCGGCACGGGGTGGTCACCGGGGGCAGCGCCACCAGGTCGGCGACCGGCGTGCCGCTCTCGCCGGAGGCGGCGGCCTCACGGACGGCGTCCCGGTCAGCGAGCAGTTCGGCGGTGGTGACGGCCTTGGTCTCGATACGGACGGCGCGCTCGTCGCGGACGACCCACCAGCCTCCCCCACTCTCGGCTCCGCTCGAGCGGGAGGTGCCCCCAGTGGTGCGCAGAACGTTGGTGCTCATGAGCTCATCGCTTTCATCAGGCCCAGCAGGCGTGCGGGGTCGAGTTCGTTGTCGTCGCGCAGGGCCCTCATGACCTCGCGCAGCTTGGACGGGGACGGGCTCGCGCCCAGGAAGTCACGCGTGACCGGCGGGCCCCACTGGGCGAGGCCGCTCGCGGACATCGGCGCCCAGCCGGGTTCGAGGTCGCAGGAGAACAGGTCGCCGTCGGCGAAGTGCTCCAGCATGAAGCGGTCGGGGTCGCGCCAGTAGTCGAAGAGCTGGCTGCCCTGGATGTGCCGGCCGATGCCCCAGCTGCGCCGGTAGCCGCGCTCGGCCAGGTACTCGCCGCCGGCGGCGATCGAGTCGAGGTCGGTGACCTGGTAGGCGGAGTGGACGTATCCGGTACCGGGCCCCAGGTGCAGGGCGAGGGTGTGGTGGTCCACAGGCAGGCTGCCCTGGTCGCAGCGGATGAACGCCATCGTCGGCCCGCGCCCGCGCTGCCCGTCCAGGAACAGGAAGTCGGACACGATCATCCCGAGGGTGTCCAGATACCAGTCCAGGGCCCGCAGGAAGACCCGCGTCTCCAGCACCACGTGACCGAGCCGCTGGATACGCGACGGCTCGCGGGGCGGCCGCTGGGTGGCGTTCGTACGACGGCGCTCGGCGCCGGTGTTGAGGATCAGCGGCTGCTGCTCGGGCAGAGCGGGCAGCTGCTCGGCGCAGTGCACGACCCCCACCGGGAAGCCGGAGGGATCGAGCAGAGTGACGGACTGTCCGCCGCCGGGTACGTCGATGTCCCGGACGTCACTGCCGGTCGTGCGGGCAAGCCGGTCCAGATCGGCCCGTTCAGCCGCGCGGAACGCAGGCCCGACGAAGCGGGAAGCCTGCCCGCGCCGGATGACCATGCACGGTGAGCCCGCGAAGGTACCGCGCAGCCACAGCTCCCGCTCGGTGCGGGCGGCGATCGCGAACCCGAAGTCCCGGGCGAACACCTCGGCCCGGTCCAGGTCCGGCTTCTCGAACTCCAGCCAGGCCAGGTCCGCCACCTTGATGACGGGGTTCCGGGACCGGCCGGGATGCTCACCGCGCAGGGCGCCAAGCTCACTGTGGAGATCTTGATGGGGCGTCTGGAGATCGGCCCTGTTAACGGGGGTGTGGGACATGGTGCCCTCCAAGCAACACTGCCGTAATGAGGAAATCATCAACTTTGCCGTTGCCCACCGTCAATAGAGCAGGCCCATATATTTGATGGAAACATCAGTGATGCGGGCGCCATCGGAACGGCCGCTACACTCGGTTGTATGCCGACGTCAGCCCCACCCAAGAACCGCTTCGAACGGCGCCGCGCCGAGACCCGTCAGGCCCTCATCCGTGCGGCCCGGCAGATCCTCGCGGAGACCGGGGACACCAGCGCCAGCATCCAGGCCATCGCCGAGCGCGCGGATGTCGGTTTCGGCTCCTTCTACAACCACTTCGAGTCCAAGACGGAGCTGTTCGACGCCGCCGTGGCGGACGCCCTGGAGGAGTTCGGCCAGGTCATCGACGAGCGTGTCCAAGGGATCGAGGACCCCGCCGAGCTGGTTGCGGCGGGTTTCCGGCTCTCCGCCCGGATGGCCGACTCCCACCCCGAACTCATGCGGATCCTGCGCGACCGCGGCCTGGCCCACATCCACTCCGAGGGTGGCCTGTCGCCACGAGCACGTCGCGATCTGGAACGCGGCATCGCCTCGGGCCGCTTCACCGCTGCCGACCCCACCACCGCCCTGTCCGCCCTGGGCGGCACCCTGCTGTCGCTGGTGGCGTTGAGGCTGGCCCGCCCCGACCTCGACGGCGACGAGGCCGCCTCCGACCTGGCGGAGATGGTCCTGCGCATGCTCGGGCTCCCGCCGGAGGACGCGCACGAGGTCACCCGGCGCCCGCTGCCCGATCTCGTCTGAGGGTCCGGATTGGTGCGCCGCCGCCGGCCAAGTCGGGTGGGTCCCGTGCTACGGCACCGTTGCCCTGCCGGCCGGGGCGTCGGCGATCCACGATGTCGTGGACACCGATGACACGTGGCGGCCCAGGCTTGCGACCCGTGGCGGTGTCATTGGCCAAGCTCCGCGGCGTTATCGCCAGTCCGACGGGACATGGCGTCGCCGCAGCGAGGCTCCGGCCGTCTTGATGAGCGCCCGCCCCGCTCGGCGGGACGCACGGCGGTGCGGGACCCCTCGGGTGTCGGGCGGCATGGAGCCAGCACCGCCCGGCGTGCACCCACGGGCGCTGTTGCTGGACGCGCCGGTCACCCCCGAGAGCTGCTCCAGTGCTCCTCGAGGGCGGCGGCGACCTCGGCTGGCTTCTGGATCGGCGTCCAGTGGCTGCTCTCCCGCCTCAGAAAACGGGTGACGCGCACGGAAGCGGCCATCAGATCCGGCCGTACGGAAGCCACGCGCGCGGTGAGGAGGCAGCCCCATTGCGGCGAACGCTTGTCGAAGTGCCTGGGCTGCTTCCTGCGTCAACTCGGTGATGAGCGCATGCCGGTTGGGGAAGTGCCCGTAGAAGGTGCGCCGCGCGAGGCCGGCCGCCACAGCGACGCTGTCGAGACTTGCGTCGGGGTCGTCCCGCAGTTTCCGCCGAGCGGTGGCGAGGATGCGTTGACGGTTCGCGCGAGCGTCGCCGAGCTGCGGTGCGCGGCCCGGGGCTCGCCGATCTTGTTCTCCAGTCGGTGGACGGCGTCGGCGGCCTCGACGAGCGGGATGTGGTCGGGGATGGAGGGGGCCAGGTCGAGCCGTCCGGCCGCGGTCAGCTGCACCAGCTCGGAGACGGACTCGGGGAAGCCGCCGTAGTGGCCGCGCACCTGCTTCTGCAGGTAGTTGAAGGTCAGTCCCTCGGTGATGGTCAGTGGCCGGGGCGTGATGCCCACCAGGATCAGGGAGCCGCCCAGGCCGAGCACGGAGGCGGCCTGGTCGCGGACGGCGGGGACGCCGGCGCAGTCGAAGGCGAAGTCCAGGCCGCGTCCGCCGGTGGCTGCGCGGACCTGGTCGGCGAAGTCGGGGGCTGCCGGGTCGAGCGCGAGCTCCGCGCCGAAGGCCAGGGCACGCTCGCGAGCGCTGGGCAGCGGGTCGACCGTGATGATCGGCGCGGCGCCGACCAGGCGGGCGAGACGTACGTTGTGCGCGCCGACTCCGCCCACGGCCCAGACGCCGACGGACTGGGCGGCACGGACGCCCGCGGTGGAGACGACTGCGGCGTAGGGGGTGGAGACCGCGTCGGGGATGATCGCGGCCTGGTCGAAGGGGAGGCTGTCGGGGATGGGGATGAGGGTGTCCTCACGGGCGATGACGTACTCGGCCCAGCCGCCGTCGTAGTCGATGCCGGCGGTGAGCATCTGGGTGCAGGGGCGGTGGCGCACGCATCCGGCGCACGTGCCGCAGGTCTTGCCGGCCTCCAGGGTGACGCGGGTGCCGACGGGCAGGCCGCGCTTGAGGTCGGGGCCGAGCGTGTGGATGACACCGGAGACCTCGTGGCCGACGGTGATGGTGTCGGAGGTGGCGAACAGCGGGACGAGGGAGCCGTCGAGCAGGTGGACGTCGGAGAGGCAGACGCCGGCGGCCTTGACCTCGGTGAGGACCTCGCCCGGCCCCGGCACGGGGATGGGGACTTCCTCCACGGCGAACTTCTTGCTGTCCAGGTGGAACTGGGCCCTCTCGTCGTCGCTGCCGGTCTTCTGGCGGTGGATGGCGCGAGTGCCTCGCGGACGGCGGGGGCCATGCGGCGGCCGTCACCGCAGACGTAGATGTACGCGCCGTCCTCGATGGCCTGCCACACCGTGTCGGCGGCATGGGCGATGGCGTTCTGCACGAACCGGGCCGGGTGGCCGGTCACCGCGGAGAAGGCGGTGTGGATCTGGGCGATGCCGGCCTGCTCCCAGTCCTGGATCTCCTGCTTGTACGAAGTAGTCGTGCTCCGGGTGGCGGCAGCCGACGAACACCTGGGACAGGCCCACCTGGGTGCCGTTCGCGTGCTGTGTCGCCCGCTCCTCCAGGAAGCCGCGCAGCGGTGCGATGCCGGTGCCGGGGCCGATGAGGATCAGCGGTGTGGCGGGGTCGGCGGGCGGGGCGAACGTCGGGGAGGGCACGCGGACGTAGCCGTAGACGACGGTCATGTCTTGCTCCTCTGCGGAGGGGGTGGAGGGGGTGGAGGGCAAGGGCGCGCTGCGCAGGTCGATGCCGTGGCGCCGGACGGAAACATACGCCGTATGGAATTGATACCGTACGAGGTATGGAAAAGAAGGTGAGGCGTCCCCCGCGGGGAACGAGGAAGAGGGACGTGCCTCTGACCGAGGCCGGGATCTACGCCGCCGCCCTGCGGCTCATCGACGCCGACGGGGTCGAGGCGCTCACCATGCGCAAACTCGCCACCGCGCTCGACGCGAACCCGATGTCGCTGTACCACCACGTGCCGAACAAGGAAGCCGTGCTGCGCGGCGTCACGAGAATGATCGGAGCGCAGTTCCGCACCGTGACACTGGAGGACGCTCCCTGGCAGGAGCGGATCCGCCTGCTCGCCACGGACTTCCGGACCCTGGCGCGCCGTCACCCCAAGCTGCTGGCGTACTCGTTCAGCCACCAGCCGGACTTCATCCAGCCCGAGGACCCGTTCTGGACCGCCCTCACCGCCATCGTGGCGGCTGCCGGTGTGCCGCAGTCAGAGGTCTCGGAGATCGCCGCGCTGGTGGTCGCCGTCGTCATCGGTGCCCTCACCGCGGAACTCAACGGCTCGCTCCACCAGTGGTCGACCCTCAAGTCCCATGACCCTGAGGCCGACGAAGACGGGGCCGCGGACGCAGGCCCTGGCTCTACGAGTGCGGCCCCTGAAGGCCCTGACCAGGACCACATGTTCCGTCTCGTGATGGACACGCTGATCGCGGGCCTGGAAGGCCGCCTCACCGCCGGTCGTGACGGCCGGCACGCCGGCCATTGAGCCACTCAGCCTGAGGCGCTGCGCCTGAGGCGGGCCCGCAGGCGGGCGATATCAGGCTGCGACATTGCCGATGCGCCTGCCCGCCTCGTTCACCATCGAGAGCCGCCACTGCAGCCGCCGTTCCCGTTCCCGCTGGTAGACGGCCACGCCCTGTTCCGACATGCGATCGACGTACCCGGCCATCGTCGCGATCAGCTTCCGCGTCGCCGCACTGATGAATTCGGCGTCGTCGGTCAGCCGGGGCATCTCCACGAGTAGCCGGTCGAGCATGACACCTTGCCCCAGCCGGAAGGACCGCAATATCACGCTGACGGGTGTCCCGTGCCGAGCAAGTCGGCGCGCGGTCCGGGTCGGCGGCCGGCGTTTCGATCTGGTCCGGCTCGATGCCGTGTACCAGGCCGGCCAACGCCGCGAGAACATGTTCGGTGACGTTCTCTGCCGTCATGCGGGCTGCGTCGGGGTCTTCCCAGACCTCGGGGACTCCACGCTGCAGGCACCGCTCGACGTCATGGATCAACTGGTCTGCCCGCAGGCTGACCTCACGCGCGGCACGAGAGACGAGACTGTCCGCAGGGAAGTCCACAAGACGACGTTACGCTGCACCGGCGTGTACAGCCCGTCAGGGTTCGGGGAGCGGGGCCCAGCGTGCGCACGGTCGGCGTTGATGCCGCTCACCCAAGCGAGAACTGTTCATCGGGCAGCCGCCCGTCCCAGTAGGAGTCCATGAGTCGAGCAGTTCAGCAGGCTCGGCCAGCACTCCGGCTGACCGCTCCGTCCCTGCGGCAGAGCCTGCCGATGAGCGGCGAGCTACGGAGCGCGGGAAGGTGGGCGATGCGACGCAGGTAGCGGGTTGCCGCATGGCGGCTGGTCTCACCGGGGCGGGTCGGCCGCGGAGTCGCGGCCCCGGCCGTCGCTCTCGTAGCGGTTCCAGTCGAGCCGGTAGGACCTGTCGGACTTCCACCCGCGCCGCTCGTCGTCCCAGCGGTAGCAGCGACCGTCGCGGCTGTGCACATGGTCGTCGTTGTGCCAGCCACGCTGTCCGTCCCAGCAGTAGCCCTGCTCGATCAGGTAACCCGCGCCGTGGTCCCAGCGGTAGTCGGTCAGGTTGACCTCGGCCGACCGCTGGACGTGCACAGAGGCGGGAGTCGCGGCCGAAGCGGTGCCCCCGGCACCGACAACGGCGACACCCGCGACCGCCACGGAGGAAACGGCGACAGCGATCCGCTTCGTGAGCTTCTTCATGATCTTTCCTTCCGGTTGGTGCGATCCGCACCAACGGCTGCTTTTGCAGGCGATGAGAGGCGCCTGGCGTTGTGTGACGTTGTCCGTCAAGCAGTTCCATACGCTGTATGGAATCGCCCTGCCAGGATAACCATACGGCGTATGGAAATGGGGAGGTGCTGACAGCGACTCGGGTCACCCGGACCACCTGGTCAAGGAGACGCACCTGAACGCTTCTCAGCAACTGGGGCGTCATTGCCGGGAGTTCAGCTCCTTCCCCCGCACCCTGCCGGCCCGAATACCAGCTCTCGATCACAAGCCATGCAGGGACTCAGCTCTGGCCCATGCCGGCGAGGAACGGAGGAAGAAGTGGTGGAGATGCGGACCGTTGTCGACCTCACACGCTGCCCCGTCATCGAGACGTGCTGGGCCCCGAACGGCGGTTTGCGATCGTCGGAAGGCGGCGCGAGCATTTTCCTAGGGGCGCTACGGCCGGGCCAAGCCTTGAATGCCGGCGCCATGGGAGGAGGGACGCGCCCTTCGCGCTGCGACACTCCGACAGACGTCACCCGTGAAGCGGCGGCACAGCGAATAAGACCGGACCTGCTCAGCCGGTGTTCCAGGCTGACGGGTAGAACACCCGCGGTCGGCTCACCTGGCAGACGGCCTGAACTCCGCCACAGCCGCATGACCGTGTCGGTGGTCGCCGCCGTGGGGCGGTCGGCAGAGCGGAAGGAGTCTGCCCATGCGGATCGTCGTGGACCTGAATCGCTGCCAGGGATACGCACAGTGCGTGTATCTGGCGCACGAGGTCTTCAGATTGAACGGTCAGGAGGCGCTCACCTATGAGCCGAACCCCGATGACGCGCGGCGCCTGCAGGTCGAGCGAGCCGCTGCTGCGTGCCCGGTGCAGGCGATCGTGATCGACCGCTTGGACGGCGCGGAGCGGGGCGAGACGTCATGACCTTGCGGGCAACGGTCGCGGAGCTGGTGCGCGAGTTCCGGGCCAGCGGCCGGATCGTCATCGTGGGTGCCTCTCTGGCCGGGCTGCGGGCCGCGGAGACCCTGCGCGAGGAGGGCTTCACCGGTTCTCTGACCATCGTCGGGGACGAGCCGTACGGGCCGTATGACCGTCCGCCGCTGTCCAAGCAGGTGCTCAAGGGCTGGGTGCCGGCCGACCACACCAAGCTGCCCCGCATGCGGGAAGTGGATGCCGACTGGCGACTCGGGGTGGCTGCCATCGGGCTGGACCGGGCCGCCAAGCAGGTGCGTCTGGCCGACGGTGAGCAGGTCCCGTACGACCGGTTGCTGATCGCCACGGGCACCCGCGCGCGGCAGTGGCCCAACCCGGCCGAGGCCGCCCTGCACGGGGTCCACACGATTCGCTCGCGCGATGATGCGGAGCAGCTGCAGAAGGAGCTGGCCGAGCCGCCGTCGCGGGTCCTGGTCATCGGCGCCGGGTTCATCGGCTCGGAAGTGGCCTCTGTCTGCCGGGAACTGGACATCCCGGTGACCGTCGTCGAGCGGGGTTCGGCGCCGCTGGTCGGCGCGCTCGGCGGGGTGATCGGGGAGATCGCCGCGCAGCTGCAGCGCGATCACGGCGTGGACCTGCGCTGCGGGCTGGGCGTGTCGTCGCTGGAGGGCGACTCCGGCGGGCACGTGCGGCGTGCTCGGCTTTCGGACGGTTCGACCGTCGACGCCGATGTGGTGGTGGCGTCGCTGGGGTCGATCCGCAACGTGGAATGGCTGGAAGGCTCCGGACTGGCGGCCGGTTTCTGGGGCGTCGGATGCGACGCCGGCGGACGGGCCTTCGACATCAACGGCGTGGTCACCGACAGCATCTTCGTGGCGGGGGATGTGGCGCGTGCGCCGCATGTGCTCTACGAGTACCAGTTCCTGGCGATGGAGCACTGGGACAACGCGGTGCTCGGCGCGGAGGCCGCGGCCCACAACATGGTGAACCTCGAACCCCACTACCGCCCGCATCTGCTGCTGCCCGGCTTCTGGTCCGGTCAGTTCGGCGTGAACATCAAGTCCGTCGGGGTGCCGCCTTTCGGCGACGAGATCGTCTTCACCCAGGGATCCGTGGAGGAGCGCCGTTTCGCCGCCGCCTACGGCCACCGGGGCCGCATCGTCGCGGCCGTCACCTTCGATCACGGCAAGTGGCTGGAGTACTACGGGAAGCTGATCGAGCAGTCCGGTCCGTTCCCGCCTCCCCCTCCGGGATGGGACCAACCGCCCGACGCCAAGCCGATGCCGGCCGAGTTCCCGGACCCGAGGGTCCCGACGGCGATCCCCGACGTCGTCCTGACCGGCCACGCCCCGAGCGAGCGGACGGCCGAGTTCCGGCCGCGACATCGCTGACCCGACCGCCGACCGGGCGGATGAGCGGACAGCACCGACAGGAAGAAGGAGGGGAGCCTCGTGGTCGAGGAAACCCCCTGGCAGCAGGCCCTGCGCTACGCCAACCGCGCCGACCCGTACCCCTTCTACGAGGAACTGCGCAAGACACCGGTGGCGCGGCAGCCGGACGGAACCTATGTCGTCAGCACCTACCGGGAGATCGTCACGCTGCTCCACGACCCCCGGGTCAGTTCGGATCCACGCAAGTGCCCCGTTCCGGCCGCCACCCCGGCCGAGGGAGCGGCGGAGGCGGAGGCCGAGCCGATCACGGAGGCGGTCGTCTCCTTGGAGCCGAACATCATCACCCAGGATCCCCCCGAGCACGATAGGGGCCGCCGGACGATGATGCCGCACTTCGCCGGCCCGCCTCACGCGCCTCACCTGATCTCCGACCTGGAACCCGACATCCGCCGTCTCGTGGACGGCCTCCTGGACGGCATGCGGGGCAAGACCCGGATCGACGCCGTCGACGACTTCGCCTACCCCCTGCCGGTGACGGTGATCTGCAAGGTCCTGGGCGTGCCACTGGAGGACGAGCCACGCTTCCACCACTGGATCGAAACGGCCCTGGACGCCCTGGACTTCGGCCCCGAAGCCGCCTCCGAAGAGATCCGGAGCCGCCAGGCCGGGGCGCGGCAGGCCGTGCAGGAGTTCGGGCAGTTCGCAGCCGAGCTGCTCGACCGGTACGCCGACCAGCCCGGCCCTGGCATGCTCTCCGCCTTGGTCAACGAGGACGGCCCGGAAGGACGGATGTCCAGGGGCGTCCTCGCGAGCAACGCCCTGCTCCTGATCTTCGCGGGGCATGAGACCACGGTCAACCTGATCGCCCACAGCGTGCTCACCCTGCTGCGGCACCCCGACGCGCTGGAGAAGCTGCGCCGCCGGCCCGAGCTGATCGTGCCCGGAGTGGAGGAGCTGCTGCGCTTCGAGTCGTCGGTGCAGTTCTGGCACACCCGCTCCGCCCTGGAAGACATCGACATCGCCGGCACCACCATCCCCAAGGGAGCACCGATCTTCCTGGCGTACGGCTCGGCGAACCGCGACCCGGAACGGTTCACCGACCCCGACGAACTCGACCTCGAACGCTCCGACAACCAGCACCTCGGGTTCAGCCAGGGCATCCACTTCTGCTTCGGCGCCCCGCTCGCCCGACTCGAGGTCCAGGTCGCGGTCGGCGAGTTCGTCCGCCGGGTGCAGAACCCCCGGCTCGTCGAGGACCCGCCGCCGTACCGGCACAACCAGATCTTCCGCGGCCCGCGGCACGTCCTGGTCGACATCGACGGCATCCGTGACTGAGCGCGTGTGTGTGAGGAATCGCTATGCGGGCTTTTCAACTGGTCGGGTGGCGGCATCCGCCGGAGCTGCGCGAGGTGCCGGTACCCGAGCCCGGCGCGGGGCAGGTCCTGGTGAAGGTCGCGGGTGCCGGTGCGTGCCACTCCGATCTGCACATCATGGAGGCACCCGGGCCACCACCCGGGCTCGTCACCGAACTGCCCTTCACCCTCGGCCACGAGAACGCGGGATGGGTGGAACGGCAGGGAGCGGGCGTCACCGGGTTCACGCCCGGGGACCCTGTGATCGTCTACGGCTGCTGGGGCTGCGGGGTGTGTGCCAACTGCCGCCAGGGCCTGGAGAACTACTGCCAGAACCTCGGCGGTCAGGGCCCCGGCCTTGGCGGCGGTCACGACGGCGGAATGGCCGAGTACCTGCTCGTCCCGGCGCCGCGCTACCTGATTCCGCTCGGCACCCTCGACCCCCGCCAGGCCGCCCCGCTCAGCGACGCCGGACTGACCAGCTACCACGCCGTCAAACGGTCGCTGCACCTGCTGGGGCCGGGGTCGACCGCGGTCGTGATCGGGGCGGGCGGTCTGGGGCAGATGACCATCCAGATCGTGCGCGCGCTCACCACGGCGACCACTGTCGTCGCCGTGGACACCGACACGGGCAAGCTGAAAACCGCCAAGCAGATGGGAGCCGACGAGGCGCTTCCCTCGGGCGACGAGGCGATCACGCGCATCAAGGACCTGACGGGACAGCTGGGCGCTGAGCTCGTGCTGGACATGGTCGGGATAGACCCGACTCTGCGGATGGCTGCTCAGGTGGCCAGGGTGCTCGGCCACCTGACCATCGTCGGCCTCGGCGGCGGAGCCGTGCCCGTCAACTTCACCAGCCCGCCGCACGAGTGCTCGGTCACCTCGCCCTACTGGGGCACCCTCCCCGAACTGATGGAAGTGATCACCCTGGCCCAGCAGGAAAAGATCAGGATGCTGGTCGAGCACTTCCCATTGGAACGCGCCGCCGAGGCGTACCAGCTCCTGCACGACGGCAAGATCCAAGGACGCGCCGTCATCACCCCCCACGCATGAGTACCGACGCCAACGCGACCGACACGCACATGCGGCGTGGTCGGGTGACGACGGACATGCACTGACGCGACAACGCTGCTCCAAGAAGGAGGCAGGCGCCATGACATCCCCCACCGATTCCGCGGGCCCCGTTCCCCCGCGCGGCACCGAGCCAGAAGAGAGGCCCGTGGCAGAAGGCATGGTCGCCCTGGCGAACATGGGCTGGCAGATCCTGCTCACGATGGGCCTCGCCACCATCGCCCTGGGCGTCATCGCCCTGGTCTGGCCGGGCGCGACGCTGCGCGTCGTCGGCATTCTCTTCGGTGTCTACCTACTGGTCACCGGTGTCTCCCAACTCGCCGCCGCCTTCGGCACCCACGTCCCACGGCACCTTCGCGTGCTGCACTTCATCACCGGCGCGGCCTCCATCCTGCTGGGACTGATCTGCTTCCGGGGCACCCTTGAGTCGATCCTGCTGCTCGCCCTGTGGATCGGCTTCAGCTGGCTGCTGCGCGGCACCACGGAGACGGTCGCGGCGGCCTCGGCCCCGGCCATGCCGGGGCGCGGCTGGCACGTCGCCTTCGGGATCATCGGAGCTCTGGCCGGCATCGTGATGGTTGTCATGCCGTTCGCCTCGATCGCGGCACTCACCCTGGTGGTGGGCGTCATGGCCATCATTCTGGGCCTGACCGAACTGGTCCGTGCCATCAGGACGCGCGTCGAGATCGGTCATCTCGCTTCGGGCACGGCCACCCAGCGGCGTCCTCTGTTCCACGGGCGTCCGCACCCCCAGCACTGACCGGCTGGAAGCGGTGAGCGGCGTTCGGGTCAGTCGGTGTGACGGCCATGAGACCGGCCGACACGTGAGGCCGCCCGCCGGACGACGGCCCGTCCCGGCGGCCGCCATCCGGTGGGCACGGCGCCCGGTCGATGGTGGGGAACCCATACCCGTAGCGTCCCGGGACTGATCCGGCACCGTACGGGAGTAGGCAGGGTGACGGCTTCGCCGTCGAGCCCGACGGGGACGACCGGGGCGTCGGCGTGGATGACGACGTCGTCGGGTGTCGCGAGACGGGTCAGGCCATGCGTCTGCCCGCTTCGCAGCCTGGCGGCCGTCTCTGCCGGCGTCTCCGCCCTGGCGGCCAGTACTCCCAGGAGCCCGGAGTCGAGCTGCGCCCGCCTGCCGAGTCCGGCCGGGTCGTCGACCTGGTAGGGGTTGTTGCTCACCAGCACGGCATCCGGCCGGTCCACCGTGAACAGTCCTGCGCGTACCACCAGCTCCGGACCCTCGTGGCGGGCCAGGAACTCCGGGAGGATCCGCACCGTCGTGCCGATCTTGTCCTCCCGATAGGCCGGATCCTGCACCAGAGCGGCATACGCTCCGAACGACACGTTGTTGACGAACACCCGGTCGCCCGCGTACCCGAGATCCACGCGCAACTCGACGCCGTCTGAGAGGGCCTCCAGTGCGACCGAAGGGTCGTCACGGTCCAGGCCGAGATCCATCGCGAAGTGGTTGCGGGTACCCGCCGGAACGACGACGAAAGGCAGGCCGCTCTCCGCGGCCACCGCGGCGACAAGCGCCTGCGTGCCGTCTCCGCCGGCCACCCCCAGCAGATCCGCACCGTCATCCACCGCGCGTCGGGCGACAGCCGCCAGGTCCTGGCGCAGGGAAGGATCGATCAGGAAAACCTGAGCTCCGAACGCCCGGGCTCGTTCCACGATCCGGAAGCGGCCGGCTTTCCCTCCCCCCGAACGCGGATTCACGATCAGGTAGGGCCGCCGCGCGCCGGTCGCCGGCCGCGACGCGCTCTCGCTCATGACACGTACCGCCAGGTCGCACGCATCAGCTCGGCGCACATCACCGGCGACAGCAGGACTGTAGCGATCACGCCTGCGGCTGACGGCGCCGTCTCCCACCGGGCCGACGGTCCTGCGATTGCACCTGCGGCCAGCGTCACCATGACACTTCCTTCGGCAGTTACGGCTTGCGGCACCAGCCTGCAGCTCGGTCTGGGCATCCGCACCTGGGACGGGCGTGGCCCCGTCATCGCCGTGAAAGCCCACCGCCCCGCGGACCGGTCTACGCAGCGCCTCCATCACCGCTTGGCCGACACCGTTCCCGCAACCCGCGTGCGCCGTGGTCGGAGGGGGCGATGCCCGGGACGTGACCGTCGCCAGCCGCCATAGGGGTAGGCGGACACAGCCGGCGCATGCCTCCACCCCGTCTGCATGGATCGCCGCCGACGTGGCCGCGTACGGCTGGGCGGCGCTGGCACCGGTCGCTGGGCCGCCGACTTGCCGCCGCCAGTGGCAGAGGGGGACCGCGGCGAGAGCGCAGGGCACCAGGGCTCACGGACGAGGAGCTCACCCGTTTCCGGTGACTGGGGCCGGGCGCCCGGTGCCCATGGCGTCGCGCGAACCGTCCTCGCCACCATCGGCCTGGTGCTCGCCACCTACGTCGTACTCGTACTCGAGCTGGTGGTCCATGCTCGTCGGGTCTTGATCTGGGCGGTCATCGCGCTGTTGTTGGCCGTCTCCCTTCATCCGGCGGTCGAGGCGCTGCAGCGACGGGTGCCGCGATGCCGACGGTCGGTGGCGACCTTGCTGGTCTTCCTGGCTACTGCCGTGGCCGTCGGCGCGGTCGCCCTTTTCGTCATCCCCCTGGCCCAGGAGGGAAGCCGGCTCGCCGGTCGTCTGCCCGCCATGATCAGGGACGCCCAGGCCGGTCGGTAACTTGCTTCAGCGGACGCACGCTCTGCAGTACGTCCAGCGGCATCAGGCACGGATCCGCGCGTTCGCCACCGGACTGAGTACGCCCGCCCTGAAGTTCATCCGCGGTGCCGCGACCACAGCGACAGGCGCTCACTCTGCGCCCACCGCAGGGGTCGGCCGCTTCGGTGTGAACGGTGAAAACGCCGCCTCGGCCGGCGCTGCCTGAGCAGCGATGAGCGCCTCCGGTGCCCGTCCCGGCGGCAGGGTGTCCGCCTTGGACGGCTTGGCAGCCGCGGTGCTCGACGATCGAGGCGTGGTGGTGGACCGGGGAGCAGAGGATCTGGCGGGGTTTCCCGCCGCCGACGTCCACGGCTGCCCCGTGCGGGAACTGGTGGCCGACCTCCCGGACGACATGAGACGCACGTGCCGGCATTCGGACAGGCACGGCTATGGCACGGGTGCGGACGAACCGTTCGGCGTGGTTCAGCGCACGGGACGTTGGCCGGCCCTGCTCTTCGCCACAGTGGCCGCAGCTGTGGTGATGAGGCGACTTGCCAGTCCCTGAGCGTTGCCTCATCGCACGGTCCACCCGCCCTCGCCTGGCCGGGCGTAGACCACCGCAATCGTCGACCGGCTCACCATTTCCGGTCGCTGCCGGCCTCAGGAGCGTCGACGGAGGCGGCGCGGGAAGAGCGTACGGTGCTGATGCCCGTCACCGCGGCGGACGTGATCCGCAGGGACCGGGCCTACTACAACCGGTACCTTCGGCGAGCGCTCCCCAACCCGCTGAAGGACGCCAAGCAGATGGTGCTCTTCTCGAACGTTCCCGTGGCCGACTCACGGGGCGGGGAATGCGGGTTCCTCAGCAGTGGTGCAGCAAGGGCAGCTCGGACCCGCGTGTACTCGGCGATCAACTCAGGAGGATGACCAGGGTGACCGGACAGATCGAGGTGGAGCGCAAGCGCCAGCTGCTCGACGACGGCGCGGGCCTGGCGGGGCTGCTGGTCGGCTCAGGTTGGGCCGCGGCCGAGCCGGTGACCGAGGTCGACACGTACTACAGCCGACCGGACGTCGACTACATGGAGACGGTGGAGTGCCTGCGGGTCCGCCGGCGGGACGGCTTCGCCGAGGTGACGTACAAGCCGGCGTCGACTGCGGCGACGAGCAGCGCCAGCGGCGTGATCTCGAAGCCGGAGACGAACGTGCTGCTTTCCGGCGGGGAGCAGGCCGCGATGGCTGACAGGCTGCTGGAGTGCATCGGCATGCGGCTGCTGGTCCGTGTGGAGAAGAAGCGGACGGCGTACCGGCATCCGCTGCACCCGGACGTGACGGTCAGCATCGACGTGCCGGCCGGCGTGGGTGCCTTCGTGGAGACCGAGGTGATGAGCAGGGATGCTGCCGCAGCAGCCGCGAGGCTGGAGCAGGTAGAGAAGGAACTCGACGTGATGGGGTTGCCCACCGTCGACCTGCCGTACCGCGACCTTGCGCTCGGCTACGCAGGTGAGGCGTCGACCAGCGTCTTCGAGTCGCAGCCCGCCGGGGTGCGTGGCTTCGTCATCCCGCCCAAGTCCCGACGGTTCCCGTTCCCGGCCGCGACGCCACCCTGCCGGGAGCGGTTGGACTGCAGCGGCCCCCCGACGGCGATCGGGCCAGTGCTGGAGACGCGGCCGTCCTCGCCCTCCCCCCGACGGGGACGGCCGCAACAGACCCCGCCCACCGGACGCACTCCAGGCACAACCCGGTGGGCGGGAACGAAGAAGCCCCAGCCGGGATGTACCCGTCGGCTGGGGCTTCTTCTGCGTCGGTGTTACAGGGGGCGGATGTTCTCTGCCTGCGGGCCCTTCTGGCCCTGCGTGACGTCGAACTCGACCTTCTGGCCTTCCTGAAGCTCGCGGTAGCCCTGGGTGGCGATGTTCGAGTAGTGGGCGAAGACGTCCGGGCCGCCGCCGTCCTGCTCGATGAAGCCGAAGCCCTTCTCCGCGTTGAACCACTTCACAGTGCCCTGAGCCATGTGCCTGTCTCCTTCAAGGGGACTCGTATCGGGTTCCGCACTGTGCGGGACCCGGAGGTGATCGCCCTGGTCCGGAGAGGCGTTGAACAGCAAAAACGCCCGCGATGCGATCACGGGCGAACGGGACTTCGGAACCACGACTGCTGGTCACGACGCTACACCGGCTGGCGGCGCTCGGCCACACGGTTCCGCTCATCGTGGCGCGACACCCTGATGTGCCGCACACGTGCAGCAGCCCGTGAAATCAGCAGGTCAAGGCGGTCGAACCGCATCCCCTGTGCGGTTGGGGGGTGCGGGTGCCGGCCGGGCCCGCTGCACTGAGATGATGCGCTGCCGCGTGATCAACTGGGGAGGGCTCATGAAGGTCACCACCACCTACGAGCAGAACGCCGACGAGAGCTATCGCGGCGTGAAGGCTGGCCTGCGTGCAAGACGGCGCGTGGCGTGGACGTGCTCCATGGTTGTGCTGGCCGGCGGCGTAGCTTACCTCGCGCTTGGACAGATCCCCTTCGGGGTTGCCGCGGTCACATACGGCGTCCTCTTTCCTCTGCTACTCACCGTGCGTGTGAAGCGGTCCATCGCGAAAGCATTGCTCCGATCCCCTGGACCGATGGAAGTTGACTTGAACGAGGACAAGGCCGTCTTCAGGAAGCCGGGTAGTGCGTCCGAAGTGGCGTGGCATCGCTTCGTCAAGCTGGCCGAGACTCCGGAGTTCTTCCTTTTCTACGTCACGAAGCGGATGGTTGTCCCAGTTCCGAAGCGAGCTTTCGAGTCGGCCGAGGTCGCAGAAGTGAGTGCCTTTCTGTCCGCGCAGCCCAACTACGCCAGCTGATCAGTGCGGCTTGGTCGCAAGGGGCACCGATCCGACCTGACCCCGTGGGCCGGCCGCCACTGACAGCCGTCTCCCGAATGCGCCTCACCTGCCGCTGGGTGATGCTGAGGCTATGCTTGAGCGTCGCGTGGTCGTGGGTCCGCCCGGTGAGGGTGGCGGCCGACGTGTCGAGGTCGACAGCGAGACGCTGGGCACCGCCTACAGCCTGCACGACCTGTCGGTGTTCTTGGAGCGTGCCGGCCTGGAGGGCCTGGACGTGGTGGACTTGGTGAGTTCGCCGCTGATCGAGTGGCGGGGTGGCGGGCCGGAGGTGTGGCCAGCCGTGGACTGACGCGCGGCGGTCCCGTTTGACCCCGATGATGGCGTGGCTCCATGGCTCGCCTGCGGCATGGGCCCGACCCGGTCGGCCGATGAGGGCCGACCGGGACGTCGGGCTCAGGTGAGGTCGAACCGGTCGAGATTCATCACCTTGTTCCACGCTGCCACGAAGTCACGTACGAACTTCTCTGCCGCGTCCTGGCACGCGTAGATCTCCGATACGGCTCGGAGTTGGGAGTTCGCACCGAAGATCAGGTCGACGGCGGTGGCGGTCCACTTGACCTCGCCGGTGGCGCGATCCCGGCCTTCGAACACGTTCTCGTCCGTAGCCGACGCCTTCCACTCCGTGCCCATGTCGAGCAGGCTGACGAAGAAGTCGTTGGTCAGGATTCCCGGCCGGTGGGTGAAGACTCCGTGGGGGGACCCCATGAAGCCGGTGTTCAGGGCCCGCATGCCGCCGATCAGCACCGTCATCTCGGGAGCGGTCAGCGTCAGCAGGTTGGCACGGTCCAGCATGAGGGTCTCCGGCGACAGCTTCTCGCCCGCCGGAAGGTAGTTGCGGAAGGCATCCGCCTTGGGCTCCAGCACGGCGAACGACGCCGCGTCGGTCTGCTCCTGCGAGGCGTCCGTACGCCCCGGTGCGAAGGGAACCGTGACGTCGTAGCCGGCTTCCCTCGCGGCCTGCTCGACGGCCGCGCATCCGCCGAGGACGATCAGATCGGCGAGGGAGACGCGCGTTCCGCCGGTCTGGGAGAGGTTGAAGTCCTGCTGGATCCGCTCGAGCGTGCGCAGTACCTCGGTCACCTCGGGGAGGTCGTTGAGCTCCCAGTCCTTCTGCGGTGCGAGCCGGATGCGTGCTCCGTTCGCCCCGCCGCGCTTGTCGGTGCCGCGGAAGCTCGTCGCCGACGCCCAGGCGGTGGTGACCAGCTGGGGGACGGAAAGGCCCGAGGCGATGATCCTGCCCTTGAGGGCGGCGATGTCCTCGTCCCCGACCAGTTCGTGATCGACGTCCGGAACGGGGTCCTGCCACAGCTGCGGCTCGGGAATCCACGGGCCGAGGTAACGCGAGAGGGGCCCCATGTCGCGGTGCAGCAGTTTGTACCACGCCTTGCCGAACGCCACCGCCAGTTCGTCCGGGTTCTCGTGAAACCTCTTCGTGATCGGACCGTAGACAGGGTCCACCTTCAGCGCGATGTCCGTCGTCAGCATCATCGGGGCGTGCCGCTTCGACGGATCATGCGCGTCGCGTACAGCGCTCCTGGCCGCGGGATGCGTCGGAGTCCACTGGTGGGCGCCGGCGGGGCTGCTCGTCAGCTCCCACTCGTACCCGTAGAGGTTGTCCAGGTACCCGTTGTCCCACTTGGTCGGCTCGGTGGTCCATGCGCCCTCCAGACCACTGGTGAGCGCATGGGGGCCCGTGCCGCTGCCGTAGGTGTTCCGCCAGCCGAGGCCCTGCTGTTCGATGGGGGCGGCCTCGGGTTCCGGGCCGATATAACTGGGTTCGACCGCGCCATGACATTTGCCGAAGGTGTGGCCGCCGACGATGAGTGCGACCGTCTCCTCGTCATTCATCGCCATGCGTCCGAACGTCTCCCGGATGTCCACGGCGGCGGCCATCGGGTCCGGGTTTCCGTTGGGTCCCTCCGGATTGACGTAGATCAGTCCCATCTGTACGGCGGCGAAAGGACCGGTGAGTTCCCTGTCGCCGCTGTAGCGCTCATCTCCGAGCCATGTGTCCTCGGGCCCCCAGAAGATCTCCTCGGGTTCCCAGATGTCCTCTCGCCCGAAACCGAACCCGAACGTCTTGAATCCCATGGATTCCATGGCACAGTTTCCGGCGAAGACCAGAAGGTCGGCCCAGGAGATTTTCCGGCCGTACTTCTGTTTGACCGGCCACAGCAGACGGCGCGCCTTGTCCAGGCTCGCGTTGTCCGGCCAGCTGTTGAGGGGGGCGAAGCGCTGTGCGCCGCTGCCGCCACCGCCGCGGCCGTCCGCGATGCGGTACGTTCCCGCGGCATGCCAGCTCATCCGGATGAAGAGCGGCCCGTAGTGACCGTAGTCGGCAGGCCACCAGTCCTGGGATGTCGTCATCACCTCGAAGACATCACGCTTCAGTGCGGCGACGTCGAGGCTCGCGAACTCTTTCGCGTAGTCGAAGTCCTCGCCCATCGGGTTGGCTCGGGGCGAGTGCGGGTGTAGAACCTGAAGATCCAGCTGATTCGGCCACCAGTCCCGGTTCGTCCTGGGCCGTCGAATCGGTGTGGGCGTCGGTGAAGGGATTGCCGGATTCTCGCTTTCACTGCCGGACATGCCCGTCCTTCTTCCTGTCTCGGTGCTCTGCCTGGAAATGTGTTGTCCTCGCGTCCGTATGGTCGCGTACCGCAGACCACACCTCTAATGAAACACGCAGCGCACCCCCGCATGACAGACGAGACGTGAGAGAAGGGGCGGCCTTTCTGTTCCTCTGTCGTAGGGGATTCGGCAAGACCTGGGAGTGGGGTTCAGGGTCAGCTGAAGACCACGGTTCGGTTGCCGTGGATCAGGACGCGGCCCTGGCAGTGCCAGGTGACGGCGCGGGCCGGCGCTAGGCGCTCGGCGTCACGGCCGACGGTGAGCAGTTGGCCGGGGCCGGCTCGAGTCTCCCTTGCGGTTGGCCGGTCGGGTACGCGTCGCCCTGCCCGGCGGCCTTCGCCTGCGAGCGCCCTGCGCAGAGGCCCATCCTGCAAGAGGCATGCCGACCACCGTATGGACCGAGCGCAGAGGGCTGCGGAACCTGCGGGGACCGCGGCCCGCGCGGGGAGCGGGTCCCTGACGAGGCTTGTCGTCGATCTCAACCGGTGCCAGGGATTCGCACAGTGCGTCTTTCTCGTCCCGGACGTCTTCTCCCTCCACGGGAAGAAGCGCTGCTGTTCTCCCCTGGTTTCGACGAGGCACAACGTGACCGGGTGGAGAAGGCCGCTGCCGCCTGCCCGGTGCAGGCCATCCTGGTCGACTACTCCGACGAGCCGACGAAGCGGGTCGAGCCCCATGTCGGCTGACACGGACGTCCAGGTCCCGCGCCGCCAGGGCCGCATCGTCGTGGTCGGTGCCTCGCTGGCCGGTCTGCGCGCGGGGAGACCCTGCGCGAGAAGGGCTTCGCCGGATTCCTGACCATGATCGGCGATGAGCCGTACGAGCCCTATGAGCGGCCGCCGCTGTCCAAGCAGGCGTTGCTCGGGCGGGCACGGCCCGAGGACACCGCGCTGCCGCGGCGACGCGACATCGACGCCGAATGGCGGTCACCGAGGTGGCGCTCCCGGTGAAGGGCACCGGGAAGAACCTCGCGATCGGCAGTGCCCGCGCTGACGTCGTCCTGACCGCCCTGGAGGCCGGGGTGTCGACAAGTACGCCCTGTTCTTTCAGCGGCAGGAGAAGGACACCGACGGCATCGAGAAGCCGTTGTGGCGCACCAGCTGGTCCGCACCCGCCTCCGATGAGTACGAGCGGGTGCACCCGCCGGTCCTACTCGCCCCGGTGGGCGCCGGCCCGGACAGCGCAGTCACCTTGCTGATCACCATGGGAGACAACCCCGAGCGGCTGAACACTGAGGCATCCTTTGCTGTGCTTTGCGGAGTCAGCCCCGTCGAGTATTCGTCGGGCCGTCGGAGCACGCGTCGGCTCAACTACGGCGGCGACCGTCAGGCGAACGCCGCCCTGCACCGCATCGTGTTCACCCGACTGCGCCACGACCCGCGCACCCGGGCGTACTACGAACGCCGCACCCGGGAGGGCAAGACTCGACGCGAGATCGTCCGATGCCTCAGGCGATACGCCGCCCGCGAGGTCTTCAACCTGGGCAGACCGCTTTCCCGCACCCCTGCGCTATAGGGGCGTGTGAGAGCGCCTGTGATACGACGAGGCCCCGCCGGGATCCACCGTGACGAGACTTCTGCGCTCAGCCGATCTCATGATGCGTTCGGTGCCTCACTCGGCCCCTGTTACGGCGATGATTTGTGGGTGCGTTGCGCCTGACTTGCGATCGCAACCGCACACCTGTCCGCATAAGGGATACCCGTGAGCCGACACCACTTCACACCGTGGCGGCAGGGCCGGGAGGCAGGTGAACCGTCATGATCAGGTCGCAGGGCTCGGTGCCGGAGCCGCGGTAGGTGTGCGCCGTGTCGCCGTCGAACGTGGCAGTCTGACCGGCTGCCAGCGGATGCTCGGTCCCGTCGACGATCAGGACCATCCGGCCGGAGATGACGCTGATCGTCTCCACGACCCCGGCCTGATGGGGATGGCTCGCATACTCCTCGCCCGGGCCCAGGCGCCAGCGCCAGACCTCGACCGGCGCCGGGCCGGAGGTCGTCAGGATCAGCCGGGCCTCGCTGCCCTGCTCGCGGCACCCCAGGCCCGTTCCCTCGGCCAAGGAGCAGCACGAGCATGGCGCCGACCTCCCCCCGCCTCCCCTGCCACGACGGCTCAGCGCTGGTCGTCGGCGGGCCCACGGCCGTCCTCGACCTCGGCGGGCTGCGTGTCCTCTTCGACCCGGTCTTCGACGACCCTGGCCCGCACGGCTACCTGACCAAAGCGCCGAGCGGGTGAATCCTGACGGATTCCTCACGCGGGCGGCGGACTGGCCGCGTTCTCAGCCGGTGTGTACGTGGGGGCGTCGGGCGCGGTTCGGTTCCGCCTCGCGCAGTACCTCGCGGGTGACCGGGGCGACTTCGCCCTGGCCGAAGAGGAAGAAGCGCAGGAAGTTGGCGAAGGGGCCGCCCTCGGTCCACTCGAAGTAGATGTGCGGCGTGCAGCCCGTCATGTCGCGGGCGTGCAGGAGGAGGGCCGCCAGGGCGTTGGAGATGGAGGCGGACTCCAGGGTCAGTACCCGGTAGCGGCCGTGCAGCACCTCGCCTCGCACGGTCAGGCCCGCCTCGAACTCGGAGGGGTCGGTGACGGTGACCTCGACGAAGACGAAGTCCTCCTGCTCGGGCATGTCGTTGTCGGCGCGGATCTGCTCGATCTTGTCCCGGTACTGGGCCTTGTCGCGGTGCCCGGGCTCCTTGGCGATGAACCGCATCTTGCGGCTGGCCATGTCGCGGATGAATCGTTCCGCCAGGGGGTCGAGCGTCACGCTGGTCACGCGCAGTTCGAAGGCGCGGGCGAGCCGGGACAGCAGCGAGACCAGGATGATGCCGACGATGAAGCAGGCACCGATCTTCACACCGTCCGGGCGCTCGATGACGTTCACGACGGTGGTGTAGAGGAACACCGCGGAGATCACGCCGAAGCCGATGGTCCACTTGCGCTGCCCGGCCTTGCGCGCCGCGATGGTCACCGCGATCGCCGCGGAGGTGATGAGCACCAGCACGCCGGTGGCGTAGGCGCCGCCCTGCTTGTCGACGTTGGCGTCGAAGATCCAGGTGACCAGGAACGCGACGAGGGTGAAGACGATGACCATGGGGCGCACGGCGCGGGCCCAGTGCGGGGCCATGCCGTAGCGGGGCAGGTAGCGCGGCATCAGGTTGAGCAGGCCGGCCATGGCGGAGGCGCCGGCGAACCACAGGATGGCGATGGTCGAGATGTCGTAGACCGTGCCGAAGGCGCCACCCAGGTACTGGTGCGCGAGGTAGGCGAGGGCACGTCCGTTGGCCGGGCCGCCGGTCTTGAAGTCGTTCTCCGGGATGAGCAGTGTGGTGATGAAGCTGGACGTGATCAGGAAGGCGCTCATGATGATCGCGGCCGTGGTGAGCAGCTTCTTGGTGTCCCGGATCCGCCCGGTCGGCTTCT
Source organism: Streptomyces sp. NPDC104106 (assembly GCF_055584345.1). NCBI lineage: Bacteria > Bacillati > Actinomycetota > Actinomycetes > Kitasatosporales > Streptomycetaceae > Streptomyces > Streptomyces sp. NPDC104106. The sequence continues at coordinate 541,785 of NZ_JBVJMF010000002.1, forward strand.
CCTCGGTGTCGTCCGGGTCGCCCTGGACGTGCGGCATGACGGCGACGCCGGTCTCGAAGCCGGACAGGCCGAGGGCGAGTTTGGGGAACACGATCAGCGCCAGGCCGATCATGACGAAGATGTTGCCGTGCTGCACGGTCAGCGCGTTGGACCAGTCGGTGATCACATGGCCCGCGGTGAGCACGTGGTAGAGGCCGACGATCACGACGACGACGTTGAGCGCGAGGTAGACGCCGACCAGCGCGGTCGCGACACCGATCGCCTCCAGGAAGCCCTTGAGGAACACCGCGCCGAGCAGCGCCACCAGGATCAGGGTGATCAGCATTTGCCGGCCGTGCAGGACGTTCGTCAGATGCGGGTTCTCCACCAGGTGGGTGGAGGCGTCGGCGGCCGAGAGCGTGATGGTGATCAGGAAGTCGGTGGCGGCGAAGCCCAGCAGCGTGAGGACGAAGAGCTTGCCCTGCCAGAAGGACAGCAGCCGCTCCAGCATGGCGATCGAACCCTCGCCGTGCGGGCTCTCCTCGGCGACGCGGCGGTACACCGGAAGCGCGCCGGCCAGGGTGACGATGACGAGCACGATGGTCGCGATCGGCCCGAGCAGGCCGGCCGCGAGGGCCGCGATGCCCGGCTGGTAGCCCAGGGTGGAGAAGTAGTCCACACCGGTCAGGCACATCACCCGCCACCAGCGCTGCCCCTGGTGCGGGGGTTCGGGTGCGGCGTGGGGCCCCGGGTGGCCGCCGTTCTTGCCCATGTCGGACAGGCCCTCCAGCATCCACGTCCGCAGGCGGCTGGTACTGGGAGGGTGTTCGGTGGTGGCCATCGACGCGCTCTCCTGATGTGGGGCTCAGCGTGGGGTTTCGGCCATCACACGGACGGCCGCACCAGCGTAAGCGGAGAGTGACAGCTGAGCCCACGGATCATCTTGCCGGAGGGCGTCAATCTTGCGTTAAGACCGGTGGGGTGAACGCTGCCCGCACATCAAGATCTGAGGCTTCCCCTTGCCCAGAGAGCGACTGCGCCCTATTGGGGAGGGCGCGTTAGGCGCTGAGGTTGCGCCTGCTCCCCACCGGGCTGCCGACGGCGTAGTGGACGTATTCGCGGACCAGCCGGAAGCCGGCCTGCCAGGCCAGGAGACGAGTGGCCCTGTTGTGGACCGAGCAGTTCCAGCTGGGGATGTGTCCCCGAGCGCCGATGTCGACACACAGAGCGTTGACACAGGCCAGGGCCAGGTGGTGGCGTGTTTGACCGGGGGCGGTGTGGACGGCCACGTCCTCGTAGCGGGTGCCGCGGAAGTAGGTGCAGGCCAACGCCTGGATGCGTCCCGTACGGCCTACTGCGGCCCACGCGTGCCCTGAGGCGGCGAGACCGCGCGGTCCGCCCCAGCTGGCCGAGAGCCAGGACGCCTCCGGGCCGAGGACGCGCACGGCGTCGACGTCCGTCGGTTCGAGGCGCCGGACGGTCACCGCGCGCGGGATACCGGCGGGCTGTGGTGCGGCCTGAAGCGTCCAGATCATGCGCTCCCACGGGGTGAGCCGGTCGAAGGCGGCTCCGAGGGCGGGCAGGAAGCGGGCCGGAGCCTGCACCCGGTTGCCGGCGAGCGGGGCGAGGAGGTCCGGCGTCAGCTCCTGAGGACTGCCCCGCAGCACGGCGTGGCCCGCGCACGTGACGGCGACCGCGCTCGGCTGCACCGGCCGGTCACCCCACCAGCGCCCGATGCCCGTCGCCAGCACGTGTTCGCCGATCGTGGCGACGCCGGGTGAGCCGGTCGGAAACCAGCGGGCGAGCGCCCTGGGGTCCGGCGGCGATATCTGGATCATCAACGCCTCGCAGGTAGGGGATGGGACGGGGACCGGGTGGGCGACCAAGGGGTCACTGCTCCCGGTCACCCCCCCTCGCTGGTGGCTCGTTCAGCCCTGGCCGGCCTTGTGGCCGTGGTCGGCCTTCTTCGTGCGGCGGGTCTTCTTCTTGCGGGCGCGCTTGGACATGGACAATTCCCTCTACGCTGAGCGTTCTTCAGGCGGCGCGGCGGACCAGCAGGTCAGCCAGCTTGTTGAGGCGGTTGATCGTGCGGCCCTCGCTGGCGGCCGGGGCCGGTTCGACGCACTCGTCGCGGTCGAAGTAGGCACCGTTGACGACCTCGACGGCCGGGTCGCACAGTCGGACCACATGCGCGGCGCCCTCGGCGGCGGAGACGCCCGCGTAGGCGTAGAGCGGCAGCAGGGCGGTGTCGCAGACGCCCGGGTGGACGGAGACAGCGGTGACGCGCGGGTCGGCCGCGAACACGGTCAGCGCCAGCTGGGACTGGGCGTAGGCGGCGAGGCGGGAATAGCGGCGGGCGCGATGGGGGTCGGCCCACTGGATCGACCCGGTCCGGTGCAGGGAGGAGGAGACGTTGACGACCCGTCCGCCCGGCTCGCTGGTGAGCGACGGCTCCAGCAGGCAGGTCAGCAGGTAGTGGGCGAGGAAGTTGACCTGGAAGGCGATCTCGTTGCCGTCGGCGGTGACGGTGTGCCGTTCCGGGGCGGCCATGCCGGCGTTGTTGACGAGAACGTCGAGGTGCGGGCGCTCGGCGACCACCGTGCGGGCGAGTGACTCGACCTCCTCCAATCGGGAGAAGTCAGCTCCGTACGGCCGCAGTTGGGCGGGCTGGATGCCTGACGTGGCGACCAGGCGGTCTGCCGCCGCCTGCGCCTCCTCGGCGGTACGGCCGTGCAGCAGCACGGTGGCGCCACGCTCGGCGAGCTGCCGGGCCGTCTCGTGACCGATGCCGGAGGTGGCGCCGGTGACCAGGACGGTACGAGAGGAAAGAGCTGAGTCGGACATGATCCCATCCGGGGTTGCGGGCACGCCGACGCCGCCCGGCGAAGGGCGGCGGGCATGCGGTGAGGAAGGTGGAACGAGGGGCGCCGGAGCCGATCACGGCGCCCCTCGAGTCACGGAAAGCGGCGTCGGCGGGGCGCGGCGCCAGCGCGGCATGGCGTCGGCGGGACGCGATACCGGGTGGCGCGGGCGCTTCCGGTCAGCGCGGCTCGCGACGCGACGGCCGAGCGAAGCGAGATGGGGGCACCCCCGGCCGAAGGCTGGGGGAGGGACTCGGCGGCCGGTCGAAGAGGAGCCAGGCGCTGTTCACGATGTCCATGGAAGCCGTCCCGCACTCGCCGGGCAAGCCGGAACCGCGTTCTCTGACGGGGCTCTGACGTGCGCATACGGGACCTTGACGGGCGAGCCAGGACACTGGGCGCGGCTCAGCCAAGGCCGGGCACCTCCGAGATCAGCAGGTCGATCAGCTTGATGCCCACGAAGGGCAGTACGAGGCCGCCGAGGCCGTAGACGAGCAGGTTGCGGCGCAGCAGGTCGTGCGCGGAGGCGGGGGTGTAGCGCACGCCGCGCAGGGCGAGCGGGATCAGGGCCACGATGATCAGGGCGTTGAAGATGATCGCGGAAGTGATCGCGGAGGTCGGGCTGTGCAGGCCCGTCACGTTCAGGGACTCCAGTCCCGGGTATGTGCCCGCGAACATCGCCGGGATGATGGCGAAGTACTTCGCCACGTCGTTGGTAATGGAGAACGTGGTCAACGCGCCTCGGGTGATGAGGAGTTGCTTGCCGATCTCGACGATGTCGATGAGCTTGGTCGGGTTGGAGTCGAGGTCGACCATGTTGCCGGCCTCCTTGGCAGCCGACGTGCCGGTGTTCATCGCCACGCCGACATCCGCCTGCGCCAGGGCCGGGGCATCGTTCGTGCCGTCGCCGGTCATCGCGACCAGCTTGCCGCCCTCCTGTTCCCGCTTGATCAGGGCGAGTTTGTCCTCGGGGGTGGCCTCGGCCAAGTAGTCGTCCACGCCCGCCTCTTCGGCGATGGCGCGGGCGGTGAGCGGGTTGTCACCGGTGATCATCACTGTGCGGATGCCCATGCGGCGCAGCTCGGCGAAGCGTTCGCGGATACCGTCCTTGACGACGTCCTTCAGCTGGATCACGCCGAGGGCGCGCGGCCCGTCCCAGTCGTGCACCGCGACCAGCAGCGGTGTCCCTCCGGCGGCGGCCACGGCGTCGGCGTACCTGCGTGCCTCGGACGGGACCTGGCCGCCGTACATCTGCACCCAGTCGATGACCTGCTGGGCGGCGCCCTTGCGGATGGCGCAGACGGCTCCGTTGTTCCAGCGCAGGTCGACGCCGCTCATGCGGGTCTGCGCGCTGAACGGCACCCAGCGGGCGTTCGCCAGCTCGGCCTGGGCGGGGGCCCGCAGGCCGTACCGGTCCTTGGCGAGGACGGCGACGGAGCGGCCCTCGGGCGTCTCGTCGGCCAGCGAGGACAGCTGGGCGGCGTCGGCGAGCCGGCGTTCGTCGATGCCGGGCAGCGGGACGAAGGCGGTGGCCTCACGATTGCCGAGGGTGATGGTGCCGGTCTTGTCGAGCAGCAGGGTGTTCACGTCACCCGCCGCCTCCACCGCGCGGCCGGACATGGCCAGCACGTTGCGCTGCACCAGCCGGTCCATGCCGGCGATGCCGATCGCGGACAGCAGGGCGCCGATCGTCGTCGGGATGAGCGTGACCAGCAGCGCGACCAGCACGGCTGTGGCCTGGGCGGCGCCCGCGTACTCGCCCATCGGCTGCAGGGCGACCACCACCAGCAGAAAGATGATCGTGAGCGAGGCCAGCAGGATGTTCAGAGCTATCTCGTTCGGGGTCTTTTGCCGGGAGGCGCCTTCCACGAGCGCGATCATCCGGTCAAGGAAGCTGTGCCCGGGGCGTGCGCTGACTCGTACGACGATCCGGTCGGACAGCACCGTCGTACCGCCCGTGACCCCGCTGCGGTCTCCGCCGGCCTCCCGGATCACGGGAGCCGACTCGCCGGTGACGGCGGATTCGTCCACTGCCGCGACACCGTCGATGACATCGCCGTCCGCCGGGATCATCTCGCCCGCCTCGACCAGCACGACGTCCAGCGGTTTCAGATCGGTGGCGGCGACGGCCTCGGTGCGGGCGGTGGCCGGGTTCGTGCCGTAGCTCCAGTGCTCCAGCCGCAGCGCGACCGTGTCCGTACGGGCCCGGCGCAGCGACTCCGCCTGCGCCTTGCCGCGGCCCTCCGCGACGGCCTCGGCCAGGTTGGCAAAGACGACGGTCAGCCAGAGCCAGAGACTGATGACCCAGGTGAAGACGGCCGGATGCAGTAACGCCGACAGCGTGGTGAGGACAGCGCCGACGGAGACGACGAAGAGTACGGGGTTCCTCACCAGGACGCGCGGGTGCAGTTTGCGCAGCGCCTCGGGCATGGAACGGACGAGCTGGGCGGGCTCGAACAGCCCGCTCCGGGCGCGCCGCCTCGGCCTTCGCTCCGGTCCGGTCCGGGCTCCGCGCGCGGGGCGTGACGGTGGGGCCTTCTCAGGGGCAGCGGGAAGCATGGACACCTTCGTGTCTCGACGGATGACAGGAACGGAGGCGTGACGGGGACGTGGCCACGGGACCGTGCGGCGCCGGGGCCCGGCGCCGCACGGCGGCGCACGGACGCCAGCACGGGACGACGTAAGACGTCGTGCGCGGATGCCTGCCCCTCGGACACGCACCGGACCGCCTTCGCGCCGCTTCGGAGCGGGGACTCCTTCAGTCGTGGGGGCCGCTGACGTCCGCGGCCCCCTCGGCGGCCGACAGCGAATCTAGCCCCGTTCCCCTTCACGACCGCCCTGTTCGGCGGGGAATTGGCGGTACTCATACGGCCCGTGCGGCGGCGCCGTCAAAGTGCCGTCAAACAAAGCCGAGAAATCATCAGGGACCCGTCAACGGCAGCCGTCGATGGCCGAATCCCGCCGCAGACTGACCACCAACGGGGGACGGGCGACCGTCCGTGGCAGTGACGTTGGAGGGACCGTGACTCTCACGGCCGGATCAGCGCAGGGTCCTCGGACCGAGCAAGGAGCACCGCCACGGAGAGAGGTGGTCGTCCAGCCCGGGGGCAGCCTCGGACCGGGCCGGCGAGGGGGTTCGCGGACGGCCGGACCGGGTCCGGGGCTGCGCCTGTGGCAGCGGACCGAGGCCGCGCGGGCCGCTCTGCGCCGCCGCTACTGGGCCACCGTGCCCGCACGGCTGCGCCTTCTGCGCGCGGCCACGGTCCTGCTCACCGTCGGCGTCGCCACACTCCTGCTGGTGGCCGGGCTCGGCGCCCTCGGCACCTGGAGCAGCGTGGCCGACCGCGACGCGCCCCGCACCACCAGCGCCGCCGACCTCGACCTGGCCCTGAACGAAATGGACGCCCAGGCCGCCAACATCCTGCTGTCGAGCGGCGACGCGGGGAAGGGGCGGCTGCAGACGCCGTACACCAAGGCCGTCGGCTTCTACGGCGACGCCCGACGCGAGATCGGCCATGATCTGCGCACCCTCGCCGTCGCCGCGCAGGGCAGCAAGGCCGACGAGAAGACCGTGGAGTCGCTGACAGACGACTTCGCCGAGTACCAGGAGCTGATCGGCCGGGCCCTGGAGAACGACGGCCACCACGGCGGCAAACCGGCTGCCCTCGCCGACTACCGGCGCGCCACGGACCTACTGCGCACCCAACTCTCGCCAGCCGCCGGCAATTTGGTGTCTTCCAACGACGCGTCCTTCGAAGCCGAGTATTCCTCGGCGCGCTCCACCCTCTCTGCGCAGCTCGCCGCCGTCCTCGCCCTTGGCGTGCTCTTGCTGGCCGTGCTCGGCGTCCTGCAGTGGTACCTCGCGCGCAGCTTCCGGCGCATCCTCAACCCCGGTGTGCTGGCCGCCACCGTCTGCACCCTGCTCGCGGTGGCACTCGGCTCCAAGGCGCTGTCCGCCTCCGCCGATCACCTGCGCGTGGCCAGGCACGACGCCTTCGACTCCGTCGTCGCCCTCTCCCGCGCCCGCGCCATCGCCTACGACGCCAACGCCGACGAGAGCCGCTACCTGCTCGACCCGCAGCGCCGCACCCAGTACGAGGACTCGTTCCTCGCCAAGTCCCAAGCGCTGTACGGTCTGAAGGGCGCCACGCTGTCGACGTACGACGACGAACTGGCCACCACCTGGCGGGCGTACCGGGCCGACCACCACGACCTGCGCTTCACCGGCGAGTTCCGCCGCGAGCTGGACAACATCACCTTCCCCGGCGAGCGGGCCGCCGCTGAGAAGGCGGTGGGCACCTACGCCGTCTACCAGCGCGACGACCGGAAGATGCGCGCGCTGCTCGCGGCCGGCAAGGAGCGCGAGGCGGTCGAGTTCTGCATGGACTGGGCGCCGGGCACGTCCAACGCCCACTTCGGCGCGTGGACGGCTGCCCTGGACCAGGTGGCGGGCATCAACCGGGCCCACTTCACGTCCTCCGTCGACGGGGGCCGCTCAGCGCTGAACGGCCTGCTGCCCTGGGCGGGCGGCCTGCTGGGCGCGGCGATGCTCCTGACCGTGCTGGGGCTGCGGCCACGGCTGGCCGAGTTCCGCTGAGCTGCCATAGGGCAGCTGCCCGCACCCCATCGGGCCAGGGCACGTCAAGGCGGTGTCAAGGTCCCCGGCACCGCCGCCAAGAAATCGCTAACACTCACGCCGAACGCTCCGTGAAGCGGCTTTCTTGGAGGAGGAACCTTACCGAGAAGGGGAGTTGGATCAGTGAGCGGAGCGCGTCGACGGCGATGAGTGACGTACGGTCCGGACGGCTGAAGGTCTACCTCGGGGCGGCCCCAGGCGTCGGCAAGACGTACCGGATGCTCGACGAGGGACGGCGCCGCGCCGCCCGCGGCGCGGACGTGGTCGTGGGCTTCGTGGAGTGCCACGGGCGCCCGCACACGCAGGCGATGGTCGACGGCCTTGAGGTCGTCCCTCGCACGTCCTGCACCTACCGCGGCGGAGACTTCCAGGAGATGGACCTGGCCGCGGTCCTCGGCCGCCGCCCGCAGGTGGCGATCGTGGACGAGTTCGCCCACAGCAACGTCCCCGGCGACGGCCGCAACGCCAAGCGCTGGCAGGACATCGAGGCCCTGCTCGACGCCGGCATCGACGTGATCACCGCGGTGAACATCCAGCATCTGGAGTCCCTCAACGACGTGGTCGAGAAGATCACCGGGGTGCCGCAGCACGAGACGGTGCCCGACGAGGTGGTCCGGCGGGCGTGGCAGATCGAGCTGGTGGACATGCCGCCCGAGGGCCTGCGCCGCCGTATGGCACACGGCAACATCTACGCCCCCGAAAAGATCGACGCAGCGCTCGCCAACTACTTCCGGCCCGGCAACCTCCAAGCCCTGCGCCAGCTCGCGCTGCTGTGGGTGGCCGACCGGGTGGACGAGGCCCTGCAGGAGTACCGCTCGCAGCACGGCATCGGCGGGGTCTGGGAGACCCGGGAGCGGGTCGTCGTCGCCCTGACCGGCGGCCCGGAGGGGGACACCCTGGTCCGGCGGGCCGCCCGCATCGCCGACCGGTCGGCGGGCGGCGACCTGCTCGCCGTACACGTGGCCCGCAGCGACGGCCTGGCCGGTGGGGTCTCGGCGGCCTCACTGGCCCGGCAGCGCCGGCTGGTGGAGGACCTCGGCGGCAGCTACCACTCCGTGGTCGGCGACGACGTGGCCACCACCCTGGTCGAGTTCGCCCGGGCCGAGAACGCCACCCAGCTGGTGCTCGGCACCAGCAGACGGGGCCGGCTGACGCGGTTCCTGACCGGGCCCGGCACGGGGGAGACAGTGACCGAGCTGTCCGGGGACATCGACGTGCACCGGGTCACCCACGAGCGGGCCGGACGCGGCACCCTGCTGCCCTCGCGCCGTCGAACGCTGTCGACGGCGCGGCTGATCGCGGGCCCGGTGGCCGGACTGGTGCTGCCGGTCCTCCTCACCACGGTCCTGGCCCAATTGCGGGGCACGCTGAACCTGACCAGCGAGGCCCTGCTGTTCCTGCTCGCCGTGGTGGGCGTGGCCTGCATAGGCGGGGTCGCTTCCGCGGTGATCGCGTCGGTGACGGCGTCCCTGCTGCTCAACTACTGGTTCATCCCGCCCATCGGCGCCTTCACCCTGGACGACCCGAACGCCCTGGTGGCCCTGACGGTGTTCGCGGTCGTCGCGGCCACCGTCGCCGCCGTCGTCGACCGGTCCCTGCGCCTGGGCCGCCGTTCCGCCCGGGCGACCGCCGAGGCTGAGACCATGTCGTCCCTGGCCGGCAGCATCGTGCGCGGGGAAGCGACCATCCCGGCCCTGCTGGAGCGGACCCGCGAGACCTTCGGCATGGAATCGGCGGACCTGGTGGACGAGCCACCGGACGCGACGGCCGGGGTGACGGCCGTGCCAGCGGGCCCCGGCGCGTACCTGGTGCTGCGCGGCCGTACCCTCTCCGCCTCCGAGCGGCGGGTGCTGGCCGCGTTCGCCGCGCACGTGGGATCCGCGGTGGAGCGGGCACGGCTCGCTGAGGCGGCGGCCGAGGTGGAGCCGGTCAAGGCTGCCGACCGGCTGCGTACGGCCCTGCTGCGGGCCGTCGGCCACGACCTGCGCACCCCGCTCGCCGCAGGCTGGGCCGCGGTCACCTCCCTGCGCAGCCGGGACGTCGAGTTCTCCCTGGAGGACCGTGAGGACCTCCTGGCCACCGCCGACGAGTCCATGGCCAAGCTCAACCGGCTGGTGGAGAACCTTCTCGACCTCAGCCGGCTGGAGGCCGGCGCCCTTACGCTGAACCTGCGAGAGACCTCCTTGGAGGAGGTGCTGCCGATGGCGCTGGCGGACGTGTCGGAGGTCGAGGTGGCGGACGTGGAGGACATCCCGGCGGTGCTGGCGGACCCGCCGCTGCTGGAGCGGGTGATCGCCAACCTGGTCGGCAACGCCGCCCGTCACAGCCCGCCCGGGAAGAGGGTGCTGGTCACCGCCAGTGCCCTGGCCGGCCGGGTGGAGTTGCGGGTGGTGGACCGGGGGCCGGGGCTTCCACCCGAGGGCCGGGAACGGCTCTTCGAGCCCTTCCAGCGGCTCGGCGACACCGACAACACCACAGGACTCGGCCTTGGGCTGGCCCTCGCGCGGGGACTGACCGAGGCGATGAACGGCACCCTCAGCCCCGAGGACACCCCCGGCGGCGGACTGACCATGGTCGTCTCGCTGCCGTTCGCGGCACGCACGGCGGGTGCCGAACCGACCGAGCAGAGCGTAGGAGGTGCGTGATGAGCACTGTGCCCGGCATCTGGAAGCTGCACCGCAGGCGGGGAAGCCAGTCTGCGCGGCCCTTGCCGCTGCGGGACCGGCTCGCCCTGACGGCGGGCCTGGCCGCCCCGTTCCTCGTGGCCCTGGCACTCGTCCCGTTCCGTACGAGCCTCACGCACACGAACGCTGCCCTTGTCCTCGTCGTCGTGGTCGTCGCCGTGGCCGCCCTGGGCAGCCGTACGGCGGGTGCGGTCGCGGCACTGTCGGCGGCGGCCTGGTTCGACTTCTTCCTCACCCGGCCGTACGAGACCTTCGACATCACCGCCTCGGCGGATATCGAAGCGGCAGTGCTGTTGCTGGTCGTCGGCGTGATCGTCGCCCAGCTCGCGGCCCGGGCCCGTCGGCTGGAGGTCATGACGGTGACCGACGCGGACCACCTCGCGCGGATCCATCGGACGGCCGACCTCGTGCAGTCCGCCAACTCGGCGGACATCGTGGTCGACCACGTCCGAGGCGAGCTGACCGGCCTGCTCGGACTGCGCGGTTGCCGCTTCGAGTACGGCGCGCTCCTGGGCCGCCCGCCGCGCCTGGAGAAGGACGGCGGCGTGACGGTGGGCCGTCGCACCTGGAACCCGGACACCGACGGGTGGCCGGAGGGCGAGATCGAGCTGCGCGCGTACGGCAACGGCCACTACCTCGGCCGCTTCATGCTCACCCCCGGCCCGGGACCGGTGCCGCCGCTCCAGGCCCGGCTGGTCGCCGTCACCCTTGCCGACCAGACGGGTGCCGCACTGGACACGGCGGGACCAGCACGCGGGGGATGAGGCCGGACATCGCGGAAACAGTACGGGGGCGTGAAGCCGGGCGCGCCGGATTCCCTGACCCATGACGGGCGTACAGCCGCATCCGGCAAACCGCAGGGACTGAGTCGTCCTAGTCCAGGCCGGACGCCTTGAACACGGCCCGTGCCGTCTCGCGGTCCACGCGGATCGAAAGGCGGCGCAGCGCGGTCTGGCCGCACAGCAGCAGTCCGTCGTCCGCCGCCTGCTGCGCGCCCTCGTTCAGGCAGGACCACAGCTGCGGGTTGCGTACCAGGACCTCGGGGCCGATCTCGACGCGACCGCCCAGGGCGTCCGCAGCAGGAGCCGCTGGGAGATGCCGTCCAGGCAGCGGACCGACACCAGCAGGTCCGTCCGCACCCGTCGCTCGCACACCAGCCGGCTCGAGGCCAGCCAGTTCCCGCCGGCGGACACCCGGGCTGGATACAGCACGACGAAGAGCAGCCCCGCGAGCGCGACCCACAGGGCGGTGCGCCACAGGGCGATGCGGCCGGGCCCCCAGTCGGTCAGCAACAGCAGGGTGAGCAGCGAGCCGGCGCAGCGGACGGCGCTCCACAACTCCCGCGTCCATTCCAGGTCGGCCGCCGCCTCACCTGACTCATCGGGGCGTCCCATGGAGCAGACGGTAACGACCTGCGGAATCGGAACCGCGGACCTTGATACGGCTCTGACGCCGGACAGCCGTCAAGGTCGCGTCAAGGTCGGGCGGTCGGGCGCGAAGATGCCGCAAGGAACGGTCGGCCGCGGCGGGAAACGGCCGGAACCTGGGTGCACCCGCGTGCTTGGACCTTCGCGCGGCCGAACGAAGAAGGAGCACGTGCCCATGTCCGTTGTGACCACCGAGCAGCCGGATGCCGTCCCCGTCGGCGAGGAGCCGCCCGATACCGAGGAACGGCACCGGCTGACCGCGGTCACGGGGCTCGCGGCACTGTCGCTGGACGCGATGGCGTCGGTGGCCTACGGGCCGGAGGCCATCGTCCTCGTGCTGGCCGCCGCGGGCGCCCACGGCCTGGGTTTCACGATGCCGGTGACCTTGGCCATCGCGGCCCTGCTGGCGGTGCTGGTGGCCTCCTACCGGCAGGTGATCGCGGCCTTCCCGGACGGCGGCGGCTCGTACGCCGTGGCGAAGACGCACCTGGGCGCGCGGACGAGCCTGGTGGCCGCCGCCTCCCTGGTGCTGGACTACGTACTCAACGTCGCGGTCGCCGTCACGGCCGGTGTGGCGGCCCTGACCTCCGCCTTCCCCTCCCTGTACGGCGACCGGCTGTGGCTGTGCCTGGCGGTGCTCGCGCTGATCACGGGCGTCAATCTGCGCGGGATCGTGGAGTCGGCGAAGGCGTTCATCGTGCCGACCGTCGTCTTCGTCGGCTCGATCTTCGTACTGATCGGCGTCGGCCTGTTCCGCGCCCACCCCGTGAGCACGGTGACCGCGGCCGGGCACGCCTCGGTCGTCGCGGACAACGCCTCCACCGTGGGCGCCCTGCTTCTGCTGAAGGCATTTGCCTCCGGGTGTGCGGCGTTGACCGGCGTGGAGGCCATCGCCAACGCGGTCCCCTCGTTCCGGGTCCCTCGCGTGAAGCGCGCTCAGCGTGCGGAGGTCGCCCTGGGCGCCGTCCTGGGGCTGATGCTGGTCGGCCTGTCGGTGCTGATCGGCCGCTTCCATCTGCAACCGGTCGAGGGCGTCACGGTTCTCGCCCAGCTCGCGGACGCCTCGCTCGGCCACAACTGGGCGTTCTACGTCATCCAGTTCGCGACGATGATCCTGCTGGCGCTCTCCGCGAACACCTCGTTCGGCGGGCTGCCGGTGCTGCTGAAGCTACTGGCCCGCGACAACTACGCCCCGCACGTGTTCGCCCTGAAGGCGGACCGCCAGGTGCACCGGCACGGTGTCCTCGCGCTGGCCGTCGTCTCGGCCGCGCTGCTGGTCTTCTCCGGCGGCGACACCAACACCCTGGTGCCGATGTTCGCCATCGGGGTCTTCGTCGGCTTCACCATCGCCCAGGTCGGCATGGTCCGGCACTGGCGGCGCGAAAAGGGCCCCGGCTGGCGCGGGAAGGCCCTGCTGAACGGCTTCGGGGCCATGCTCACGGGTGTCGCGACCGTTGTCGTCACCGCGAGTAAATTCATGGACGGCGCCTGGCTGATAGTCATCGCCCTGCCGCTGCTGGTGGCCGCTTTCGAGATCGTGCACCGCGCCTACCGCAGGATCGGCGAGCGGCTCGGCCTCGGCCGTGTCCCGGAGGTCCCGCACCGCCAGCGGTCGCTGGTGATCGTCCCGGTGTCCACGCTGTCCCGGCTGACCTCGGAGGCGCTGACCGCGGCTGCCTCCCTCGGGGACGAGGTCCGCGCGGTGACCGTGTGCTATCCGGACCCCGAGGATCGGTCGCAGCTGCACATCTTGGAGCGTTCCTGGGCGGAGTGGGAGCCCGGGGTGGAGCTGGTACGGCTGGCCTGTGCGCGGCGCAGCCTCGGGCGTCCCATCGCCGCCTACGTGCGCGAGGTCACCGCCGCCGAGCCGGCCACACGGGTCACCGTGCTGATCCCGGAGGCCGAGCCGGAGCGGCTGTGGCAGCGGCTGCTGCAGAACCAGCGGGGCGCGGTCGTCGCGCACGCCGTGCGTCGGGAGACGGACGCCGTGATCTGCCGGCTGCGCTTCCGGCTGTGAGCCAGGTCACCGACTGTCACAGCCGCCTACTGACCGGTACGTCAGGAGTCGTAAGAGTCCCGTCAAAGGTTCCGGGTCCGCCGTAAGAGGGCCGTCAACGGGCGACCGGAACCGGCCAGAGAGGCGATTTCCTCTAAGCGTCCGTTTCAACCGAACCTCACTCCAGGAGTTCGCGATGGCCGATCTGGCCTTCGTCGTCACCGTGCTCGCGGGTTTCGCGCTGGTGGCCCTTGTCGCCAAGGGGGTGACGAAGCTGTGACCGCCGAGAACATCGTCGGCCTCGTCGTGGCCGTCGCCCTGCTGGGCTATCTCGTCCTCGCCCTGATCTTCCCGGAGAGGTTCTGAGAACAGATATGGGTCCCGTACTCGCCGGCGTGCTTCAGCTGCTCGCCCTGATAGGCGCGCTGGCGCTCGCTTATGTCCCCGTCGGCAACTACATGGCCAGGGTCTACTCCTCCAGGAAGCATCTGCGGGTGGAAAAGTGGATCTACAAGGGCATCGGTGCCGACCCCGACACCGAGATGACCTGGCCCGCGTATCTGCGCGGTGTGCTGGCCTTCTCGGCCGTCAGCGTGCTGTTCCTGTACCTGCTGCAGCGGCTGCAGGGGGTCCTGCCGGGTTCGCTGCACTTCGCCTCGGTCAACCCGGCGCAGTCGTTCAACACGGCGGTGTCGTTCGTGACGAACACGAACTGGCAGTCGTACTCCGGCGAGCAGACCATGGGGCACGTCGTGCAGACCGCCGGTCTGGCCGTGCAGAACTTCGTCTCGGCGGCCGTCGGCATGGCCGTCGCGGTGGCGCTGGTGCGCGGTTTCGCCCGCTCGCGCACCGGTGAGCTGGGCAACTTCTGGTCGGACCTGGTGCGCGGCACGTTGCGCGTCCTGGTGCCGATGTCGGTCCTCGCCGCCGTGATCCTCGTCGCCTGCGGCGCCATCCAGAACTTCTCCGGCATCCACGAGGTCGGCCAGTTCATGGGCGGCTCGCAAGCGTGGAACGGCGGCGCGGTCGCCTCGCAGGAGGCGATCAAGGAGATCGGCACCAATGGTGGCGGCTACTTCAACGCCAACTCCGCCCACCCCTTCGAGAACCCGACTCCGTTCACCAACCTGTTCGAGATCTTCCTGATCCTGGTGATCCCGTTCTCGCTGACCCGCACCTTCGGCGTGATGGTCGGCAACGTGAAGCAGGGTTACGCCATCCTCGCCACGATGTTCACCATCTGGCTGGGCTTCGTCGCGCTGATGATGTGGAGCGAGTTCGCCCACCACGGCCCGGCGCTGCAGGCCGCGGGCGGTGCGATGGAGGGCAAGGAGGTCCGCTTCGGCGTCGGCGGCTCGTCCATCTTCGCGGTGTCCACGACGCTGACCTCGACCGGCGCGGTGGACGCCGCTCATTCCTCTCTCACCGGCCTGGGCGGCGGCATCACGATGCTGAGCATGATGCTGGGCGAGATCGCGCCCGGCGGTACCGGCTCCGGTCTGTACGGCATGCTGATCATGGCGGTGATCGCGGTGTTCATCGCCGGTCTGATGGTGGGCCGCACGCCCGAGTACCTGGGCAAGAAGATCGGCGGCCGGGAGATGAAGCTCGCCGCCTGCTACATCCTGATCACCCCGGCGCTGGCCCTGGTCTTCACCGCCGCCTCGATGGCCCTGCCGACCCCGCCGCACTCGATGCTGAACTCCGGCGCGCACGGCTTCTCCGAGGTCCTGTACGCCTTCACCTCGGCGTCGAACAACAACGGCTCCGCCTTCGCCGGCCTGAACGCGAACACCGACTGGTTCAACACCATGACCGGACTCGCCATGCTCCTCGGCCGCTTCCTGCCCATGATCTTCGTCCTGGCGCTGGCCGGCTCCCTCGCCGAGCAGACTCCGGTCCCGGTGACCGCGGGCACCCTGCGCACCGAGAAGCCGCTGTTCACCGGTCTGCTGGTGGGCGCGATCCTGATCATCACCGGTCTGACCTACTTCCCGGCCCTCGCGCTGGGCCCGCTGGCCGAGGGGCTGGCGTCATGACCACTCGCATAGACAAGCAAGAGGACTCGATGTCCACAGCCACTCCCACCAGGGCGCCGCACAGCGACGTCCCCACCGGGCACAAGCCCGCCGAGGGCCGTGTCGGCGCGGGCCTCTTCGACCCCACACAGCTTCTGAAGTCCCTGCCGGAGGCGTTCCGCAAGCTCGATCCGCGGGTGATGGTCAAGTCGCCCGTGATGTTCGTGGTGTGGATCGGATCCATCCTGACCACGGTCTTCTCCTTCCAGCACGCGGGTGACTGGTTCGGCTGGACCATCAGCGCCTGGCTGTGGCTGACCGTGCTGTTCGCCAATCTCGCCGAGGCCGTCGCCGAGGGCCGTGGCAAGGCCCAGGCAGACACCCTGCGCAAGGCCAAGACCGACACGGTCGCGCGCCGCCTCCTCGCGGACGGCACCTCCGAGGAGGAGGTGCCGGGCACCGCGCTGACCATCGGGGACCTGGTGGTCTGCGAGGCCGGTGACGTCATCCCCGGTGACGGTGACGTCGTCGAGGGTGTCGCCTCGGTGGACGAGTCGGCGATCACCGGTGAGTCCGCTCCGGTGATCCGGGAGTCCGGTGGTGACCGGTGCGCGGTGACCGGCGGTACGAAGGTGCTGTCCGACCGGATCGTCATCAAGATCACGACGAAGCCCGGTGAGACATTCATCGACCGGATGATCAACCTGGTCGAGGGCGCCGCCCGGCAGAAGACGCCGAACGAGATCGCGCTGAACATCCTGCTCGCCTCGCTGACCATCGTCTTCCTGCTGGCGGTGGCCACCTTGCCTCCGTTCGCGACCTTCGCGGGCACCCATTTGACGATGGTGGTCCTCGTCGCTCTGCTGGTCTGCCTCATCCCGACCACCATCGGCGCCCTGCTGTCGGCGATCGGCATCGCCGGCATGGACCGGCTGGTGCAGCGCAACGTGCTCGCCATGTCGGGGCGTGCGGTCGAGGCCGCCGGTGACGTCTCCACCCTGCTGCTGGACAAGACCGGCACCATCACCCTGGGCAACCGCCAGGCCGCCGAGTTCGTGCCGGTGCAGGACACCACCGAGGCCGAGGTGGCCGACGCGGCCCAGCTGTCCTCGCTGGCCGACGAGACACCCGAGGGCCGCTCCGTCGTCGTCCTGGCGAAGGAGAAGTACGGGCTGCGCGAGCGCCACCAGGGCGAGCTGGCCGGCGCGGAGTGGGTCGAGTTCACCGCCCAGACCCGCATGTCGGGCGTGGACGTCGACGGTCGGAAGATCCGCAAGGGTGCCACGGCCTCGGTCATCGCCTGGGTCGAGGAGCAGGGCGGCACGGTCGCCGAGGACGCGGACTCGATCGCGAACCGGATCTCCGAGGCGGGCGGTACGCCCCTGCTGGTCGCCGTCCACGACGACCAGGGCGCCCGGGTGCTCGGCGTCATCTACCTGAAGGACGTCGTCAAGGAGGGCATGCGGGAGCGGTTCGAGGAGCTGCGCCGCATGGGCATCAAGACGGTCATGATCACGGGTGACAACCCGCTGACCGCGAAGGCGATCGCCGAGGAGGCGGGCGTCGACGACTTCCTCGCGGAGGCCACTCCCGAGGACAAGATGGCCCTCATCAAGCGGGAGCAGGCGGGCGGCAAGCTGGTCGCGATGACCGGTGACGGTACGAACGACGCGCCCGCGCTCGCGCAGGCGGATGTCGGCGTGGCGATGAACACCGGCACGTCGGCCGCCAAGGAGGCCGGCAACATGGTCGACCTCGACTCCAACCCGACCAAGCTCATCGAGATCGTCGAGATCGGCAAGCAACTCCTCATCACCCGCGGTGCGTTGACGACGTTCTCCATCGCCAACGACGTCGCCAAGTACTTCGCGATCATCCCGGCGCTGTTCGCGGCGGTCTACCCGGGCCTGGACAAGCTGAACATCATGCACCTGTCCTCCCCCAACTCCGCGATCCTGTCGGCCGTCATCTTCAACGCGCTGATCATCATCGCCCTGGTGCCGCTCTCCCTGAAGGGCGTGCGCTACCGGCCGATGAGCGCCGACAAGATGCTCCGCCGCAACCTCGGGATCTACGGAATCGGCGGACTGATCGCCCCGTTCATCGGCATCAAGCTCATCGACCTGCTCATCTCCCTCATCCCCGGAATCGGCTGATCGCCATGAACAACTCCGTAACGAACACCGTCCGGTTGCTCGGGGCGGGCCTGAGGGCCCTGCTCGTGCTGACCCTGGTGACGGGCGTCATCTACCCGCTGGTCGTCACCGGCATCGCCCAGGCCCTGTTCAACAACAAGGCGAACGGCTCGGAGATCAAGGCGGACGGCAAGGTCGTCGGCTCGTCCCTCATCGGGCAGTCGTACAACCTGCCGCTGAAGAAGGGGCAGGACACCCCGGACCCGGATCTGAAGTGGTTCCAGGGTCGGCCGGCCAATGGCCTCGGCGCCAACAGCGTCAACACGCAGTACAAGCTGATCGTGTCCGGGGCCACCAACCTGTCCGCCGACAGCGGTGCGGTGAAGGGCACGTGCCCGGACCAGCCCGTGGCCAAGACGCTCTGCGCCCAGGTGCTCGCCGCCAAGGACGCGGTCGTCAAGGACAACTCGGTCCCCGGCTACACGGTCAAGCCGTCCGACGTCCCCGCCGACGCCGTCACCTCGTCCGGCTCCGGCCTGGACCCGGCGATCTCCCCGGAGTACGCCGAACTCCAGGTCCACCGGGTTGCAGTGAAGAACGGGCTGTCCGTCGACCAGGTCGAGAAGCTGGTCAAGGACCACACCCAGGGACGCACCCTCGGCTTCATCGGTGAGCCGCAGGTGAACGTCCTGGAACTCAACATCGCGCTCAAGGACCTCGTGGCCAAGAAGTGACGGCCTTACGCGATTCACACGGGAGTCGGCGGCCCGGGAGGCATCCCGGTTCCGCCGGCTCCCGCAGCCGTGAAGTCGGCCGCCCTGCTTCCCGCGCCCACGGCCCGACGCATGACAGGAGAGGCACACACCCATGACCAGGGTGCTCGTGGTGGAGGACGACCCGCAGCTCGTGCGGGCCCTCGTCATCAACCTGCAGGCACGCCACTACGGCGTGGACGCCGCCCCCGACGGTGCCACGGCCCTCCGGCTCGCCGCCGCGCGCCAGCCCGATGTCGTCCTGCTCGACCTCGGCCTGCCCGACATGGACGGCGTCGACATCATCAAGGCGCTGCGCGGCTGGACCCGCGTGCCGATCATGGTCCTGTCCGCCCGCCAGGCGTCCGACGAGAAGGTCGCCGCCCTCGACGCCGGCGCCGACGACTACGTCACCAAGCCCTTCAGCATGGACGAGCTCCTGGCCCGCCTGCGGGCCGCCGTCCGCCGCACCGAGGACACCCCGCTCGTCCCCGAGACGACGCTGGTCGAGACGGAGCACTTCAGCATCGACCTGCTCGCCAAGAAGGTCCTCCGGGACGGGAAGGACATCCGGCTGACGCCGACCGAATGGCACCTGCTGGAGATCCTGGTGACCAACCCCGGTCGGCTCATCACGCAGAAGCAGCTGTTGCAGGAGGTCTGGGGTGTCTCGCAGAGCAACAAGACCAACTACCTGCGCGTCTACATGGCCCAACTCCGCCGCAAATTGGAGACGGACCCCTCCCACCCCCGCTATCTGATCACCGAGCCCGGCATGGGCTATCGCTTCGAAGGATGACATGGCACGCGGCAAGCTCCGGATCTACCTCGGCGCGGCACCCGGCGTCGGCAAGACCTACGCCATGCTGTCGGAGGCACACCGCCGTTTCGAGCGGGGCACCGACTGTGTCGTGGCCTTCGTGGAACATCATCACCGGCCGCGCACCGAGGTGATGCTGCACGGCCTGGAACAGGTGCCGCGCAAGGAGATCGAGTACCGGGACGCCGTCTTCACCGAGATGGACGTCGACGCCGTACTGCGGCGCGCCCCAGCCGTCGTCCTCGTGGACGAACTGGCGCACACCAACATCCCCGGCTCGCGCAACGCCAAGCGCTGGCAGGACATCGAGGAACTGCTCGCCGCCGGCATCGACGTCATCTCCACGGTCAACATCCAGCACCTGGAGTCACTGGGCGACGTGGTCGAGTCGATCACCGGCATCCGCCAGCAGGAGACCGTTCCGGACGAAGTCGTACGGCGCGCCGACCAGATCGAACTGGTCGACATGTCCCCGCAGGCCCTGCGCCGCCGCATGGCGCACGGAAACATCTACAAGTCGGACAAGGTCGACGCGGCCCTGTCCAACTACTTCCGGCCCGGCAATCTGACGGCGCTGCGGGAGCTGGCCCTGCTCTGGGTGGCCGACCGGGTTGACGAGTATCTGAACGAGTACCGCCGTGAGCACCGCGTCTCGACCATCTGGGGTTCGCGCGAGCGGATCGTGGTCGGGCTGACCGGCGGCCCCGAGGGGCGCACCCTGATACGGCGTGCGGCCCGCCTGGCGGAGAAGGGCGCCGGCGGAGAAGTCCTCGCCGTCTACATCTCCCGCAGCGACGGCCTCACCGCAGCCTCCCCGAAGGAACTCGCCGACCAGCGCACCCTCGTCGAGGACCTCGGCGGCACCTTCCACCACGTCGTCGGCGACGACATACCCGTCGCGCTGCTGGACTTCGCGCGCGGTGTCAACGCCACCCAGATCGTCCTCGGCGTCTCCCGCCGCCGCAGCTGGCAGTACGTCCTCGGACCCGGCGTCGGCGCCACCGTCGCCCGGGACTCCGGCCCCGACCTCGACGTCCACCTCATCACCCACGACGAGGCGGGCAAGGGACGCGGACTGCCGGTGGCGCGCGGCGCCCGCCTCGGACGCTCCCGAGTCATCTGGGGCTGGGCTGTCGGCGTGCTCGGCCCAGCCTTGCTCACTTGGTTGCTTACCAGCGCCACCCCTGACGTCGGCCTCGCCAACGACATGCTGCTGTTCCTCACCCTGACGGTGGCGGCGGCCCTGCTCGGCGGCCTCTTCCCGGCGCTGGCCTCGGCGGTCGTGGGCTCCCTCCTCCTCAACTGGTACTTCACCCCGCCCGTCCACACCCTGACGATCGCCGACCCGAAGAACATCGTCGCCATCGCAATCTTCGTCGCGGTCGCGGTGTCCGTGGCCTCGGTGGTGGACCTTGCCGCCCGGCGCACCCACCAGGCATCCCGGCTGCGCGCCGAATCCGAGATCCTCTCCTTCCTCGCGGGCAACGTCCTGCGCGGCGAGACCACTCTGGAGGCGCTGCTGGAAAGGGTCCGCGAGACCTTCGGCATGGAGTCGGTGGCCCTGCTGGAGCGCTCCGGCGAGACCGCTCCCTGGACCTGCGCGGGCAGCGTGGGACCGAGGCCGGCCGAGGTCCCGGAGGACGCGGACGTCGACGTCCCCGTGGGTGACCACATGGCGCTGTCCCTGCGCGGCCGGGTGCTGCCCGCCGCCGACCGCCGGGTGCTCGCCGCGTTCGCCGCACAGGCCGCCGTGGTCCTGGACCGCCAGCGCCTGCAGAGCGAGGCCGACCGGGCCAAGGAGCTCGCCGAGGGCAACCGCATCCGCACGGCCCTGCTCGCCGCCGTCAGCCACGACCTGCGTACGCCGCTCGCCGGCATCAAGGCCGCGGTGACCTCGCTCAGGTCCGACGACGTCGAATGGTCCGAACAGGACCGGGCGGAACTGCTGGAGGCCATCGAGGAGGGCGCCGACCGTCTCGACCACCTGGTCGGCAACCTGCTCGACATGTCCCGTCTGCAGACCGGCACGGTCACTCCGATCATCCGCGAGACCGACCTCGACGAGGTAGTACCCATGGCGCTCGGCGGGGTCCCCAACCCGGAGGAGTGCGTGGAACTGGACATCCCCGAGACCCTGCCCATGGTCCACATCGACCGGGGACTGCTGGAGCGGGCCGTCGCCAACGTCGTCGAGAACGCCGTCAAGTACAGCCCACCGGACGAGCGGGTCCTGATCTCCGCGAGCGCCCTCGCCGACCGGGTCGAGGTACGGGTCGTCGACCGCGGCCCCGGTGTCCCGGACGAGGCCAAGGACCGCATCTTCGAACCCTTCCAGCGGTACGGCGACGCGCCCCGCGGGGTCGGCGTCGGCCTCGGTCTCGCGGTCGCCCGCGGCTTCACCGAAGCCCTCGGCGGCACGCTGCACGCCGAGGACACACCCGGCGGCGGCCTCACCATGGTGCTCGTCCTACCGACGGCAACGGAGCCACGACCGGAACAGCCGGAACAGCCGGACCTGCCGGCCACCGCTGCCCATTGAGGAGATCAGGCGTCGGGCGGCACCGTCTCGAACTCCCTGCGCATGTCCCTGGTGTCCAGCCGCAGCCGCCAGATGTTGCGGCGGTGCACGGCTGCCAGCGCGGCCTGCAGCGGGGACGGCGGCACCGCCAGGACAGGACAGGCGGCGTGGGCCAGGCAGTAGCGGCCGACCGACGGCCACAGCGCCCGGTGCAGCCGACCCCGCCGTCCGGCACCGACCACCAGGAGGTCGTCCTCCCGGTCGGCGATCCGCACGAGCACCGGCCCCGGGGCGCCCCGCGCGACGAGTGCCTGACCGGGCAGACCGGTGTCCACGCCGCCGAACACCTCACGCAGCGCCCCCACGAGCCTCTCCCGCGCCAGCCGTTCCCATTCCGGAACCATGGCGGTCGCGGCCGGTGACCTGCGGGTGGCCGGGTCCCCGCCCGGCGGCTCCCACGCCAGCACCGGCCACAGCTCGGCCCCTCGGCGCCGGGCCTCCCCGGCCGCCCGGCTCAGCGCGGTGAGACTGCCCAGCGAGCCGCTCACTCCCACCACGACGCGGGCGGCTGAGGACGTGCGGTACTCGGACATCTCTCTCACCGTTCTACACACGCCGACGGAAGGTCTCACGGCCGGCGATCCTCCTTCGAACCGCTTCCATCTCAGCCTGGCACCGGCGATTCGAACAGTCCGTACGCCAGTTCCTGACGCCCTTCTGACGACCCTTTCCGCGCCCTCTGACCTGGGGCATCAGCATTGCGTCAAGGTCGCACCGATCGTCGTCAGCGTCCCGTCAGGGCATGCCCAGGACCCGCGGGCACCGGGCATAACGTCGAAGGCGAGCCCCGGTCCCCCTCCCCGCGTCCGCGGCAATCACATCCCTCACTCCCTGCCTTTCGGGAGGCACCCCATGGCACAACTTCTGTACGGCGAAGACCCCGAGCCCTCCGATCGCTTCCCGGCCGGGCCCCTGTACGTCCCGGTCCGGCCGGGTCTCTGCGGATGTGCTGTCCGGCTCTTCCGAACCCCACTCGGCGAGCGGACCGCTGTCGGCTTCACCTCCGAGTGCCAGCTGACCGCCACCCTCGGCCCCGATCAGGCGTGGATCCGGCTCGCCGAGCCCGCCCTCCGTGCCCTGACCCTCCCACTCGGTGTCACCACCGTCACGGTGGACCCGCAGTTCACCGCCCCGGCCCCCACGCCGGTCGCCCACGAGATTCCCGCGCTGCGGATCGCAAGGATCGCCTGAGAGGGAAAGCCACGATGACCACGGTTCACGAACCCACCACGATCAGCAGGTTCCCCGATCTGTCGGTGTGGCCCGCCTCGACCACCGAGTCCGCCCACGGCGACCTCACCGTCGGCGGCGTACCGCTCGCCGAACTGGCCGACCGCTTCGGTACGCCCGTCTACGTCCTGGACGAGGCCGAGGTCCGCGACCGCTGCCGCACCTACCAGGACGTGTTCCCCGACGCCGAAGTCCTGTACGCGGCCAAGGCGTTCCTGTGCCGGGCCATGGCCCGCTGGATGGATGAGGAGGGCCTCGGCCTCGACGTCTGCTCCGCCGGCGAACTCGAACTCGCCGTCACCACCGGCTTCCCGCCCGAGCGCATCGTTCTGCACGGCAACGCCAAGTCACCGCGCGACCTGGACACCGCCCTGCGCCTGGGCGTCGGCCGGATCGTCATCGACAGCCCCTCGGAGATCGCGCGGCTGGCCGCCGCCGTCGGCCCTGACGGGCACCAGAAGGTGATGGTCCGGGTGGTGCCCGGTATCAGCGCGGGCGGTCACGAGAAGATCCGCACCGGCACGGACGACCAGAAGTTCGGCCTGTCCATCTCCGACGGCTACGCCCAGCACGCCATCATCCGCATCCTCGACCAGCCGCAGCTTGAACTCACTGGCCTGCACTGCCATTTGGGCTCCCAGATCACCAGCGTCAAGCCGTACCTGGTCGCCGTACGCCGCATGGTCGGCCTGATGGCCCGTCTGCACGAGCAGCACGGCTTGGTCCTGCCGGAACTCGACCTCGGCGGCGGCCACGGCATCGCTTACCGCGCCGGCGAGGAGGCCCTGGACCTGACGGCACTGGCCCGCAAGGTCCGCGCGGAACTCGCCGACGCCTGCGCCACCGCAGGACTTCCGGTACCGCGCCTGATCATCGAACCGGGCCGGGCGATCGCGGGCCCAGCAGGGGTCGCCCTGTACCGCGTCCTGTCCGTGAAGCACACGGGCGACCACGTCTTCGTAGCCGTCGATGGCGGCATGAGCGACAACCCGCGCCCGGCCCTGTACGGCGTCCGATACGCGCCGAGACTGGTGGGCCGGCACAGCGCCGCGGCCACTGCCCCGGTCACCGTGGTCGGCCGGCACTGCGAGGCGGGCGACGTGCTGGCCGCACATGTAGCACTTCCCGCTGGCGTCCGCCCCGGTGATCTGCTCGCCGTACCGGTGTCCGGCGCCTACCACCTGTCCATGGCCTCCGGTTACAACCTGGTCGGCCGCCCGCCGGTGGTCGCCGTGCGCGACGGATCCGCCCGCCTCCTCGTACGCCGCGAATCTCTGGAGGACATCCGCAGCCGTGACGTGGGCCTGTAGCCCCGGATGACTCCCGGGCGGGTCGGTCTTCCCTCACCATGCCGACCGCCCCGCCCGGGCCATGCAGGGAAGCGCACGCCTGCCTCCCGGCACACTGACCGGAACGCACGACCGGGCCCTGCTGAGGTCCCGATGGTGTTCGGCCTGGTACGTCGCGAGCTGCACCCGGGCGGCGGCCTCACGCGGTACGTCCGGCCTGGCATGGCAGCGGCATGAGGAGCTCGGCTGTGACGCCATCGCGATGCCGTTGCGCGGTCATCCAGCCCTGTAAGGCCGTCGAGCGGGTCGGCCGCTTCCTGCTCGTGACGCTCGTTTGACGCTCCGAGGGTCCGACCGCTTGCCCGGAGGATCAAAAAATGCCCTCTGACCTGGTGTTTCTTCCTTCCTCGCGACGTGTGGCATCTTTGCTTGGAGCCCATACCGGGCCGGGCGGCGCCGTGGCTGCGTTCGCCGCCCGGCCCGGGGCCTCAGACGCCCGCCACGAGGTGGGGATGCTCGTGCTCACAGGTGTCGTCGATGCCGTAGGTGTCCCAGACGGGGAACGGGTCCGCGGGCGGCAGGCTCTCGCCGTCGGCCATGAGGCAGTCGGTCAGTGCCGTGTGCAGTGCGTCCGCGTGCAGGTGCGTGCCGATGAAGACCAGTTCCTGGCAC
Organism: Streptomyces sp. NPDC104106; assembly: GCF_055584345.1. Classification (NCBI taxonomy): domain Bacteria; kingdom Bacillati; phylum Actinomycetota; class Actinomycetes; order Kitasatosporales; family Streptomycetaceae; genus Streptomyces; species Streptomyces sp. NPDC104106. The sequence goes on from NZ_JBVJMF010000002.1 coordinate 566,862, forward strand.
TCGGGGCTGTCGGTGTCGCGTGCAGCGGAGGGCTCGAAGCGCGCGACGGAACCGGCCTGTGACCACAGGCCCGTCACGTGCGGGCGGCTGGCCAGCGTGAAGAACCCCTTCGAGCGCAGGATCTGCCCGTACGCGCCGCTGTCGAGATCCTCGGTCACGAACGTCCACAGGCGGCCGGGGTGGAAGGGCTGCTCGGCGCGGAAGACGGTCGAGGAGATCCCGTACTCCTCCGTCTCGGGGACGTGGTCGCCATTGAGCTCCCTCACCCAGCCGGGGGCCTGTTGGGCGCGTTCCAGGTCGAACAGCCGGGTGCCCAGTACGTCGCTCACCTTCACGCGGCCGTGGACGGCCGGGACGAGACGCGCGGCCGGGCTGAGGCGGGTGAGCGTCGCCCGCAGCCGGTCCGCCGCTTCCTCGTCGACGAGGTCGAGCTTGTTGAGGACGATGACGTCGGCGAACTCGATCTGGTCCATCAGCAGGTCGCTGACGGTGCGTTCGTCGTCCTCGTACTGGTCCAGGCCGCGCTCGGCGAGTTCGTCGCCGCTTGCCAGCTCGGGCAGGAAGTTCGCGGCGTCCACGACCGTGACCATGGTGTCGAGGCGGGCGAGGTCGCCGAGAGTGGCGCCGTCGTCGCGGGCGAAGGCGAAGGTCGCGGCGACCGGCATGGGTTCGGAGATGCCGGACGACTCGATGAGCAGGTAGTCGAAGCGGTCCTCGCGGGCCAGCCGGTCGACCTCCTGAAGCAGGTCGTCGCGCAGGGTGCAGCAGATGCAGCCATTGGTCATCTCGACCAGGCGTTCCTCGGTACGCGACAGGGCCGCCTCGCCGCCCCGCACCAGGGCGGCGTCGATGTTGACCTCGCTCATGTCATTGACGATCACCGCGACACGCAGTCCCTCGCGGTTGCCGAGGACGTGGTTGAGGAGAGTGGTCTTGCCCGCACCGAGGAATCCGGACAAGACGGTGACGGGCAGTCGGCCAAGGGGATCGGACGGCATCAACGCTCAGCCCTCGGGGCGCAGCAACCCGCGCTCGTACGCCTTCACCAGCCGCTGAGGCACCAGGTATGACACTCCGTCGACGGTGACCGGCACGAGCGCCGGCGTGCTCGCCTTCCACTGGGCACGGCGGTGGCGGGTATTGCTGCGGGACATCTTCCGCTTGGGAACAGCCATGGGAGTCCTCCTGGTTGGGTAGCGAGTAGAGGCTACATGAAAATGAACACCATTACGAAGTGGCTATTGTTCACGCTTCCATGAATTCAGGAATCTGTGCACCGTCGACGGTGTGCTGCCTGTCGCTTCCGACATCGAGGTCCTGGTCCGGTTCGGCCGGGCGCTCGCCGATCCGATCCGCTGCCGCATCCTGCTCACCCTGCGGGAGGCACCCGCCTACCCCGCCGACTTGGCCGACACGCTGGACGTCTCCCGCACCAGGCTGTCGAACCACCTGGCGTGCCTGCGTGGCTGCGGCCTGGTCGTCAGCGTCCCCGACGGCCGACGCACCCGCTACGAACTCGCCGACGAACGCCTCGGCCACGCGCTCGACGACCTGCGCACCGCCGGTCGCCGTCGAGGGCGACCGCACGTGCGTCGATGCCGAGGAGAAGGGGTGTTGCTGACCGTGAGCGGAGAGAGATCCGTGTCCATAGGCCCCGATCCGGCCAGGGGCGGCGTGCTTGCCCGGCGGATACGGCTACTGGTCGCCGCGACCATCACCTACAACGCCGTCGAGGCGGCCGTCGCCCTCACGGCCGGGACCCTGGCTTCGTCCGCCGCGCTGATCGGCTTCGGCCTCGACTCCGTCATCGAGGTCTCCTCGGCCGCCACCGTCGCCTGGCAGTTCTCCGCCCGCGAGCACGCGGTGCGCGAGGCCAGGGAGAAGACCGCGTTGCGGGTCATCGCGCTGTCGTTCTTCGCGCTCGCCGCCTACGTCACCATCGACGCCGTACGGGCCCTGACCGGCACAGGAGAGGCCACCCGCTCCCTGCCCGGGATAGTGCTGGCCGGCCTGTCACTCGTGGTCATGCCGGTCCTGTCGGCGGCCCAGCGCCGCGCCGGACGGGAACTCGGCTCCGCCTCCGCCGTGGCCGACTCCAGGCAGACCCTGCTGTGCACCTATTTGTCGGCGGTGCTGCTGGTGGGCCTGCTCGTCAATGCCGTGTTGGGCTGGGCATGGGCCGATCCGCTGGCGGCCCTGGTCATCGCCGCCGTTGCGGTGAAGGAGGGGCGCGACGCCTGGCGTGGGGAGGGGTGTTGTGCGACGCCGGCGGCCGTAGCGCCGGGTGCGGACCGGCGGGAGGCGGATGCCTGCGGCTGTGCTCCGGGGTGCGACTGCTGCCCTTGACGGAGGCCATTCCTGAAGGGGAGCGACGGCGGCGTTCACCGGCGCTCGTCCGCCTCCGGCCGTCGGCCGCAGTCCGGGCACACGCCGGACAACTCGACCGTGTGCCGGACGTTCGCGAAGCCGGAGGTCTGTGCGATGGTGTCGGCCCAGTCCTCCACCGGGCCGGAGTCGACGGGGCGGCTCAGGCCGCATTCGGTGCAGATGAGGTAGTGGCGATGTTCGGGGCCGGGGCGGTAGCGGAAGAGGCGTTCACCGCTGGTGTCGCGGACCATGTCGGCCCGGCCGACGCCGGCCAGGGCGGTCAGTGTGCGGTAGACCGTGGAGAGGCCGACTGACGAGCCGGCGGCGGCGAGTTGGTTGTGCAGGGCTTGGGCGCCGACGAAGCCGTCGGCCCGGATGAGTGCCTCGACCACGGTGGTGCGTTGCTGGGTGAGGCGGCCGATCAGCGTGACGTCGTGCGAGGTGGTGGGGGTGCACTGGCGGTCGGGTGCCATCGGGTGCCTTCGCTCATGTGCCGGTGGGGACGGCGGTTCGCGTAAGAGGATCAGCCGTACGAGGATCGGAGGCGGGCCGTCGTATCAGGAACGTCGCGGCGTATACGGCCGTGGCGGCGGCCATGATGGCGAAGCTGGGCGGCATCTTCGGCACCGTGTACGAGGCGAACAGCCCTGCCCACATCTCCAGTACCGCCAGCCCTGCGGAGAGGGCAAGTGCCCGGTAGGGGCGGTCGGTGAGCCGGATCGCGGCGCCGGCGGGGGCTGCGAGCAGGCCGAGCAGGAGCAGGGAGCCGACCGCCTGGGTGGCCTCGGCGGCGCTGATCCCGGCCAGGGCGAGGAAGCCGTAGCCGAGCAGCCGGACCGGTACCCCGCGGGCGGCGGCCACGGCCTCGTCGAGCGTGGCGAACAGCAGCGGCCGGGCGATGAGGACCACCAGCAGGCCGACCCCCGCGGCCACCAGAGCGGCGACGGCCGCGCTGCCGGCGGAGATGCCGAAGATGGAGCCGAACAGCACACGCACCCCGGCGGTGCCGTTCGTGGTGCTGCGCGAGGTCGTGTAGAGCGTGATGAAGAAGGCGCCCAGGCCCAGGATCCAGGAGAAGACGCTCCCTATGACCACGTCGTCGGCTCGCGCCTTGCGGCCGAGGGTGCCGAAGAGCAGCGCCATGGCGATGGTGGCGGCGAACAGCCCGAGGCGAAGGTCGGCGCCGAAAGCGAGGGCGGCCATCGCGCCGGTGAAGGCGACGTGGCTGAGCGCGTCGCCGGTGAAGACCTGAGCCCGCAGCACCAGGAAGTAGCCGACCAGTCCGCAGGCCGCGGCGATGGCGGTACCGGCGAGGAAGGCGTGCAGGAAGAACGGGTGGGACAGCGGGGAGGCGGCGAGCAGGACGGTCATGCGATCACCTCCTTGGCGGTGGGCGTGGCCCCGGCGCGGGTGCGGCTGAGTACCTCGCGCAGCGAGCGCCTGCCCAGCGCGAGCAGGTATCCGGCGAAGGCGATGGTCGTCACGAAGAAGCCCAGGGGATAGGGCGAGTAGTAGGCGGCGGTCAGCCCCAGCCAGGTGGCGGCGAAGGCCAGCAGGACGGCCAGGGCCAGACTCGACGCCGGGCGGGCGGTGAGGACTTGCGCGGTGGCGGCCGGGATCACCATGAGGGCGAAGACCAGGAGGGTCCCGGTGATCTGGCTCGCCTCGGCGGTGGCCGCGCCGAGCAGGACGAGGAAGACCACCGACAGCGCGCGGACCGGCACCCCGCGCCCGGCGGCGACCTGCGGGTCGACGGACGCGAACAGCAGCGGCCGACCGATCAGCGCCAGCACCGCGAGCACCACCGCGCCGACCACCGTCAGCACGGTCACCTGGGAGGAGGTGATGCCCAGGAAGGTGCCGAAGAGGATGGTCTGCGGTCCCTCCAGCAGTCCTCTGTACAGGGCGGTGAACAGGAACCCGGACGCGAGCAGGAACGCCTGCACCGTCCCGGTGAGCGCCGACTCCTCGTGTTCACCGCCGCCGCGCAGGGCGGCGATGACCAGGGCGGCGGCTACACACAGCGTGAAGTAGCCGTAGACCGCGCTGAATCCGAGCAGGAGCGCCCCCGCGGCGCCGGGGAAGGCGACGGCGGAGACGGTGTGCGCGGCGAACGTCTGCCGCCGCAGTACCACGAACCAGCCCACGACGGCCGAGACCACGGCCACGACCGCGCCCGCGCGGAACGCGTTGACCATGAAGGGGTAGGACCACATGTCCTGGAAGTCGGTCAGGAGGTTCCACGACCAGGTTGGTGCCCCTGTCTCAGCCAGCAGCATGACCACTCCCCGGGGCCTCGTGTCGGTCGGTGTGCACGGCCGGTGCCTCCGGCTGGCCCACCACGACCAGCCGGCCGTCCGAGGTCCGCAGCACCTCGACCGGAGTGCCGTACAGCCGGGTCAGCGTCTCGGAGGTGATGACCTCCGCCGGGGTGCCGGTGGCGGCGCCGCCCTCGGCCAGGTACACCACCCGGTCCAGGTGGTGCAGGATCGGGTTCACGTCATGGGCGACCATGACCACCGACACGCCCTCGTGGTGGCAGATGCGCCCGATCAGCGCGGCGACGGCGCTCTGGTTGGGCAGGTCGAGACTGTCCAATGGCTCGTCGAGCAGGAGCAGTTCGGGCTGGCGGACCAGTGCCTGGGCGATCAGCAGGCGCTGCTGCTCGCCGCCGGAGCACTGCCCGATGGGCCGGTGTGCGTACGCCGACGCCCCAACCAGTTCGATCACCTCGTCCACCCGTGCGCGGGCCGCCCGCCGACCCGCGGTGGGAAACGGCAGCGGCACCCCCCACCGGTCGCCGTCCAGGCCCATGCGCACCACATCGATGCCGCGGATGCGCAGGTTGGCGTCGAAGCTGCGGCGCTGCGGCAGATAGCCGATGCGTTCGTTGGCCTGCCCGGGCCGTGTCCCGAGCACCCGTACCTCGCCGGCCGCCGCGGGCAGGGCGCCGAGCAGAACCTTGATCATGGTGGACTTGCCGACGCCGTTGGGACCGAGCACGGCGGTGAACTCGCCGGCCCCGATGCGAAGGTCCACATCCGACCACAGCGTCCGGCCGCCGACCCGCACGGCGGCGCCGCGCAGGTCGACCACTGGGCCGCTGCCCTCTCCCGCGACCGCCTCGTGGCCGCCGCTGCGCTGGGTGGGCGCAGTGGGCACCGCGTGTGTGACGGCTTCGCGGGCCTTCGCTATCGGGTTCATGGCTTCAGTTCACTTCCCGGTGGCCTTGGCCAGGGCCTGCTCGATGCCCTGCAACTGGGTGGTCTGCCACTGCTGGAAGGAGGCCCCGGCAGGGCTGAGGGTCTCGGTCACCGTGGCGACCGGGATGCCCTGCGCCTTGGCCTCCTTGACCTGCGCCTGCACGTCCGGCGTGGAGTTCTGGGAGTTATAGACGTAGATCTTGATCTTCTTGTTCTTGATCTGCTGGTCGATGGTGGCCTTGTCCTTGGCCGTGGGGTCGGAGCCCTCGCTCATCGCGTCCAGGAACGTCTCCGGGGTGAGCATCTTCAGCCCCAGACCGTCCGACAGCGGCGTGACGATGGACTCTGAGGCACCGATCGGGGTGCCCGCGTACTTCGCCTTGATGCCGACGATGAGCTTGTTGTAGCCGGCGAGGGTCTTCGTCTCGAAGGTCGTCTTCTGCTGGTCGAAGTAGGAGGCGTCGGCCGGGTCGATCTTCTTGTAGTCGGCGGTGATCTTCTCGATGACCTGGTGGACGTTGTCCGGGGAGTACCAGCGGTGCGGGTTGCCGCCCGGCTTGATGCCGACCAGGTCGCCGACCTTGAGCTGGGTGCGTCCGCTGCCGGGGTTGGCGGCCAGCAGCTTGTCGGCCCAGGCGTCGTAGCCGATGCCGTTGACGATCGTGTACTGGGCGCCGGCCACGGTGCGGGCGTCGGCGGCGGTCGGCTCGTAGGCGTGCGGGTCGGTGTCCGGGTTGGTGATGATGCTGGTCACCTTCACGTGGCTGCCGCCGAGCTGGGAGGCGATGCTGCCCCAGAAGTTCTCCGCCGCCACCACCTGGATCGTCTTGCCCGAGCCGCTGCCGCTGCCGGTCGCGGCGGTGTCGGTGGTGTGCGAGGAGGAGGTCGAGCAGGCGGTCGCCGTCACGGCCGTCAGGACGGCCGTCGCGGTGACCAGTGCGATCCTCGCGGTCGGCTGGGCGGAACGGACGGCGGGGGCGGTGGACATGCGGGAGCTCCTTCGGGCGATGCCGGGCGCGCGGCACACACGCGCCGGCCGGGTGGCGACACCTTCGACGCTAAGTGGAAATGATTTTCAGATCAATGGAAGATGAAAACCGTTGCCATCTTTTGACCGGGCGTACGACTGCTCCGGGGGCTTCGCAGGTAGGGGGTGCGGCGGATGCCGCCAAAGGGACGACGTGCGGCCTGACTGCCGAACGCCGGTTCCGGCAGGCGGCGGTCGCGATCGGCAGTGGTTCAGCAGTCGCGGAACTCCGGCGACTGGTTGAGGATCTGCGCCCGCAGCGAGGTGAAGCGGCTGTGGGCCTCGCCGCCGCGTGCCTCGGGGTGGAAGGCGGCGACGCGGTGGCAGTTCTGGAAGGCGAGGGCGATACCGAAGTGGCGTTCCAGGCTGACGCGGCTGGCGTCGCTGGACAGAGCGCGCAGGAGCTGGCCGCGCTCCTTCTCGGAGGGTGGCGGGGCCTGGTTGTCGGCGAACTCCGCGGTGCCGGAGCGCAGTTCCTCGGCGAGGCGGGCGATGAGGTCGTAGGCGTACGGCAGGGAGGTGCGCACCGTTTCCACGAAGTCCTGCTCCCGTACCTCGCCGTTCTCGGCTTCGGCGAGCAGCTGCGGGGAGACGTCGAGTGACATGAAGGGCTGTCCTGTTCTCTTGCTCTGGGTTCTGGTCTTGGGGGGGGCAGGCGACGGCGGCCAGTGCCGTGGGGCCGTGCCGGAAGTCCGGGTCGACCTGGCCGGCGAGGTCCTGGCCGGTGGCTTCGTTGGCCCAGGCGGCGGCGTTGCGCAGGTGGAAGTCCACGGCGTGCTTCTGAAAGGCCGCCCAGTCCTTGGGGCGGGCGTCCACGGCCGCGCGCAGCAGGTCCAGGGTGTGGGTGTTGTGCGGCTCCAGCTCGCTGTGGCTACGGCCCTGTTCCTGGGCGCGCACGCACGTAGGAGGGCTGCTCGCAGTGCGCGAGCAGATCGTCGCCGACGTGCTCCTTGAGGAAGAGCAGGTCGTCCTCGCCGGTGACCTTGTTGCCGACGACGGCGATCGGGATGCCGAACTCGGCCGCGTGGTCGCGGTACTGGCGGTACACCGAGACGCTCTTGCGGGTCGGCTCGACGACCGGGAACGTCATGTCGAAGCGGGTGAAGCGGCCGGAGGCGAAGGCGTCGGCGCCGGCGGTCATGTCGACGACGACGTACTCTCCGGGGCCGTCCACGAGGTGGTTCAGGTACAGCTCGACCGCACCGAGCTTGGAGTGGTAGCAGGCCACTCCGAGGTCGCTCTCGTCGAAGGTGCCGGTCACCATGAGCGGTACGCCGCCGACCTCCTGGACGTGGCGGCCGTGGATCTCGTCGTCGCCGAGCAGCCGCAGCAGCCGGGAGCCGCGTCCGGGCGGGGGTGTCTTGACCATGGCGTCGCGGGACGGGATCCGCGGGTTGGTGCCCCGCAGGTAGTCCTTGATCTCGCCGGTGCGCGCGCTGAGCGGCGGGGCGGCGAAGAGCTCGTCCTCGTCGAGGCCGAGGGCGTGGGCCAGGTGCTGGTTGATGTCGCCGTCGATGGTGACGACCGGCGCCCCCGAGTGCGCCAGGTGATGGGAGAAGAGGGCCGACAGGGTCGTCTTGCCGCTGCCGTCCTTGCCGGCGAAGGCAACACGCATGGCTAACCGCCACTCTATCTATTGAAAATGGATGTCATGAGCATAGGCTGGTGGTGCGGCCAGGTGCTGTCAAATCCCCGGTGTGCCAACTTGCTGACCGCTGCGGCGGGTTGGGTCTCCGCAGCGGCGAACAGGGGATCTCTTTCACTCATGCGGAGGAAGCACGGAGATGAGCGATACCGCCGGCGACCGTCAGAGCCGCCCTCTCACCCTTGTCGTCTGCGGCTCATGCCCTGCCGCCGCGAGGGGAGGGGCGATGAACGGGCTGCGTCACGCGGTCCGTGAGTGCCCGCACGCGGTGATGGTCTCCACCGGTTGCCTGGGAAAAGTGCTGCATTGCCAAGGCAGCCGCGGGCTGCAAGGCGCTGTGCAGCCCTGCGGGACCGACCGCAGGCCCACTGGGATGGTGGTACGCCTCGGTCCGCTGGTGACGGAAGCCGACGCCGAGGCGGTGGGGGCGTGGCTGCGGGCCGGGATGCCCGACGACGGCACACTGCCCGACCGGCTCCGGGCGGCCCCGGCGCCGCAGCAGGCCGCCCCCCAAAACTGACGTGCTGCTCCTGGAGGTGTGCGTCAGTCGAGGTCGCGGACGCCGAGGCGCAGGTGCTCGATGTGGTGGACGGCCTGGTCGAGAAGCTGGGCGACGTGGTCGTCGTAGAGGCTGTAGACGATGCGGCGCCCGTCGCGGCGGCCGGTGACCAGGCCGAGGGCGCGCAGCAGGCGGAGTTGGTGGGAGACGGCGGACTGTTCCATGCCGACGGCGGCGGCGAGTTCGCCGACCGGGTACGGGCGTTGCCGCAGGGCGGTGAGGATCAGCAGGCGGGACGGTGTGGCCAGGGCCTGGAGCGTTGTGGCGACGGAGGCGGCGGTGGCCTCGTCGAGCCGGGCGGCCGCGAGGACGTCGCGGCCGCCGGCGTCGAGGTCATCGGCGTGCACGGGCGCGGGCCTCGCGCGGTGGGCGGATGAGCTGGAGGGCCAGGGCGGCTGGCGGTTCGGCGATGCCGGGTCCGCCTTGGGCTGCCCAGCGCAGCAGGTCGTCGGTGCTGTCGTCGTCCATGGCGAAGCCGACCCAGACGGCGCGGCCTCCGGCCCGGCGCCCGGCGGTGGAGGGCTGGACGACGATGACGTTGGCCTGGTCGCAGGGGCCGAGGCAGTCCGTCGTACGGACCTGGAAGCCGTACTGAGCCGCGCCGGCGCGCAGGCGTTCCAGTTGCCAGGCGTGGTCGGTGCCGGGGTGCTTGCGGGGGTTGCCGCAGCAGCAGCCCCGGCACACGACGAGCGTGCAGGGGCGGGGAGCGGCCGCCCGGATCACGGAGCGGTTCACAGCGCGGTCCGGGACGGCACGCCGTACGTCCGGATCCGGCCGTCCCGCCAGGCGACAGCCAGCAGGTGCGGGCCTGCCCAGGCCAGCGCCCCGACCGCCGCACCGGTGCCGTCCAGTTCGCGCACCGGCCGCAGGCGTGCCTGCGGCCGCCCGGCCGTGGCGTGCCACAGGGCTACGGTGCCGTCGGCGCCGCCGCTGGCCAGATGCCCGGCCGCGCCCGGCCGCCAGGCGAGCGCGGTGACCGTCTCGTGGCAGCGCAGGGAGCGCGGTGCCGTGCCCTCCGGGCCCTTGCCGGAGAAGTCCCACACGGTCACGTCGGGTGCGCCGTCGGCGGCCAGCCAGAAGCCGGTGTCGTCGAAGGCGAGGCGGGAGACCTTCTCCGGGTAGCCGGACATGGTCAGCTCGCCGCCGTCGCGGGTGCGCCAGATGTGGATGGAGGCGTCCTGGTTGCCGCTGCAGATCCACCTGCCGGTGGGTGCCACGGCGAGTGCGAGGTGGGAGCCCACGTAGGGGTAGGTGGCGACCGGATTCTCGGTGTGCCGCTCGTGGCAGCGCACGGCGCCGTACGCCGCCACGGCCAGGCGCCGCCCCTGCCGCATCCAGGCGAGGTCGGTGACGGTGGACGCTGCGGGCTCGGTGCGCCACAACTCGTCGCCGTCCGTGTCGAGTACGAGCGCGCGACGGCCGCAGGCGACCGCGACCCGGGTGCCGTCGGCCCAGGCGGCGGAGGCCGACCAGGCGCCGTACTCCCGCACCGTCGTACGCCCGTCGGAGCGGCGCCACAGTGCATATCCCAGGGGGCCGGTCGCCACCACGTGCCCGGCATCCGGGGAAAGCGCAACCGCGAGTGCGCCTCCGGAAAGCTCGAACGCCCCGATCTCGGCGCCCATCGCCGCGTCGAGGACCTTCACCGTCCCCCCGGCCCCGGCGACGGCGACCAGATCACCCCGTGCATTGAGCGCGACGGGTGCGTCGTCGACGCCGGCCTCCCAGGCGAGCGGGGACTGAACCGTCGTACTCACGCGGCCGCTCCCGCCGTGGCCAGGCAGTCGGCGAAACCACGTTCGAGGGCCTCGCGGTCGAGGTTGCGGCCGATGAACACCAGCTTGTTCGTGCGGGGTTCGCCCTCCCGCCAGTCGCGTCCGAAGGTGCCGTCCAGCAGCATGTGGACGCCCTGGAAGACGTACTGCTTGGGCGCTCCGGCGATGGCGAGGATGCCCTTGGAGCGGAAGAGGTCGACGCCCTTGGTGCGCAGCAACCGGCCGAGCCAGGCGTTGAGCCGGTCCTCGTCGAGTTCGCCCGTCAGCTCGATGCCGACCGAGGTGACGGTGGTGTCGTGCTGGTGCTCGGTCTCGGTGAGGAAGGCGGGATCGTCGGCGAGCACCCGCTCCAGGTCGAACGCGCCCACGTCCAGCACTTCGTGGAGATCGATGCGCGCGTGCTGTGCGGGGATGATCCGCACTCCGCCGTTGACGGCCCGGATGCGGCGCACGACCTGTCCGATGGTCTCCTCGTCGGCAAGGTCGGTCTTGTTGAGGACGACGCGGTCGGCGAAGGCGATCTGCTCGACGGCCTCGTTCTCCACGCCCTCCGGCTTCACCTCGTCCAGGTGCTGGAGCACGTGGGCGGCGTCGACGAGGGTGACGATGGCGTCCAGCCGCAGCTGGGAGGCGATCTCGTCGTCCATGAAGAAGGTCTGCGCGACCGGTGCGGGGTCGGCCAGTCCGGTGGTCTCGATGAGGATGTGGTCGAACTTCTCGCGACGCCGCATCAGCGCGCCCAGAATGCGGATCAGATCTCCGCGCACGGTGCAGCAGATGCAGCCGTTGTTCATCTCGAAGATCTCTTCCTCGGCGTCGAGGACCAGGGCGTCGTCGATGCCGACCTCGCCGAACTCGTTCTCGATGACCGCGATCCTCATGCCGTGGTTCTCGGTGAGGATGCGGTTGAGGAGGGTGGTCTTGCCGGAGCCGAGGAAGCCGGTCAGGACGGTGACGGGGACCCGCTCGTCGCGCGGCTCTTCGGTTACGGGGGTGGTCAAGTCATTCTCCTAGTCGTGCTGTTCGGGCGTGGCGAGGAGGGCGGACCGCAGGTCGTCCTCGGTGATCTGGTCGACGCGGCGGTGCAGCGTCCAGCGGCGGGCTGCGCCCTCCATCGGCAGCACGACGACGACCGTTTCCAACGGCGGGCAGCCCGGTTCGGTGCAGGCGAGCTGGCGGATCATGACGGCGGTGTCGTCGTCGAGGCCGAGCAGGGCGCGCACGGTCTCCTTCAGCTCGCGCAGCTGCGGACTGGGCCCCGGAGGCCCGGGCCGCGATCCCAGTGGCATGACTGTTCCTCTCCTCCTTCTCCGTCCCCGGACGGCCGCCCTCCGTCGGTGGGGGACAGACAGTCGGCGCAGACGCCGGTGAGTTCGACGGTGTGCTCCACCGCGGTGAAGCCGGTCGCGGCGGCGATCCGGCCCGCCCACTCCTCGACGACCTCGGAGTCCACCGGCCGGCTGCGCCCACAGTCGCGGCACATCAGGTAGTGGCGGTGCCCGTCTGCGGGGCGCAGCCGGTACAGCCGCCCGCCGGTCTCGTCGCGTACGACGTCCACACCGCCGTCCGCCTCCAGCTCGCGCAGGGCGCGGTAGACGGTGGTCAGGCCGATCGCGTGGTCGCCGGCCACCAGAAGGGCGTACAACTCCTGGGCCGACACGAAGTCCTGGCAGCCCGCGAGTGCCCGCGTGACCGCCTTGCGTTGCCGGGTCGTCCGGCCGCCCATGGCGCATCACCCCCTGTGGCTCGTGCCGGGTCGGCACGCTCCACCGTAGATGGAAATGAAATCCATGTCCATATGAACGACCAGTCATGTGCGGCTTGGTTGGCGACGCCTGGTTCAGCAGTGCTGCCGGGACAATCGGACGGCAGGTCCTTGCGGGTGTGGGCTGTCAGGCCGGTGCCTTCGGGACGGTGGAATGTGACGGGAACCTCCCGGTGGAGCACCTCCCGGACTCCCGGCCCGCGTCGATAATGACCTTGTGCGCTCGCTAGCCAGGAATGCCGTCCTGCCCCTGACGCTGGCCATCGTCGGGACGGCCGCAGTGGTGGGCGACGCCGCGTGGGAAACTCATGCGGCCACAAGCAGTGGGCGCAGCGGTTTCGGCAAGTCCGGCGAGCGGGGCCAGTCCCCGCAGGGCCAGGGCCAGGACCAGGCCCTCTCCTCGCGCGTCGCGAGGTGCTGAGCCGGACCGCGCACTTTCGGTCGATTTGACGTCGACAGCTAGTGACAGAATGCAATATTCCGGACATCGAGACCCGCGAATCGCGCGATGATGGTCATATTTGTCCCCGGAGCGCGGCGGGACTGATTCGGGCGCGTTTGCGACTGGCGTTCGCGGGTAACGCCTGCACATCTGTGTGTTTCTCGTGTCAGATTGCGAGGTCTTGGTGGCCACAGTGGGTCACTTGTCTGTCTTCCCTTGGGTTCCCCTCCTTTCGGCCAAAAGGCGGGGCAGTTCTTCGTTCGTAGCTCAGCCGGTCTGGGGGATGGCGTGGTGCTGGAACAAGGTGGGTGTCGCCACGAGCACGTGGGCGCGGCGGGGGTTTCGCGGCTGCGGCACTGCGGTCGGGTGCCGTCCGCCCGTCATCGATGTCTGAGGTCCGTCACCCCTGAGGAGGCACGCCCAACGGCACGACCCGTGCTCCGCGAGCCGGCCGTATGACCGCGCGGGAAGCGGGGCTGCGCTTTCAGGTGCTGGGGTCGGTCGCCGTGCGGTGCGGGGACGCACCGGTCCGTCTGCCCGGCACCGTGGCACGCCGCGTGCTCACCTTGCTGATGCTGTCTCCCGGCGACGTGCTCAGCACCCCCCGTCTCGCCAAGGCGGTCTGGGGCTCGTACTGCCCGGCGACCGCTTCCAACCAGGTGTGCAAGGCGGTCGCCCAACTCCGCCACTCCATACCAGGCGCGGGCGCGCACCTGCTCACCGACGGCCCGAACTACCGGCTGAACGTCAGCGCGGTCGAGTCCGACCTGGTGGAGTTCAACCAGCGCCGCCTGCGGGTCCGCAAACTCGCGGAGAGCGGAGTGGGCGAGGCGCAGCGCATCCAGGAACTGCAAATGGTCCTGTCCCTCTTCCGCGGACAGGTGGCGGCCGACATCGTCGACGGCGACGATCTGGAGAGCGGCCCGATCCGCGCGGCCGCCCGGGTGGTGGAGGAGCGGCGGCTCGCCGTCCAGAAGGAACTGATCTCGCTGCGGCTGCGCTCTTCGCCACCGGCGCTGGCGATAGAGGACCTGCGGGACCTCGTGGCGCAGCACCCGCTCGCGGAGGACCTGCGCGCACAGCTCATGCTCGCGCTGTCCCTCTCCGGCAGGCAGGCCGACGCGCTCGCCGAGTACGCCGAGATCCGCACCCTGCTCCGCGACGAACTGGGCATCGACCCCGATCACTCGCTGGCCCAGGTGCACGAAGCGGTGCTGTGCGGTGACGCGCACACCTACCTGCGGGCCGGAGCCTCGCCCCGCGATTATGAACAGCCCGTGATCACAGAACTCGACGCGGGTAGACAGCACATGGCACCACGGGTCCGCAAGACGCCCGTCCGGGCCACCTGCACCCTGCCCCACGGGCCGACCGACTTCGTCGGCCGCCGGGAGGAGGCGGATACCCTGCTGCGGACCGCCAGGGCGGGCTCCCGGGGCCCGGGGCCGCTGCTCATCTGCGTCGACGGCATGGGCGGCGTCGGCAAGACGGCTCTCGCCCTGCACACGGCCCACCGGAGCGTCGCCCCGCGATTATGAACAGCCCGTGATCACAGAACTCGACGCGGGTAGACAGCACATGGCACCACGGGTCCGCAAGACGCCCGTCCGGGCCACCTGCACCCTGCCCCACGGGCCGACCGACTTCGTCGGCCGCCGGGAGGAGGCGGATACCCTGCTGCGGACCGCCAGGGCGGGCTCCCGGGGCCCGGGGCCGCTGCTCATCTGCGTCGACGGCATGGGCGGCGTCGGCAAGACGGCTCTCGCCCTGCACACGGCCCATCGGCTGGCTCAGGACTTTCCGGACGGCCAGTTCTACGTCGACCTGCACGCCTTCAGTCCCTGCGAGCGGCCCCGCGAACCCGCCGAGGTCCTTCAGGTGCTCCTCCGCTCACTGGGGATCGAGGAACAGCGCATCCCGGCGGACCTCGACAGCCAGGTGGCTATGTGGCGTGCCCGGCTGGCCGACTCCAAGGTGCTGCTGCTGCTCGACAACGCCGCGAGCGAGGCGCAGATCGTGCCGCTGCTGCCGCCGGGCAACGGTTCCGTCGTTCTGATCACCAGCCGCCGTCGCCTCTACGGCCTCGACGGCACCGAGCCCTGCCCGGCCTCCCGGATGAGCGCGGGCGACTCCCGAGAACTGCTTGAGCGGCTGCTCGGGGGCGGACTGGAGCCCCAGGCGGCGGAAGTGCTCGTCGCGTACTGCGGGGGACTCCCACTGGCACTGCGCCTGGCCGCCGCCAAGCTGCGCAGCCGCCCCACCTGGACGCTGTCCCATCTGGTGGAGCGCCTGGGCGACATGCGGCGTCGGCTTGCCGAACTCCAGGTGGGCGACCGGAGCGTCCGGTCGGTGCTCCAGCTCTCCTTCGACGCGCTGACCGAGGCGCAGCGCCACGCCCTGTGCGTGCTGGCCCTGATGCCCGACGCCGGCATGGGCGTGTACGAGGCGGCGGCCCTGCTCGACACCGATCCGGCCGAAGCCGAGCTGCTGTTGGAGGGCCTGCTCGACGTGAACCTCCTCGAACAGCCCCAACAACATCAAGCCGGCGGGCTGAGCCCGACGCGTACGACGGCGTCCGGACCCCACGGGGTCTGGGCGCCGTCGCGTGCGCGCGGTTCCGGTCAGCCGGCCCGCCGGATGACGCTCACGCCCTCGCGCACGGTGAGCACGCCCTGCCGCACCCGGGGGTCGGCCGCGACGTGCGCGTTGAACGCGCGCATCGCGACGGTGTCGGGCTGCTGGTCCCGCTCGTTGGCGACGCCGCCGAACTGGAGGACGTTGTCGGCCAGGATCGGTCCGTGCGGGTCAGCTTCGGCAGCACCGCCTCGTAGTAGTCGATGTACCCGGGCTTGTCGGCGTCGACGAAGACCAGGTCGAAGGGGCCGGGCAGGTCTCCGACCGACGCCAGGGCCGGGCCCTCCCACAGGTGTATCCGCTCGGCCCAGGGGGAGGCCGCGAAGTGCTTGCGCGCGATCGAGGCGTGCAGCGGGCTCAGTTCGCAGGTGTGGAGTTCGGCGTCGTCCGGCATCGCGTGGGCCATGCAGAGAGCGGAGTAGCCAGTAAAGGTGCCGATCTCCAGGATGCGGCGGGGCCGCAGGGCGGACACCAGGGAGGCCAGGAACTCGCCCTCCAGACTCCCCACCATCATGGCCGGCAGGTCCGTCTCGGCCTCGGTGTCGGCCACCAGGGCGGCCAGCCAGGGCGGCGCGGGGGAGGAGACCTCCTCGGCGTACTTCTCCACGACGGGTCGTACGATCATTCCCGGTTCCTTCCCGCGGGGTCGGTGTGGGTCTGCCGGTGCTGTCCGCGCAGCCGCGCGGACAGCCAGTGCGTCAGCTCCTCGTGGGCGGGATCGCGCAGGTAGAAGTGGCCGCCCGGGAACGTCGTCAGCTCGGTCCGCGCCGAGGTGGCCTCGGCCCAGGCCGCAGCGTCGGCCGCCTCGACCTCGGGGTCCTCGGCGCCGTAGCAGACGCTCACCGGTTGCTGATCACGATCGGGGACAACCCGGAACGCCTGGGCAGTGAGGCGTCGTTCGCGGCGTTGTGCGGGGTCAGCCCGGTCGAGCGTTCCTCGGGCAGTCGGCGGTACCGGCGCCTCAACCGGGGCGGCGACCGGCAGGCGAACGCGGCCCTGCACCGGATCGTGCAGACCCGCCTGCGCGTCGACCCGCGTACCCAGGACTACTACGAACGCCGCAGCAAAGAGGGCAAAACGCGGCGCGAGATAGTCCGCAGCCTCAGCGCTATGCGGCCCGGGAGGTCTTCCGCCTGGTCAGACCTGTGCAGTCGCAACCCTCGTTATACGGGCAGTCGTGAGACGTGAGAGGGTCTGGGGCGTGAGTGAGACACCCCCGAACACCCTGCAATACCGCTTTGACGGGCCAGAAGACGCTCCGGTCCTGATCCTGGGTCCCTCACTGGGTACCACATGGCACATGTGGGACCGCCAGGTGCCGGAGCTGACCCAGCAGTGGCGGGTCTTCCGCTTCGACCTGCCGGGCCACGGCGGCGCCCCCGCTCACCCGGCCGGATCCGTCGCCGAGCTGACGAGCCGGCTGCTGGCCACGCTGGACGCGGTCGGCGTGCAGCGGTTCGGGTACGCCGGCTGCGCGCTGGGCGGTGCGATCGGCATCGAGCTGGCCCTGCGGCATCCCGAGCGGCTCGCCTCGCTGGCGCTGGTCGCCGCCTCGCCCCGGTTCGGGACCGCCGACGAGTTCCGCCAGCGCGGGGTGGTCGTCCGCACCAACGGACTCGACCCGATCGCCCGTACCTCCCCGGACCGCTGGTTCACCGGCTCCTTCGCCGCCGCCCAGCCCGCGATCACCGAGTGGGCGGTGCAGATGGTCCGCACCACCGACCCCGGCTGCTACATCGCGGCCTGCGAGGCCCTCGCCGCCTTCGACGTCCGCGCCGAGCTGGGCCGGGCCACCGCCCCGACCCTCGTGCTGGTCGGCGCCGACGACCAGGTCACCGGTCCCGCCGAGGCCCGCACGCTGGTCGCCGGCATACGCGACGCCCGGCTCGCCGTCGTTCCCGGCGCCTCCCACCTGGTCCCGGTCGAGCAGCCGGCCGCCGTCACCGACCTGCTGACGCACCACTTCGCCACCGCCTGGCAGCAGCCCTACGACACCGGCCAGACGGCCCTGCCGAGCCTGGCCGCCGTGCCCGTCGCCGTGCCCCCACCGGCCGCCGCGCCGCAGGCCGTGCCCGTCGCCGAGATCGCCCCGGCCGCCGTACCGGCCGAGATCCCGGCGCCGTCCGACCGGTACGAGACCGGGCTGAAGATCCGCCGCGAGGTGCTCGGCGACGCGCACGTGGACCGGGCGCTGGCCGCGGCCGACGCGTTCTCCGGCGACTTCCAGGACTTCCTCACCCGCTTCACCTGGGGCGAGATCTGGGACCGGCCGGGCCTGGACCGCCGTACCCGCAGCTGCATCACGCTGACCGCGCTCGTCGCGGGCGGGCACCTGGAGGACCTGGCCGCCCACACGCGGGCGGCCCTGCGCAACGGTCTCACCCCGGACGACATCAAGGAGGTGCTGCTGCACACGGCCGTGTACTGCGGGGTGCCGGCCGTGCACCGCGCCTTCCGGGTGGCCCAGGGGGTCATCCAGGAGGAGACCACGCCCGCCGAGTGAGTGCCGGGCCGTCCGAGGCGGCAGGATGGCGGGCATGAAGCTCACGAAGAAGTCCCACGCCTGCGTCCGCCTGGAGAAGGACGGGCAGACCCTCGTCATCGACCCCGGAGGGTTCAGCGAGGAGGACGCCGCACTCGGCGCGGACGCCATCCTGATCACGCACGAGCACCCGGACCACTTCGACGAGTTCCGGCTCCGGGCCGCCATGGAGAACAACCCGGCGGCCCGGATCTGGACCCTGAAAGCCGTCGCGGAGCACATCGCGACGGCCTTCCCGGGCCGGGTGCACACCGTCGGCCACGGCGACACCTTCACCGCGGCCGGCTTCGACGTACAGGTCCACGGCGAACTGCACGCCGTGATCCACCCGGAGATCCCGCGCATCACCAACGTCGGCTACCTGATCGACGGCGGCACGGTCTTCCACCCCGGCGACGCCCTCACCGTCCCCCACCACGACGTGGAGACGCTGCTCCTGCCGGTGATGGCGCCCTGGAACAAGATCTCCGAGGTCATCGAGTACGTCCGCGAGGTCCGCCCGCGGCGCGCCTACGACGTCCACGACGCCCTGCTCACCGACCTCGCCCGGCCCGTCTACGACCGCCAGATCGGCGCCCTCGGCGGCACCGACCACCAGCGGCTGGCCCCGGGGGTCTCGGCGGAGGTCTGAGCGGGGTTGTCAGAGGCTCCGGGTAGGTTGTGAGACATGCGCATCGCCACCTGGAACGTGAACTCGATCACCGCCCGCCTCCCGAGGCTGCTGGCCTGGCTGGAGAGCAGCGGCACCGACGTGCTGTGCCTGCAGGAGGCCAAGATCGCCGAGGAGCAGTTCCCGTTCGAGGAGCTGCGCGAGCTGGGCTACGAGGCCGCGGTCCACGCCACCGGCCGGTGGAACGGCGTGGCGGTGCTCTCCAGGGTGGGTCTGCAGGACGTGGGCAAGGGCCTGCCCGGCGACCCCGGTTACGACGGCGTGACCGAGCCGCGCGCCATCTCGGCGACCTGCGGCCCGGTCCGCGTCTGGTCGGTGTACGTCCCCAACGGCCGCGAGGTGGAGCACCCGCACTACGCCTACAAGCTCCAGTGGTTCGAGGCCCTGAAGGCGGCCGTGTACGGCGACGCGCAGGGCAGCCGCCCGTTCGCCGTCCTGGGGGACTACAACGTGGCGCCGACCGACGACGACGTCTACGACCCGGCCGTCTTCGAGGGCTCCACCCACGTCACCCCCGCCGAGCGCGCCGCCCTCGCCGCACTGCGCGAGACGGGCCTGAACGACGTCGTGCCCCGCCCGCTGAAGTACGAGCACCCGTACACCTACTGGGACTACCGCCAGCTCTGCTTCCCGAAGAACCGCGGCATGCGCATCGACCTGGTGTACGGCAACGGCGCCTTCGCCAAGGCCGTCAAGGACGCCTACGTCGACCGCGAGGAGCGCAAGGGCAAGGGCGCCTCCGATCACGCGCCGGTGGTGGTCGACCTCGACGTGTGATGCCAGGCTGGGTCCATGAACCTTCCGTTCCTGGGCCACCGGCACAAGAAGAACGGCGAAGGGACGGGCCCCGGCGATCCCGAGTCGGTCACCGCGCTGCTGTCCGAGTGCGAGCTGCTGCGCGCGCAGGCGGAGCGGGCGGGCGTCCGCCTCGACGACACCCCGGCCTCCCTGGAGGCCCTGGACCAGCTCGTGCCGCGCTGGCGCGACGACGCCGAGACCCTGCCCCGGCTCGGCCACGACGCCGGGCTCTATCTCGGTACGGTCGTGGTGCGCACCGTACCCGGCGCCCGCTGGCGGATCCGCTCCGACGGCGAACCCGTCGTCCTGCTCTCCTCCGGCCGTGAGTTCCAGGTCACGGACGCCGGACAGGAGTGGGCCGCGAGCGGCGTCCCCGAGCTGTCCCAGCTGTACGCCGAGATCGCCGAGACCTGACCCCGCCCCCATGAACGCCCCCCATTGGGCGTAAATACGGCTTATGCCCGAAAGGTGCGTGTCGTCCCTCAACTCCGCTGTCGTCTCGATAGGTTGCGGCAACCACGACACAGCTGGAAGCGAGTTGGGCTGCGTATGGCCGTCGATCCACTGATCGAGCTGCAAGGCGTCAACAAGTACCACGGCGAGCCGCATGTCCCGCGGGACGTCGACCTCACCGTCGGCAGGGGAGAGGCGGTCGTGGGCGTCGGCCCCTCGGGGTCCGGGAAGTCGACGCGGTGCAGGACGGCCAACCGGCTGGAGACCGTCCGGTCCGGCACCGTCAGGCGCGGCGGCGAACCGCTGTCCCGGGAGGGCAGGCCGCTCGCCGAGGTCGGCACGGTCTTCCTGTCCTTCACCCTCTTCGCCCACGGGACGGTCCTCCAGAACGTCTCGCTCGCCCGGGTCCAGGTCCGCCGGCGCGGGAAGGGCGACGCCGACCGGCGCTCCGGCGCCCTCCTGGACCGGGCCGGCCTGCTCGCGCAGGCCGACGCGTCCCCGGCGCGGCCCTCCGGCGGCCGGCAGCGGCGCGTGGCCATCGCCCGCGCCCCCGCCATGGAATCCAAGGCGATGCTCTTCGACGAGCCCACCTCCGCCCTCGACCCGGAGATGATCGACGAGGTGCCGCAGGTCGTGCGGCAGCTCGCCCGTGACGGCATCACCACGGTCGTCGGCACCCACGGGACGGGCTTCGCCCGCGCCTGCGCCCGCCGGGTCGTCTGCATGGCCGACGGCCGCATCGTCGAGGACCGCGCCCCGGAGGAGTTCTCCACCGACCCGCGCAGCGAGCGCGCCGGCGACGTCCTCTCCGAGATCCTCAAGCACTGAGCGGGAGAGCGCAGCACCATGATCCGTACCACCCGTGCGCCCCGCGCCCTGGGCGGAGCGCTGTGCGGGGCGCTCGCGCTGCTCGCCGCCGCCTGCGGCAAGGACGGCAGCCCGCCCGGCAAGGGCCCGGCGGCCGACAAGCTCCCGCACTACCGGGTGGCCGCGGGCTTCACCCTGCCCGCCTCCGGCACCTGGACCCGGGCGAAGAGGCGCGGCTACTTCGTCGTCGGCGCCAAGGAGGACCAGCCCTACCTGGGCGAGAGGGACCCGGCGACCGGCACCTACGCCGGCTTCGACATCGAGATCGCCAAAATGACGTCCGCCTCCCTCGGTTTCCCGCCGGAGTCGGTCCGGTTCCGGACGATCGCCTCCGCCAACCGCGAGACCGCCCTGCAGAACGGCCAGATCGACGCGTACGTCGGCACCTACACCATCAACGCGGGCCGCAAGAAGCTCGTCGGCTTCGCCGGGCCCTACTACATGGCCGGCCAGTCCCTGCTGGTCCGCACGGACGGGAACGACATCCACGGCCCCCGGGACCTCGACGGCAGACGCGTCTGCTCGGCCGCCGGATCCACCCCGTACCAGCGCATCCAGGCCGACTACCCCAAGGCGGTGCTGGTCTCCTACGACACCTACTCGGCCTGCGTCGACAACCTGCTCACCTACCAGGTCGACGCGGTCACCACCGACGACGCCATCCTCATCGGCTACGCCGCCAAGGCCCCCGCCGAACTCAAGGTCGTCGGCAGGCCGTTCTCGAACGAGCCGTACGGCATCGGCGTCCCGCACGGCGACAACGCCCTGCGCTTCGCCCTGGACGACGCGCTCCGGACCCGTGAGAAGGACGGCGACTGGAGACGGGCGTACGAGGCCACGCTCGGCCTGTCCGGCGTCCCCGCACCCCGTCCGCCCGCCATCGACCGCTACCCGGCGAGCTGAGCGCGAGGACGGGCATGAACGTACTGACGGACAACTTCTCCCTCTACGGCGAGGGCTTCCTCGGCACCGTCGAACTCACTGTCTACGCCAGTGCGCTGGCACTGGCGCTGGGCTTCGTGATGGCGTCCTTCCGGGTCGCACCCGTCGCCTCCCTGCGCGTCTTCGGCACCGTGTGGGTCACCGTGCTGCGCAACACCCCGCTGACCCTGCTGTTCTTCGCGGTGGTGCTCGGTCTGCCCCGCTTCGGAGTCCTGCTGCCCTTCCGGCTCTTCGCGGTCCTCGCCCTCGGCTGCTACACCTCGGCGTTCGTCTGCGAGGCGCTGCGCTCCGGCATCAACACCGTGCCCAGGGGACAGGGCGAGGCGGCCCGCAGCCTCGGCATGACGTTCGGCCAGACCCTGCGCCTGGTCGTACTGCCGCAGGCCTTCCGGTCGGTGATCCCGCCGGTCGGCTCCACGCTCATCGCACTCGCGAAGAACTCGGCGATCGCGGGGGCGTTCAGCGTCACCGAACTGCTCGGCACCTACAAGACGCTCGGCGAACGGGGCTACGGCATCGTCTGGACCTTCGTGTGGATCGCCCTCGGCTACCTGATCGTCACGCTCGCCATCAGCGCGCTGTTCCACGTGCTGGAGCGGACGTGGGGAGTCACCCGATGACCGGCAGCACGGCGCTGTACGACGTGCCGGGGCCGCGCAGCCGGCGGCGGCACCGCCGCTACGGCGTGGCGGCCACCGCCGTGCTCCTCGGCCTGGCCGCGTGGCTCCTGTATCTGCTGTTCGACACCGGCCAGTTCGCCTACACCAAGTGGATGCCCTTCGCGTACAAGGGCATCCAGGAACTGCTGCTGCGCGGCCTCGGCAACACCCTGAAGGCCTTCGCGATCGCGGCGGTGCTCTCCCTCGTCCTCGGCGGGGTGCTCGCCACCGGGCGGCTGTCGGACCACCGGCCGGTGCGCCGGGCGGCCGCCGTCCTCGTGGAGTTCCTCCGGGCCATGCCCGTCCTGGTGATGATCTTCTTCGTCTTCGTGGCGCTGAAGGCCCAGCCGCTCACCGCGCTCGTCGCCGGCCTTACCCTCTACAACGGCTCGGTGCTCGCCGAGGTCTTCCGCTCCGGTGTGAACGCCGTCGAACGCGGCCAGCGCGAGGCGGCGTTCGCGCTCGGCATGCGCAAGACGCAGGTCATGGGGTACGTCCTCGTCCCGCAGGCGGTGCGTGCCATGCTGCCCGCCGTCATCAGCCAGTTGGTGGTCGCCCTGAAGGACACCTCCCTCGGCTTTCTCATCACCTACGAGGAGTTCCTCCATGCCGGGAAACTGATCGCCTCCAACCTCGACTACGATTTGCCCTTCATCCCCGTGGTGATGGTGATCTCGCCGATCTACATCGGGATGTGCATGCTGCTCTCGTGGTTCGCCGTATGGGTGTCCCGCCGCGAGCAGCGCAGCCCCAGGACCGAGGCGGTGGCTCTCGCCACACCGGGTCCCGGGGCGCTGCTGCCGGGCGGGGAGCCCCCCATGGCCCCAAAACCCTAGGAGGGGCGGCAGTTCACACGGGCCAGGCTCGTCCGGCGGCAGCCGGAGATCACTGCTCGCGCACGGGGACGGACACGTACGACGGGTCGTCCGGGGGCGAGGAGAAGGTCAGCTGCGCGCCGGACGGGTTGTGCTCGATGTACAGCGGGTCGACCGTGTCGACCACCAGTGCGAGGCGGTGCCCGGCGGGTACGTCGTAGGCCGTGGAGAACAGATCCAGGTCCACGTCGAACGGCGTGCCGGGCGTCCGCCCGTGCCAGGTGTACGGCGCGTGCGTGACCAGCTTGCCGACGCCGAGCGGCCCCACGTCGTACAGGTAGGCGACCAGGGTGCCGCTCTCCGCCGTCGGGGTCAGCGTGGTGTGCAGCGTGGCCGTGCCCCGCACCGCCTGCGGGCCGGCGTACCGCTGCGACTGCCACACGGCCGCCCACCGGCGCGGCAGCAGCGGGATCGAGGCCATCGGCGGCAGCTTGGCGACCTGGTCCAGGATGCTGGAGAGGAAGACGATCCCGCCGTCCGCGCCCGAGTCGACGCCCGCGTGGATCGTGGCCTGGTCCGCGAGCGCGATCTTCCGCCGGGTCGCGCCGACCGACTTCCAGTCCGGGTAGCCCTCGTATCCCCCCGCGCTACGGGACTCCAGCTGGACCGGCTGCTCGCGGTCGATGCCGTTGCCGGCGCCCTTGAGGTAGTGGTCGAGCCAGCGCTGTGTGTCCGTCCAGACGTCGTTGGGCAGCCCGAACAGTCCCGTCAGCTCGGCGGTGGCGTGGTCGCCGGGGCGCAGCTCCAGCCGCTTGGGCACCTTGAGCTTCTCGTAGAAGGCGGCGTACTCGTTCGGGTTGAAGACGGTGTCGCCCCAGGCGTTGGCGAGCATCACGGCGGCGCCGTTGCGGTTGAGCTGGTCGACATAGGTCGCGGGGGAACGCTTTCGCCCCCAGGCGATCATCTCCTGCTCCTTCGACAGGTTCGAGGAGTAGAGGTTCGCGAACGTCTCGCGCAGTTCCGGGCTCTCGCGGCCGGTGAGGGTGGCCGCGCCGTCCAGCACGCCGAGCGCCTGGACGTGCTGGGTGCGGCCCGAGTAGATCGAGTCGACCAGGTCCCCCCAGCCGCTGAGCGCGGCCACCGCCCTGACCCGCTTGTCGTGGGCGGCGGCGAGCAGGCTGATCCCGGCGCCGTACGACACCCCCGCCATGCCGATGTGCCGCGGGTCGGCCGGCGTGTGGGCGAGGGCCCAGTCGATGACCTTGGAGGCGTCCGCCACGTCCGGCGGACCGGCCACTTCTATCTGCCCGCCGGACTGCCAGAAGCCGCGCACGTTGTAGCTGAGCACCACGTAGCCGGCGTCCGCGAGCCTGCGCGCCTGCGCCAGGTACTCGACCTGGGGCAGGGACCAGCTCGTGGGCAGCACGACGAGCGGGTAGCGGTGTGCGCCGCCCGCGTTCGCGGGTGCGACGACGTTGGCCTTCAGCACGGTGCCGCCGTCGCCGGTGATGTCCACGAAGCGGACCGCTGGGGCGGCGGCCCGGGCGGCTGGGGCCAGGCCCACGACGCCCCCGCAGACCAGCGCCGCCGAGAGGGTCGAGGCGGCCGCGGTGCGCATAGCGGTGCCCTGTCTCATGGGTCACTCCTTCACTCGTGTCAGTGCAAAGTGACCCGACGGTAACCATGCCCGCTTACCGTAAGTAACCCGTCGGTAAGTTACGTGCGGGTAAAGATTGTTGAAGTGCTAAGAAGCGCTGTCGGCGCCGGCCGCCTCGGGCGCGGGGGTCCGTGCCGCCCGCGTCACGTCGGCCACGACTTCGACGACGTCGGGGCCGTACGCATGCGAGTTGAGCACCTTCAGCAGCAGCACGAAGGAGCCGGTGCCGTACCTGCGGTGCAGGCGTTCGTGATGACGGGCGAGGTAGCGGGTCGCGGCCTGGTTGGTGATGGCCCGCTGACCGCAGAAGAGGAACACCGGCCGGCCGGCCCCGTGCCCGTCCGCGCTGACCCGGGCCAGCAGGACGTACTCGCTCCGGCCGCCGTCCACGCGGTAGTGCTCCCCGCCGATCCGGAAGGCGCCCGCCTCCGGGCCGGAGTCGGCCTCGACGTTCATCCACACACCCGGCAGCAGCGAGGAGAGGTGGGCCGCCGTCCGGCGGTTCGAATAGGGCCCGCCGACGCAGAACTCCGTCCGCTCGCCGAAGCCCTGCCCGGTGGCGTCGTGCGCCACGACCTGGGCGTGCGCGTGGCAGTCCTTGACCAGGGCGGCGAGTTCCAGCAGGGCGAACACGTCGTACCGCATCACCGACAGGTCCGGCCCGCCCGCGTTGCGGTTCACCACGAGCAGCGCCTCGGAGTGGTCCGGCAGCCCGAAGAACGCCTGCTTGCGCCGCAGCCTGCGGCGCCACAGCGAGGTCCGGGCGATCCAGCCCAGCGAGGCCGAGATGCCGGTCGCCACCAGACCGAGGACGATGTTGCGCAGGTCGTCGTTCATGGCCGGGCATGGTAGCGGCCCCAGGTGTCCGGGAGCGCACCGGTGTTCGACGTGTGACGTTCGTGTGGCGGCCCGCCAAGGCCCACTGTCGGCGTCCCGGCAATCTCGTTACGCTGCGCTGACCGGTTCCGACGGGAGGTACGGATGCGTCGCCCTGGCAGACGGAAACTGGCGGTTCTGGCGGTCTCGGCCGCCATGGTGTCGGTGGGGGCGGCCGCGCCGCCGGGTGCGGCGAGTGGCGGCACACCCGCCAAGGTCCCGGTCGCCGTCGGCTACGGCGGCGCCGTCGCGAGTGTGGACGCGGACGCCACCGCGGCCGGCATCGAGGTCCTGCGGCACGGCGGCAACGCGGTCGACGCGGCCGTCGCGACCGCCGCCGCGCTCGGCGTCACCGAGCCCTACTCGGCCGGCGTGGGCGGAGGAGGTTACTTCGTCTACTACGACGCCCGGACCCGCACGGTGCACACCATCGACGGCCGTGAGACGGCACCGTTCAGCGCCGACTCCGACCTGTTCGTGGAGAACGGCAAGCCGCTGTCCTTCGCCGACGCCGTCAGCAGCGGCCTGAGCGTCGGCACCCCGGGCACGCCCGCCACCTGGCAGACGGCGCTGGACGAGTGGGGCACCAGGCGGCTCGGCACCGTCCTGAAGCCGGCCGAGCGGATCGCCCGCGACGGCTTCACCGTGGACGACACCTTCCGCGCGCAGACCGCGTCCAACGAGACCCGGTTCCGCTATTTCCCCGACACCGCGAAGCTGTTCCTGCCGGGCGGCCGGCTCCCCGTCGTGGGCTCCACCTTCAAGAACCCCGAACTCGCCCGTACTTATGAGGAGTTGGGTAGCGAGGGGACGGGCGCGATCTATCGCGGGGACATCGGCGACGACATCGTCAGGACGGTCCAGCACCCGCCCGTGGACCCCGAGTCCGGCTGGAACGCCCGCCCCGGCAAGCTGGAGGAGAAGGACCTCGCCGCCTACCGGACCAGGCTCCAGGCGCCCACCAGGACGTCGTACCGCGGCCTGAACGTGTACTCCATAGCGCCCTCCTCCTCCGGCGGCACCACGGTCGGCGAGGCGCTCAACATCCTGGAGAACACGGACCTTTCCAAGGCGAGCGAGGTGCAGTACCTGCACCACTTCATCGAGGCCAGCCGCATCGCCTTCGCCGACCGGGGCCGCTGGGTCGGCGATCCCGCCTTCGAGGACGTGCCGACCAGGCAGCTCCTGTCGCAGCGGTTCGCCGACTCGCGGGCCTGCCTGATCAAGGACGACGCCGTCCTCACCAGCCCGCTCGCCCCCGGCGACCCGCGCCACCCCGCGCGCTGCGGCACGGGCGGTACGGCGGCCCCGACGACGTACGAGGGCCAGAACACCACGCATCTGACCGTGGCCGACAAGTGGGGCAACGTCGTCTCCTACACGCTCACCATCGAGCAGACCGGCGGCAGCGGCATCACCGTGCCCGGCCGGGGCTTCCTGCTCAACAACGAGCTGACCGACTTCTCCTTCGCCCCGGCCAACCCGGCGGTCCACGACCCGAACCTGCCGGGCCCGGGCAAGCGGCCGCGCTCGTCGATCTCGCCGACGATCGTGCTGGACCGGCACAACGTGCCGGTGGTGGCGCTCGGTTCACCCGGCGGCGCGACCATCATCACCACCGTGCTGCAGACCCTGACCGAGTTCCTCGACCGGCACCTGCCGCTGGTCGACGCCATCGCCGCCCCTCGTGCCAGCCAGCGCAACGCGGCGCGGACCGAACTCGAACCGGCCCTGTACGACAGCGACCTGAGGAAGCGACTGGAGGCCATCGGGCACTCCTTCTCCCTCAACCCCGAGATCGGCGCGGCCACCGGCGTCCAGCGTCTGCCGGGCGGCAAGTGGCTGGCCGCCGCCGAGAAGGTACGGCGCGGCGGGGGCTCGGCGATGGTGGTCGACCCGGCGCCGTGACCCGCCACGGCTCCGCTACGGCTGCGGTGACGGGGGCTGGGAGCGGGCCGCGCGGAAGTCCAGGCGGCCGTCGGTGACGTCCACCGTCACCTGGCCGCCCTCGGTGATCGTGCCGTTCAGCAGGAGGCGGGACAGCTGGTTGTCCACCTCCCGCTGGATGGTGCGGCGCAGCGGACGGGCGCCGTACTCGGGCTGGTAGCCGCGCTCGGCGAGCCAGTCGACGGCGGCGTCCGTGAAGTGGACGGTGACGCCCTGGCCGTCCAGCAGCCGCCGGGTGCTCTCCAGCAGCAGCTCGGTGATCTGCCGCAGTTGGGCGCCGGTGAGCTGCCGGAACACCACGATCTCGTCGATGCGGTTGAGGAACTCCGGCCGGAAGTGCTCGCGCAGCGGCCGCAGGATCTGCTCGCGCCGGGCCTCCTCGTCCGCCTCCGCGCCGCCCGGCCCGAACCCGATCCCCGCCCCGCGCCGGGTGATCGCCTCCGAGCCGAGGTTGCTGGTCATCACGATGACCGTGTTGGTGAAGTCCACCGTCCGGCCCTGGGAGTCGGTCAGCCGGCCGTCGTCCAGGACCTGCAGCAGGATGTTGAAGACGTCCGGGTGGGCCTTCTCCACCTCGTCGAGGAGGAGCAGCGAGTACGGGTGCCGGCGCACGACCTCGGTGAGCTGCCCGGCCTCCTCGTGGCCGACGTACCCGGGCGGGGCGCCGACCAGCCGCGAGACGGTGTGCCGCTCCTGGTACTCGCTCATGTCCAGGCGCACCATCCGGTCCTCGCTGCCGAACAGCGCCTCGGCGAGCGCCCGGGCCAGCTCGGTCTTGCCGACACCGGTCGGGCCGAGGAACAGGAAGCTGCCGATCGGCCGGTTCGGGCTCGCGAGGCCCGCGCGGGAGCGCAGCACGGCCTCCGACACCACGGCGACGGCCTCGTCCTGGCCGACGACCCGCTGGTGCAGATGCTGCTCCAGGTCGAGCAGCCGTTCCTTCTCCTCCTGGGTGAGCCGGCTGACCGGGACGCCGGTCTGCCGGGACACCACCTCGGCGACGGCCTCCGCCGTCACCTCCAGGTCCAGCCCCTCGTCGGCCTTCGAGCCGCCGCTCGCCTCCTCGATCCGCTGCCGCAGCTCGCCGATCCGGTCCCGCAGCTGTTTGGCCGCGTCGTAGTCCTCGTCCGCGACCGCCTGGTCCTTGTCCCGGACCAGCTGCTCGACCTCGCGCTCCATCGCGCGCACGTCCGTGCCCTTGGTCCGGGCGCCGAGCCGGACCCGGGCGCCCGCCTGGTCGATCAGGTCGATCGCCTTGTCCGGCAGCCGCCGGTCGGTGAGATACCGGTCCGAGAGCTGGACGGCGGCGACCAGCGCCTCGTCGGTGTAGCGGACCTGGTGGTGGGCCTCGTACCGGTCGCGCAGCCCGCGCAGGATCTCGATGGTGTCCGTGACCGTCGGCTCGGGCACCAGGATCGGCTGGAAGCGGCGGGCCAGCGCCGCGTCCTTCTCGATCCGGCGGAACTCCTCCAGCGTGGTCGCGCCGACGATGTGCAGTTCGCCGCGGGCGAGCGCCGGCTTGAGGATGTTGCCGGCGTCCATCGCGCCGCCCTCGCCGCCGGAGCCGGCGCCGACGACGGTGTGCAGCTCGTCGATGAACACGACCAGCCGGTCGGAGTGCGCGCGGATCTCCTCGACGATGTTGTTCATGCGCTCCTCGAAGTCGCCCCGGTAGCGGGTGCCGGCCACCACGCCGGTCAGGTCCAGGGCGACCACCCGGCGCCCCGCCAGCCCCTCCGGCACGTCCCCGTCGGCGATGCGCTGCGCGAGCCCCTCCACGACGGCCGTCTTGCCGACGCCGGCGTCGCCGATCAGCACGGGGTTGTTCTTGCCGCGCCGGGAGAGCACCTCGATGGTCTGCTCGATCTCGGTGTCCCGGCCGATCACCGGGTCGATCCGGCCCTGCCGGGCCAGGTCGGTCAGGTCGCGGCCGTACTTGTCCAGCGTGGGCGTACCGGTGGGGGGTCGCTGCCGCTCCGGGCGGACCTGGGTGGCCTCCGGGGCCTCCGGCGGCAGCCCGCCCGCCGCGAACCGGGCGGCGTTCAGGATGTGTCCGGCCGCCGAGTCGGGGTTCGCGGCCAGCGCGCTCAGCACGTGTTCCGGGCCGATGTACCCGGCGCCGCTCGCCCGCGCGAGGTCGTGCGCGTCCAGCAGGGCGCGCTTGACGGCCGGGGTGAGCGACAGCGAGGTCGGCGCGGGTGCCTCGCCGGGCGGGTGCTGGGCGGGGCCCGACCGGTCGTCGATCTCCGAGGCGAGGGAGTCCGGGTCCGCGCCTGCCCGGCTGAGCAGACTCCGGGTGGGCTCCGCCGCCACGGCCGCGCGCAGCAGATGCTGGGTGTCGAGGTTTCGGCTGCCGTGCTCGGCGGCGTACTGGGCGGCCCCCCGGACCAGCTCCCGGGCCGGCTGGCTGAGCAGCCGGCCGATGTCGATGTGGCGGGGGCTCGGAGCTGCGCCGGATCCGCCGAAGAAGCGGGCCAGGAAATCGCCGAAGGGGTCGGGAGGGTAGCCGTTGGTCATGGCGTTCCGTTCCTTCGCTGACGACTGGCTGCGCCGGGTAACCGGGTGGAGCCCGTTCATGCCCACGATGACATGATCCGAGGGGCGTGGCATGTTCGCCCACGAGGCCCTGCCGGGTCCTGCGGGGTCGTGCCGGGCTGCGGAGTGTGCGGGGTGATCGCGGCTGCGTCCGGGCCTGACCGCGGCTGCGGCGGGCCGGTGATCGGGCTGTCGGGCCGCTGGGGTCTGCGGGGCCGCTGGAGCTGGGCGGGCTTGCGAGCCGGCGGGACCTGTCGGCTTCTGGGCCGCTGGGAATGCGAGGTGCGCGGGCTCCTGCCGGGTCGACCGGGGTGCGGGGCCCGTTGTGTGTGCGAGATGCGGAGGTGACCGGGGTGCCGGACCTGCGGAGGCTGCGGGGCGTGCGGGCTGATGGCAGGCCTGTCGGGCGGGCCTCCGGGGCGCCTGGGGATGCGGGGTGTGTGCGGGGCTGCGCGGTATGCGGGGCTTGCCGGGCCTCTGAGGCTGCGGGTGTGCGGGTCTGCGGAGGATCGGGCTGTCGCGCCTGGTGAGTGGGGTTGCCGAAGTGGCCTGGCGTGCGGGGTTGCGGGGTGTGCGGGGTCTTACGGGGCACGACCGGGGAGCAGGCCTGTCGGGCGGGGTGGCTGGGGACGCGGGGCCTGCGAGCCTGCCGGGGCGTGCGGGGATCGCGGGCGTCACCGTGCGGTCGGGCCTGCCGGCCTCTGGGGTGTGCCGGGATTGTCGGGCCGCGCAGGACTGCCGGGGGATCGCCGGCCGGTCGGTGGCTTTAGCCGTCCCGGGTCGCCCGCGCGGTTCCCGCGCCCCTTCGGGGCCTCACCGTGCCGTCAGGATCCTGGGACCGCCTTCCGTGATCGCCACCGTGTGTTCGACGTGGGCGGCCCGGGAGCCGTCGGTCGTCCGCAGGGTCCAGCCGTCCCCGGCGGTGCTGTAGCTGTCCTTCCCGCTCGCGATCAGCATCGGCTCGATCGCGAGGACCATGCCCGCGCGCAGCGGCAGGCCCCTGCCGGGCCGGCCCTCGTTCGGGACCTCGGGTGCCTCGTGCATCCGGCGGCCCACGCCGTGGCCGCCGTAGTCCTCCATGATCCCGTATCCGGCGCCCCGGCAGACCCGGCCGACGGCGTGCGCGATGTCGCCGATGCGGTTGCCGACGACGGCCGCCGCGATGCCGGCGGCGAGGGCGCGCTCGGCGGTCTCGATCAGACGCAGGTCCGCCGGGCGCGGGCGGCCCACCGTGAAGCTGAGCGCCGAGTCGCCGGCCCAGCCGTCGAGTACGGCGCCGCAGTCGACGGAGACCAGGTCGCCGTCGCGCAGCCGGTAGCGGGTCGGGATGCCGTGCACGATCGCGTCGTTCACGGAGGTGCAGATCACCGCGGGGTAGGGCGTCGGGGCGAAGGAAGGGCGGTAGCCGAGGAACGGGGAGGACGCCCCGGCCTCGCGCAGCACCTCCCGCGCCACCTCGTCCAGCTCCAGCAGCGAGACGCCGACGGCCGCGGCCCGCCGTACTGCCGTCAGGGCCCGCGCGACGACCTGGCCCGCGGCGTACATCGCGTCGATCGACGCGTCGGTCTTCAGTTCCATCATGCCAATTACTATACCGGTATTCAAATGGGGTTCCGTCGGCTGGCCCTGGATGGCCGGTATTAGAATGGGGCGCATGGTGCGCACCCCCCTCACTCCCGAAGAGCGCGAACGCGGCGAGCGGCTCGGCCAGTTGCTGCGCGAGGCGCGCGGCGGCCGGAGTATGGCCGAGGTCGCCGCCGCGGCGGGCGTCTCGGCCGAGACGCTCCGCAAGATCGAGACGGGCCGGGCGCCGACGCCGGCGTTCTTCACCGTGGCCGCGCTGGCCGCCTCCCTCGGGCTGTCCATGGACGACCTGGTCACGCGGTGCGCGCTCGTCGCCGTGTGAACCGGCACCGGAGGTGAGGGGTCCGCTCGCTGCCGGAAAACCGTGCGTAGCGCAGCCGTAACACCACTGGTGTTGCCTGGCGGCCGAAGTGCTGGCGTCTCGGGCGGGAGCTGGGCGATGGCGGTGGAACAACTCCCCGGTGAGGTGCGGGAGTTCGCGGACTGTCTGGACGCACTGCTGGCGCGCCTGGATCAACGGCAGGGCTGGAGCGGCGTCTTCTGGCAGCGCGATCCCGACAGTATGCGGGCCTGTCTGGCGGGCCGCGAGGTGCCGCCGTGGGACGTGGTGGGGGCGCTGCTGGACGACTTCGCGGCGGCGTACGGCGCGGCCGCGGCGGAGGCCGAGCGCGCACGGCTGCGGGCGCTGTACCGGGCGGCTCTCGCGGCGTACGACGCCCGCCCCGGAGCGCGCGAGGCCCTGGCCGACCGCCTCGACGTCATGCTCCGCGAACAGCGATACGCCGCCGAACGCCAGGCCGGACTGGCCCGCCGCCTCGCCACGGGCGCCTCCGGCGAAGCGACCGCCGCCCTCCGCCTGGACCTCGCCTGGGCCCACGACGACCACACCCGCGCGTCCGCCCGGTGCGAGGAACTCCGCGAACGCCTGGCCGCGACGGACCGGCGCCCGGTCGGCACCGGCGGGACGGGAAGCACGCGGTGGCGGCCGGCTCCAGGGCTGGAGCCGGCGAGGAGTGGGACTGCTGCGGCGGCGGTGCCGGCGGGGGATGCCGGCACGGTGGCGGTGCCGGCGGGCGCGACGGCCGCCACCGCCACCGTGCCGCCCGGTCCCCCGAGTGGCACGCCCGGCGCCCTCTCCGTCCCGAGCGGCGACCCGGAGGCGCCCGCCGTGCCGGCCGTCGCGCCCACCCCTCCCCGCAAGCGCCGCCGCGGCAGTGCCCGCTTCGCCGGGATGGCCGAGGAGACCACCGGGCCCGACGTGCCCCAGGCGGCCCCGCCTGCGGCGGTGCCCGGGGCGCGGCCGCTCGCGTCCCCGGCGCCCCGCGGGGCACGGTTCGCCGGGGGAGCGCGGCCGGCTGCCGAGGAGGAGCCCGCGCAGGCCGGCGAGGTGGCTGCCGAGGCGGCGCAGGCCGTCGGCGAAGCCGTGCGGCGGCTCGGCCGGCTGCGGGCCGCGGGGCGCAGCGGTGAGGCGCATGTGCTGCTCGCCGAGATCGCCCAGTGGGCCCCGGCCCGCTTCCCCCTGCTCGCCGACGCCCTGCACCGGGCCGGGCTCGGGGCCGACTGGCCGACGCTGCTGTGGGAGGCTGCCTCGCTGCCCGCCGAGCGGCTGGCCGGCGTCGCCCACGCGCTCGGCGCCGCGGGGCGGGAGGGGGACGCGCGGCAACTGCTGCGGCAGGGTGTGGCGCGTCCCGCCGAGCAGATCGGCGCGGCCGTGCTGCGGCTGGCGGACGCGGGGCGGGAGCGGGAGGGGCGGGCGCTGCTCGACGCCTGTGTGCGCGGGCGGACGGTCCAAGAGGCGGTCCGCAGCGCCGAGCCCGATCCGCCCCGGCTCGTGCCGCCGTTGCTGGAGGCCGCCCGCGCCGTCTCCGAGGAGCGGTACCGCGACCTCGCGCACGCGCTGCGCGCCGCCGGGCACATGACGTGAGCGCCACCCGGCGATATCGTCACGTTCTGCACCGTTTCGGCCCGCCGGCCAGCCCATCGGCTCACCCACCGGAGTGTGAATCGTGATCGACTCAGCGGGTTGACGACGATGGTCTTGGCAAGGACCTGCCGGAGGCTTACTTTCGTCCCTCTACGGCCTGCTCTACGGGCGTAGAGGCTCTGGCGTCCCGTCGAAGGAGCACCTCATGTCCAACGTCGTACGCGCCGCACTCGTCCAGGCCACCTGGACCGGCGACACCGAGTCGATGGTGGCGAAGCACGAGGAACACGCCCGGGAGGCGGCCCGGCAGGGTGCCAGGGTCGTCGGGTTCCAGGAAGTCTTCAACTCGCCGTACTTCTGCCAGGTCCAGGAGCCCGAGCACTACCGCTGGTCCGAGCCGGTGCCCGACGGCCCGACCGTCCGCCGGATGCGTGACCTCGCGCGCGAGACCGGAATGGTGATCGTCGTGCCGGTCTTCGAGGTCGAGCGGTCCGGCTTCTACTACAACACCGCCGCCGTCATCGACGCCGACGGCACCTACCTCGGCAAGTACCGCAAGCACCACATCCCGCAGGTCAAGGGCTTCTGGGAGAAGTACTACTTCAAGCCCGGCAACCTCGGCTGGCCCGTCTTCGACACCGCCGTCGGGCGTGTCGGCGTCTACATCTGCTACGACCGGCACTTCCCGGAGGGCTGGCGGCAACTCGGTCTCAACGGGGCCCAGTTGGTCTACAACCCCTCCGCCACCCACCGCGGCCTGTCCTCCTACCTGTGGCAGCTGGAACAGCCCGCCGCGGCCGTCGCCAACGAGTACTTCGTCGCCGCCATCAACCGGGTCGGCCAGGAGGAGTACGGCGACAACGACTTCTACGGGACCAGTTACTTCGTTGATCCGCGTGGGCAGTTCGTGGGCGAGGTCGCGAGCGACACGTCCGAGGAACTACTCGTGCGCGACCTCGACTTCGGCCTGATCGACGAAGTGCGGCAGCAGTGGGCCTTCTACCGCGACCGCCGCCCCGACGCCTACGAAGGACTGATCCAGCCGTGAACGACCTCTACTCCCGCCACCGCCAGGTCCTGCCCGACTGGCTGGCCCTCTACTACGACGAGCCGATCGAGATCACCCACGGCGAGGGACGCCACGTCTGGGACTCCGCCGGCAACAAGTACCTGGACTTCTTCGGCGGCATCCTCACCACGATGACCGCGCACGCGCTGCCGGAGGTCACCAAGGCCGTCAGCGAGCAGGCCGGGCGGATCATCCACTCGTCCACGCTCTACCTGAACCGGCCGATGGT
Organism: Streptomyces sp. NPDC104106; assembly: GCF_055584345.1. Lineage (NCBI taxonomy): Bacteria > Bacillati > Actinomycetota > Actinomycetes > Kitasatosporales > Streptomycetaceae > Streptomyces > Streptomyces sp. NPDC104106. Next base: position 601,846 of record NZ_JBVJMF010000002.1, read on the forward strand.
CGACCTCGCCGAGCGCATCGCCCAGCTGAGCGGCATCCCCGACGCCCGGGTCTTCTTCACCACCTCCGGCACCGAGGCCAACGACACCGCCCTGCTGCTCGCCACCGCCCACCGGCGCAGCAACACCATCCTGGCGATGCGCAACAGCTACCACGGACGCTCCTTCAGCACCGTCGGCATCACGGGCAACCGCGGCTGGTCGCCGACCTCGCTGTCCCCGCTGCAGACCCACTACGTGCACGGCGGGGTGCGCAGCCGGGGCCCGTTCGCCGCACTGGACGACCGCGCCTTCATCGACGCGTGCGTGGCCGACCTGAAGGACATCCTCGGGCACACCCGGCCGCCGGCCGCGCTGATCGCCGAACCCGTCCAGGGCGTCGGCGGCTTCACCTCACCGCCCGACGGCCTCTACGCCGCCTTCCGCGACGTGCTGAAGGAGCACGGCATCCTGTGGATCGCCGACGAGGTGCAGACCGGCTGGGGCCGCACCGGCGAGCACTTCTGGGGCTGGCAGGCGCACGGCCGCAGCGGCCCGCCCGACATCGTCACCTTCGCCAAGGGCATCGGCAACGGCATGTCCATCGGCGGCGTGATCGCCCGCCCCGAGATCATGAACTGCCTGGACGCCAACAGCATCTCCACGTTCGGCGGCACGCAGGTCACCATGGCCGCCGGCCTCGCCAACCTCACCTACCTCCTCGAACACGACCTCCAGGGCAACGCCCGCCGGGTCGGCGGACTGCTCATCGAACGGCTGCGGGCCGTCGCCGCCCAGCTGCCCGGCGTACGCGAGGTGCGCGGCCGCGGACTGATGATCGGCGTCGAGCTGGTCAGACCGGGCACCGACGAGGCCGACCCGCAGGCGGCCTCCGCCGTCCTGGAAGCGGCCCGCGCGGGCGGCCTGCTCATCGGCAAGGGCGGCGGCCACAACACCAGCGCCCTGCGCATCGCCCCGCCGCTCTCCCTGACCGTCGCGGAGGCGGAGGAGGGCGCGGCGATCCTGGAGCGGGCCCTGAGGAGCTCCTACTAGCACCGGACGGCACCAAGGGGATACGCCATGACCACCGCCTCGCAGGCCCCCTGTACCTGGGAGCCCGTGCTCTCCGTCCGCCAGGTGCTGTGCCTGGAACGGGTGCTCGCCGGGGAGCCCGAGGTGGTGGCCGGTGCCGGGCAGCTGGACCGGCCGGTGCGCTGGGTGCACGTCGCCGAGGCCGCCGACGTCGGGGTGATGCTCAGCGGCGGCGAGATGGTCCTCACCACCGGGGTGCTGCTCGCCGGGGACGAGGCCAAGCAGACCGAGTACGTCCAGTCGCTGCACCGGGCCGAGGCCGCCGCCGTCGTCCTCGGCCTCGGCCGCGCCTTCCCGGCGCCCCCGGAGGCGATGCGGCGCGCGGCGGACCGCTGCGACCTGCCCATGGTCGTCATGCACCGGCCCTTCCCCTTCGCCGAGCTGACGGAGGAGGTCCAGTCGCGCCTGGTACGGCGGAAGTTCGCCGCCGTCAGCCTGTCGGAGTCGGTCCGCACCGCCCTCACCGCCCTCATCACGGCCGGTACCCCGCTGCAGCGGCTCCTCGACGAGGTCGCCGTGCACAGCGGCTGCCCGGTCGTCGTCACCAACCTCGCCCACCGTGTCCTCGCGACGGCGGGGGAGCGGTCGGCCGTGGACGACGTGCTGCGCGACTGGGAGCGCATCGCCCGGCAGGCCGGCGGCGCCCACGGCGACGGCTGGATCAGCGCCGAACTGGGCGGCCGCGGTGAGCGCTGGGGCCGGCTGCTGCTGTGCGGCCACCGGGGCGACACGGCCACCGGGCGGCTGCTGGCCGACCGGGCCGCCGAGGCGCTGGTCCTGCACCGCATGCTCGCCGGCGGCTCCGCGCCGAGCTGGGAGGAGCAGTCCGCGCAGAGCCTGCTGACCGACCTCGTCTCCGGCGTCGTACCGGCCCGCGCGCTGCTGCCGAGGGCTCGCGCGGCCGGCCTCCCGGTCAACCGGCGCACCTTCGTCCCGCTCGTCGTGCTCGGCTGCGCCGACCGGCAACTCGACCGCGTACTACGGCTGCTGGGCATGCCGGGGCTCGTCGCCGAACTCGCCGACGGCGCCGCCGCCGTGCTGCTCAGCCTCGCCCGGGACCAGGACGCCGAGGCGCTCACCGGCCACTTCGCGGCCCGGCTGCGCGCCGGGTCCGAGGCCGTGGTCGCCGCCGCCGACGCCCGTACCGCCTGGGAGGAGGTGCCCGCCGGGCTGCGCGAGGCCCGGCACGTCGCCGACGCCGTCGCCGGCTCCTCCCGCGCCCTCGACCTGCCGGACGTGGTCCGGCTCGGGGACGTCCATCTGCGCGGGCTGGTCCGGCTGCTGCGCGACGACCCGCACGTGCAGTCCTTCGCCGAGCGGGAGCTGGACGGACTGCTGTGCGCGGCCGAGCCGGAGCTGATGGACGTCCTGCGGACCTACCTCGCGACCGGCCGCAACAAGTCCCGCACCGCCCAGCTCCACCATGTCTCCCGGCCCGCGCTCTACCGCCGCCTGGAAGCGATACAGAGCCGCCTCGGCGTCGACCTGGACGACTTCGAACAGGCGGCCTCCGTCCACATCGCGCTGCTGGCGCACGATGCGCAACAACGATGAAACACCCGACGACCTGGGAAAATGGCGGTGAAACATGCGGCAGGCGAGACGTGACACGGTGGCACGCGCGACGCCCGCAGACGTGACACACTGCCCGTCGAACGGCCCGCTCCGGCTTTCTAGGCTCACCGCACACCGAGCTACCGGAGGTCCCGATGAGCCGAGTGATCCGTGCCGCCCTCTTCCAGACCGCGTGGACCGGCGACAAGGAATCCATGATCCAGGTGCACGAGCAGGCGGCCCGCGACGCCGCCGCCCAGGGTGCCCAGGTCCTCTGCTTCCAGGAGCTGTTCTACGGCCCCTACTTCTGCCAGGTGCAGGACAAGGCCTTCTACGAGTACGCCGAGCGGATCCCCGAGGGGCCGACCGTGCGGCGCTTCCAGAGCCTCGCCCGCGAGCTGGGCCTCGTCCTCGTCCTGCCGATGTACGAGGAGGAGCAGCCGGGCGTGCTGTACAACACCGCCGCCGTGATCGACGCGGACGGCTCCTACCTCGGCAAGTACCGCAAGACCCACATTCCCCAGGTGCGGGGATTCTGGGAGAAGTTCTACTTCCGCCCCGGCAACGGCGGCTGGCCCGTCTTCGACACGGCCGCGGGGAGGATCGGCGTCTACATCTGCTACGACCGCCACTTCCCGGAAGGCTGGCGGGCGCTCGGCCTCGCCGGCGCGGAGATCGTCTTCAACCCCTCGGCCACCTCGCGCGGCCTGTCCCGCTACCTCTGGCAGCTGGAGCAGCCGGCGGCGGCCGTCGCCAACGAGTACTTCGTCGGGGCGATCAACCGGGTCGGCGTGGAGGACCTAGGCGACAACGACTTCTACGGCACGACCTACTTCGTGGACCCCGAGGCCCAGTTCGTCGGCGAGGTGGCGAGCGACAAGGAGACCGAACTCGTCGTACGCGACCTCGACCTGGCCAAACTCCGCGAGGTCCGCGACCGCTGGCAGTTCTACCGCGACCGCGCGCCGGGGGCGTACGGGCCGCTCACGGCGCCGTAGCCGGCCTCCAAGAGGCGCGGGGCCGTGCCCGGTACGCGGCTGCCGCCGCGCGCTCAGCCACCGACGACCCGCAGCCGATCACGAAGGAGAGGGCCCCATGACCGGCCGAACAATCATCCGCGGTGGCCTCGTCATCACCGCCTCCGACGAACTGCACGCCGACGTCCTCGTCGAGGACGGCCGCATCGCCGCACTCGCGGCGTCCGGCACCCCCGCCGCCGGGGCGTTCACCGCCGACAGGGTCATCGACGCCACAGGGAGGTACGTCATCCCCGGCGGCGTCGACGCGCACACCCACATGGAGCTGCCGTTCGGCGGCACCTTCGCCTCCGACACCTTCGAGACCGGCACCCGGGCCGCCGCGTGGGGCGGTACGACCACGATCGTGGACTTCGCCGTCCAGAGCGTCGGCCACACCCTGCGCGAGGGCCTGGACGCCTGGCACGCCAAGGCCGAGGGCAACTGCGCGATCGACTACGGGTTCCACATGATCGTCGCCGATGTCAACGACGAGACGCTGAAGGAGATGGACCTGCTGGTGGAAGAGGGGGTCACCTCCTTCAAGCAGTTCATGGCGTACCCGGGCGTCTTCTACTCCGACGACGGCCAGATCCTGCGCGCCATGCAGCGCTCCGCCGAGAACGGCGGGCTGATCATGATGCACGCCGAGAACGGCATCGCCATCGACGTCCTGGTCCAGCAGGCCCTCGCCCGCGGCGAGACCGACCCGCGCTACCACGGCGAGGTCCGCAAGGCCCTGCTGGAGGCCGAGGCCACCCACCGCGCCATCCGGCTCGCCCAGGTCGCCGGCGCGCCCCTGTACGTCGTGCACGTCTCGGCCCAGGAGGCGGTCGCCGAACTGACGCGGGCGCGCGACGAGGGGCTCCCCGTCTTCGGCGAGACCTGCCCGCAGTACCTGTTCCTGTCCACCGACAACCTCGCCGAACCGGACTTCGAGGGCGCGAAGTACGTGTGCAGCACCCCGCTGCGTCCGAAGGAGCACCAGGCGGCCCTGTGGCGGGGCCTGCGCACCAACGACCTCCAGGTGGTCTCCACCGACCACTGCCCCTTCTGCTTCACCGGCCAGAAGGAGCTGGGCCGCGGCGACTTCTCCAAGATCCCCAACGGGCTCCCGGGCGTCGAGAACCGGATGGACCTGCTGCACCAGGCCGTCGTCGACGGACACATCTCGCGCCGCCGCTGGATCGAGATCGCCTGCGCCACCCCGGCCCGCATGTTCGGCCTGTACCCGAAGAAGGGCACCATCGCCCCGGGCGCCGACGCCGACGTCGTCATCTACGACCCGCACGCCGAACAGGTCCTCTCGGCCGGGACCCACCACATGAACGTCGACTACTCCGCCTACGAGGGCAAGCGGATCACCGGCCGGGTCGAGACCGTGCTCTCGCGCGGCGTGCCCGTCATCACCGAGCGGGAGTACACCGGACACGCCGGACACGGCGTCTACACCCCGCGCTCCACCTGTCAGTACCTCAACTAGGAAGGGAGCCAAGGACGCCGTGGAATTCGGACTCGTCCTCCAGACCGACCCGCCGGCCGCCCGCGTCATCAGCCTGATGAAGCGCGCCGAGCGCAACGGCTTCACGTACGGCTGGACCTTCGACTCCTCCGTGCTCTGGCAGGAGCCGTTCGTGATCTACAGTCAGATCCTCGCGAACACGCAGAAGTTGAAGGTCGGCCCCATGGTCACCAACCCGGGCACCCGCACCTGGGAGGTCACCGCCTCCACCTTCGCCACCCTCAACGACATGTTCGGCAACCGCACCGTGTGCGGCATCGGCCGCGGCGACTCCGCGATGCGCGTCGCGGGCCGCAAACCCAACACCCTCGCCCGGATCAGCGAGGCCATGAAGGTCATCCGCGCCCTCGGCCGGGGCGAGGAGGCCGACCTCGGCGGCACCAAGATCCGCTTCCCGTGGATCGGGGAGGGCGCCGAACTCCCCGTCTGGATGGCCGCGTACGGCCCGAAGGCGCTGAAGATGACCGGCGAGGAGGCCGACGGGTTCATCCTCCAGCTGTCCGACCTCTACCTCACCGAGTACATGGTCAAGGCGGTCAAGGACGCGGCCGTCGCCGCCGGCCGCGACCCGTCCGAGGTGACGATCTGCGTGGCCGCACCGGCCTACGTCACCGACGACGACTCGCCCGAGGCGCTCGCCCACGCCCGTGAGCAGTGCCGCTGGTTCGGCGGCATGGTCGGCAACCACGTCGCCGACCTCGTCTCCCGCTACGGCGAACACTCCGCGCAGGTCCCCGAGGAACTGACCGACTACATCAGGTCCCGGCAGGGCTACGACTACGCCCACCACGGCCGCAGCGGCAACCCCGACACCGCGTTCGTGCCCGACGAGATCGTGGACCGCTTCTGCGTCATCGGACCCGCCGAGAAGCACATCGAGAAGCTGAGGGCGCTGCGCGCGCTCGGCGTCGACCAGTTCGCCGTCTACGACATGCACGACGCCAGGGAAGCCGTCATCGACGCCTACGGCTCCCAGGTGATCCCCGCGGTCAACACCTGATCCGCACACCCCCGTTGGTCTCCCCCTTCCCGCCGTCCCGGGAAGGGGGCACAGGGCGCCCGCCCGCGCACCCCCCATCGCGCCGCCCGCACGGCACTCCCCGACCCGTCTCACTCCCCTGGGACCGCCCATGACCGACACCGCTCCCGCGGCCATACCCCCGTCCGGCCAGGTCACTCTCCCCGACGGGCGCGTGGAACTCGCCCCCGGCACCCCGCCGCCCAGCGGCCCCTACGCCAACGACGACCTCCTCCCGGTCCCCGCCTCCGGGCGCACCTGGACGACCTACAACTTCTCGGCGCTCTGGGTCGGCATGGCCCACAACACCGCTTCCTGGACCCTCGCCTCCGGTCTGATCGCCGTCGGCATGGACTGGCGCCAGGCGGTGTTCACCATCGCCCTCGCCAACCTGGTCGTCCTCGTCCCCATGCTGCTCACCGGCCACGCGGGCCCCAAGTACGGCATCCCCTTCCCGGTCTTCGCCCGCGCCTCCTTCGGGGTGCGCGGCGCCAACCTGCCCGCCGTCGTACGGGCGTTGGTGGCGTGCGGCTGGTTCGGCATCCAGACCTGGATCGGCGGCGAGGCGATCTACTTCCTCGCCGGCAAGCTGATCGGCGACAGCTGGGCGAACGCCGCGCACGTCGGCGGGCACGCCTGGACCATGTGGCTGTCCTTCGCGCTCTTCTGGGCCCTGCAAGTCGCGATCATCCACCGGGGCATGGAGACCATCCGCCGCTTCGAGAACTGGGCCGCGCCGTTCGTGATCGTCGGTGCCCTGGTGATGCTGGGCTGGATGAGCAGCAAGGCCGGCGGCGTCGGCCCGCTGTTCGACCAGCCCTCCAGGCTCGGCTGGGGCGGCGGCTTCTGGAAGCTGTTCTGGCCGTCCCTGATGGGCATGATCGGCTTCTGGTCCACGCTGTCGCTGAACATCCCCGACTTCACGCGCTACGGCAGGAGCCAGCGGGCCCAGACCTGGGGCCAGGCACTCGGTCTGCCGACCACCATGACGCTGTTCGCCTTCCTCTCCGTCCTGGTGACGTCCGGCTCACAGGCGGTCTACGGCACACCGGTCTGGGACCCGGTCCAGCTGGCCGCGAAGACGGACAACGCGGTGGGCCTGCTCTACGCCCTGGTCACGGTCCTGGTGGCCACCCTCTCGGTGAACATCGCGGCCAACCTGGTCTCCCCGGCGTTCGACTTCTCCAACGTGGCGCCGAGGAAGGTGAGTTTCCGCACCGGAGCGCTCATCACCGCGGTCCTGGCGGTGCTGATCATGCCCTGGAAGCTGTACTCAGACCCGCAGGGCTACATCTTCACCTGGCTCGGCCTGGTCGGCGGGCTGCTCGGCACGGTCGCGGGCATCCTCGTCGCCGACTACTGGCTGCTGCGCCGAACCCGGCTGGACCTCGCCGACCTGTACCGCGCGGGCGGCCGCTACTGGTACGCGGGCGGCTGGAACTGGCGGGCGGTGGCCGCCTTCCTCGCGGGCGGTGTCCTCGCGATCGGCGGCGCCAGCTTCAGGCCCCTGCTCGACGGCCGGCCCGTCCCGGCCCTCGCCCCCCTGGCGGACTACGGCTGGGCGGTGGGACTCGGCACGTCGCTGGTGCTGTACCTCGCCCTCTCCCTGCTCACGGCCCGCCGGGAGAGCTGACCGGGCGGCGACGCCGGCTACCCGGAGCGCCCGCCCCCGAGCGCGCCGGCCGCTGCCCGTGCCGCCTTGATGGCGCCCTGGTTGATCTCGTCCGTACCGGGAGCCTGCTTCGTGTCGAAGTCGCTGCCGTTGTAGGTGACGAGCACCAGGGCGTTGGAGACGCGGACCATCACCACGCCCTCGCGGGTCTGCTGCTTGTCCTCGGTGGTGAGGTTCACGACGGAGTAGGCGCTGTCCCCGAGCCCCGGTACGGCGCCGCCGCCGCTCTTCGCCGTGACCCGCTGCTGGTACTCCTGCTTCGCCTCCTGCTCCGACCCGCTGATCTCGAAGGTCACGTCGAGCCAGCGGTAGCTGTATCCCTTGAGGGCGTTCCAGGAACAGGTGCGGCGCAGCGTGGTGTCCGTCGACGGGATCTCCTTGCCCTGCGCCTTCGCCCCGGGCACCAGGGCCGTGACGGTGGCCGTGGGCACGCTCGTACAGGGCGCGGGCGCGGTGCTGTACTTCTTCGTCCCGCCGGTGGACGACGGGTCGGCGGAGCCGGCGGATCCGGCCGAGGCGGACTGGGCCGGCGCCTTCTGGGCCGCCGGCGAGCCGTCGGCGGCCGGCGTCGCGGCCGGACCGGACGCCAGCGCCCAGCCGGCGCAGGCGATGACGGCGACCGGTGAGATCCGCGCGGTGAGCGCGAGCGGCAGAGGAAGAGAACGCACGGCGCACTTCTCGTGGGGGAGGGGGTGCGGAGGGGGTCCGCATGGTGGACGTGGACGTCAGTGTCACACGACTGCGTGTGGGGCGGAAGTGAAAACTCGCAGTGTGGCCGTACGGTCACGACATCCCCTTCGCGACCGCACCACTCTGCCCGTTATGCGTGGCCAGCCAGCGGCGGCCGCCGACTTCGGAGGGGTATTCGCGGACGGTGAGCCAGGCGAGCATCCAGCCGACGAAGTAGGCCGCGAACACGGGCATGACGGGCGCGGCGATCAGCACCAGACCGCGGCCGAGGGCGATCCGGCCGGGGACCCGCCGATCGTGGTCCTGCTTGGCCAGCCGGGTCTGCTGCGGGGTGGGCGGATCGAGAAGGGCCTTGCGGTGGTCCCGGCGCTGCCTGAGCCAGCCCCGGAACGCGGCGACGCACCCGGCGGCCACCTGTACCGCGTCGGAGACCCGGCGCACGGTCGGCGGCCATTCGCTGCTGAACCCCGCGTAGAGGGCGACCGCGAACCAGCAGAACATGGCCATGATGAGCAGCATCGCGACGGTCGTACGGGCACGCGAGAGCCAGTAGAGGGCACCGCGTCTGTACCAGGTCCTGCCCAGCTTCGGCAGGGACGGGATGTCAGCCTGTGGGTGGGGGCTCCGCGTCATCGTCCGGCGGGGTGCTCCTGGAGCCAGCGGCGGGCGCCGACCTCGCTGGGGTACTCGCGGACGGTGAGCATGCCGGCGGTCCAGCCGACGGCGTACGCGGCCAGTGCCGGCAGCACGGGTGCGGCCACCAGCCAGAGGAAGCGGCCGGCGACGGCCAGACCTGTGGAGCGGCGGGCCTCGTCCCGCTTGGCGGCGCGGAACTCGTCGGGGGTGGGCGGGTCGAGGAGCTTCCTGCGGTGGTCGCGGCGCTGTACCAGCCACCCCCACACCAGGGCCACGACGGACAGCACGGCCTGCGCCCAGTCCCACACCGTGCGGAGCGTCGGCGACAGACTGCCGCGGAAACTGCCGTAGAGAACCAGCGCGATGTAGCAGCAGAAGGCCAGGACCGCGAGCCAGAGGACGGCACTGAGCGCACGGCGCAGCCAGTAGCGCGGGCCGCGCTCGTACCAGGTGGTCCCGAGTCCCTGCACAGCGGGGATCCTGACGGGGGCCGCGGCGGCCCCGCCCTCAGAAGATGCTCTTGATGCCATGCCACACGTCGTCTTTCAGTCGAACGAAATCGTCGCCGGTCTTGGACAGCACGTGTCCCGTGCCGGTCAGCACGCCGCCGACCACACCGTGGTCGTGGATGTCCTCGCTCCAGTGCTCGTGGAGGGAGTGGTCGATGATGCCGGTCGCGCCGATCACGACGGCACCGCCGACCCCCGCCGCCACCGCGACGGGCACGTCGAACGGCGCGGCGGCCACGAGACCCGCCGTGATCGCCGTACCGGCCACCAGGCCCGCCACGTTGGCCCCGCCGTCGGTCGCGACCGAACGCTGCCACGACCAGCCCGCGTCATGGTCGCCCTTCGCCTCCAGCAGCCCGCAGGCACCGGCCGCGGCGACGTCCAGGACCGGGATCTCCTTCAGGAAGTCCGGGACCTTCTCCAGGCTCTCGCCCGCGCGCAGCGCGTCCGCCGCGTCGGCCAGCTTCACGTTCAGCGCCCGGTCGTACGGCAGCGCGGTGCTGCCGTTGTCGGCACGGGCGATGGCCTCCTCCAGGGAGTCGACCTTGGTGACGGCGTCGCGGTAGGCGCTCTTGGCGGGCAGGTCCTTGGGCAGTGACTGGCCCGCCTTCTGGTACGCCCTGCGTTCCGCCCGCAGTTCCTTCTTCGCGGCCTGCGCCGCGTTCTTGGCGTCGTCGAGTTTCGCGCGGGCCTCCTTGCCGCCGGCCCGCGCGTCCTCGGCGTCGTACGCGTACAGGCCCCGCAGATAGTCCGCGATGGTGACCTTGTCCCCGGCGGTCGCCGGGTCCGGCGCCGTCACCTGGTCGTACAGCCCCTGCAACTGCTCCGCCGCCTGAAGCCGCGCGTGCTGGGCGGTATGCAGGATGTGGGCGCGCGCCGCGAGGTAGTCGTTCTTCGCGGAGAGGGCCTTCTGGTCCTGCGCGCTCGGCGGATCGGCCGACACGCGGTCCTTGGGCATGCCCTTGTCGTCCGTCTCGACCCCCTTGCCGGAGGCGATGTACTGGGCGTTGTGGAGGGACGCCTCGCACGTCGACAGCGCGTCGGCGAGCGTCCCCAGGATCTCGCCCGCCTGGTGCACCAGTTCGGCGAAGCCGCCGGCCGTGATCTGGTCCTCGCTCCACTTGGCGCGGAACGTCTGGGCCGCGTCGCCGGTCCAGCCCGAGTCGCCCGCCAGTTTCTCGACGGCTCCGCTGAGCGGCTTCACGACGTCGTCGAGTTTGCCCTTGGCGTTCTTGTACGTGTTGGCCATCGTGTGCAGGCCGTCGATGTCGCCGCCCACCCAGCTGTCGCCCATCAGTGCAGCCCGTCCGTGAGGTCGTCGAAGACACCGTGGATGTCCACGTCGTGCCGGTGGAAGGAGTCACGCGCGTACGCGGCCTTGTCACCGTGCTCATCCAGCCGGTCCGCGAGCGCGAGGTGCATGCTGACGATGAGGTCGGCGACTTCCTTGATCGCGTCGTCCAGGCCCGGGTCGCCACCGCTCACCACGGGCGGTGACACGTCGGGGGCCAGCTTCCGGTAGGTGCCGGACTCGTCGTGGAACGTCTTCGCCAGGGTGGACAGGTCGTCGTAGATGACCTTGAAGTCGGCCGTCACCGCCGTACCTCCCGTGCGTAGGCGACCAGGTCCTCGGGCCGCCAGTTCGGTGCCGAGGGCGCGATCCGCGGATCGAGCAGGACGGTGGCGCCGTGCTCTTCCATCCCTTCGGCCAGTGGGCCGAGGGAACCGGCGATCCACGGCTGCGCCTCCCCGAGCGCCGCCACCAGCCTGTCCAGCGTGGTGAAGGCGAAGGCCACGGTGCCGTGCGACGGGTGGGCGAACAGCTCACAGACGATGAAGGGCACCCGCGCCGGGCGGCCGTCCGTGCCCGTGCCCGCGACGGACCGGGGATGCGCCGGGACGAACACCGGTGTGTGGTAGGCGGGGACGCCCGGCTTGGGCCCCGGCCGGGCGTCCGTGTCCGGCCGGGGCGGCGGTGCGGCGTCCACCAGGTCCAGCAGCGCCGAGCGGCGCGGCTCGGGAGTCCGCTGCGCGAGGCCGCCCCCCGCCGGTTCTGGTTCCAGGAAATCGTGCAGCCGTGAACGTATCGGCGCCCCCACCGCCGTCACCTTCTTCCCCGTGTCTCGCGTGGCTCTCGGGCCCGACCACGTTAGCCACGGGGCAACGGGGCAAATCCGGCTATGTCGGGGTGCCGGAGCGGACGTACACGGAACTCATACGACCGCTTGGCCGAGCGTGGGGCAGTCCTTGACCGGTTGATGAACCGGTCCCACGGGGGAGCCGGAGGCTACGGCACCCGTGCCGTCCACTCCGCCGACGAGAACTTGGTCCGGGCCAGCTCCTCGGCCCGCCGCAGTTCCTCGTCCGTGACCTTGCCCGGCGCCAGGCCGTACCGCGCGCGGAACGACTCGATCATCCGGTCGATGACCGCCTCGCGGGGCAGCCCCGTCTGCCGGCGCAGCGGATCGACCCGCTTCCGCGCGCTGCGCGTGCCCTTGTCCGACAGCTTCTCCCGGCCGATGCGCAGCACCTGGAGCATCTTGTCGGCGTCGATGTCGTACGACATCGTCACGTGGTGCAGCACGGCCCCCGCACCCCCGCCGGGCCCCACGACCCGTTTCTGCGCCGCGCCCGCGATCTTGCCCTGGTCGGTGGCGATGTCGTTCAGCGGCTGGTACCAGGCCTTGATGCCCATGTCGCCGAGGGCGCCGAGCACCCAGTCGTCCAGATAGGCGTAGCTGTCCTGGAAGGACAGGCCCTGCACGAGGGAGTCGGGCACCGACAGCGAGTACGTGATCGTGTTGCCGGGCTCGACGAACATCGCTCCGCCGCCGGAGATCCGCCGCACCACCTCGATGCCGTGGTGCGCGGCCTCCTCGGCGTCCACCTCGTTGCGCAGCGACTGGAAGCTGCCGATGATCACCGCCGGGGCGCCCCACTCCCACACCCGCAGGGTCGGCGGGCGGCGGCCCGCGGCGACCTCGGCCGTCAGCACCTCGTCCAGTGCCATGTGCAGCGCGGGCGGCTGCGGGCTCTCGTGGATCAGCTGCCAGTCGTAGTCCGTCCAGTCCGTGGCGTGCGCGAGCGCCCGGCGCACCGCGATGCCGACGCCCTCGGAGGTCAGGCCGTACATCACCGTCCCCGCGGGCAGTGCCGCGTCGATCCGCGCGGCCAGCCCCGCCGCGTCCGTGTCCGCCGGGGCGCCCTCCAGCGCGCGGTTCACGGCGTCCAGCGCCTCGTCCGGCTCCAGGAAGAAGTCGCCCGCCACGCGCGCGTGCCGCAGCACGCCGTCCTCGGCCTCCACGTCCACGACGACGAGCTTGCCGCCTGGCACCTTGTACTCACCGTGCACCGTCCGGGCCTCCGTACTCCCGCCGTCCTTCCCCACCCACGGGATCAACGGCCCGGCCCGCCGCCGTGTTCCCCGACCGCGGACGTCCCGGTTCGCGCGGGGCGCGGTGGCCGGTGGTCGGTCGCCGCCTTAGGCGCGTCACCCCTCTGTGGTCCGTGTGCCGGGCCGGGACGCCGGCGTCCCGGCCGGCTAGACACGCGACAAGGGCTGGGCCCGCGCCGCAGGGGTGCGACGCGGGCCCAGCCCTGGCCCGCCCGAGGGCGCCGCCGTCAGAAGGCGCCGGTGCCGTTGGGTGTGCCGAGGCCGGTCGGGCCGTCGTATCCCGGACCCGCGGTGCACAGGTAACTGCCGCCGCAGGAGCCGTTGCTGCCCGACGTGACGTCGTTGAGCGCCGACGTGTGACCGTACGGGTACGAGCCGCCGGCGACCTGAGAGGTGTTTCCGGCCAGTGCGTAGACGCCGGCGATGATCGGCGACGCGACGCTGGTGCCGCCGACTTCGACCCATCCGTCGGCACCCTGGGCGAGACCGAGTTGCAGCTCGGTGTCGCACAACAGCGCGCCACCGCAGCTGCTGTACGTGTCGTAGACCGCCACCCCGGTGTTGGGGTCGGCGACCGCGGACACATCGGCGACGGCGCGCTTGGCGCATCCGGAGTCGTGCTGCCAGGACGGCTTGGCCTCGTACGCCGAGCAGCCCGAGCCCGCGCCGCTCCAGGCCGTCTCGGTCCAGCCGCGGGAGTTGGACGCCCTGCTCAGCGAGGTGCCGCCCACGGCGGTGACGTACGGGGAGGACGCCGGCCAGGAGACGCCGTAGCCGGAGTCGCCCGAACTCGCCGTGATCGCGACGCCGGGGTGGTCGAAGTGCGAGTCCAAGGAGGTGACGGTGTTGTCCTCGGGCCCGCCCCAGCTGTTGGAGACGGACACGACGCCCGGTGTCGCGGCGGCGGTGTCCTCGGCCCTCATGAGGTCCGGGACGTTCGTCGAGTTCGCTTCGACCAGGAGGATGTGGCAGCCGGGGCATGCCGCGGAGACCATGTCGAGGTCGAGGCTGATCTCCTCGGCCCATCCGTAGTCACCGGAGGGCAGCGGCGCCGCCTGACCGCTCTGGTTCACCTTGCTGAAGCAGCCGTTGGCGGTGGTGCACGGCGGCAGACCGTAGGCGCTGCGGTAGGCGGCCAGGTCGGACTCGGCGTTCGGGTCGTCCATGGCGTCGACGATCGCCACGGTCCGGCCGGACCCGGAGGCGCTGCCCAGCTTGTAGGCGGACCGCAGATCGGACGGTACGTACCCCGTCGTGGTCGGGGATCCGGTGGTGAACGGTGACATGCGGCCCGAGGGGGTGCGGTGGGCTTTCATGACCCCGAAACAGCGGGCCTGTCCCGCCCGCACGGGACGGTCACAGCCGAAGTCCGCCGTACTCGCGGAGCCGGACGCGCGCGGGGCGGACGGGAGGCCGGCGGCCTGGGCGCCGTCGGCCAGACCGACGGTGAGGGCGGTGACGGTGAGGGTGAGCACCGCGGTGAGGGCGGCCGCCGTCCGCCGCACCCGGCGTCTCGGTCGGTGGCGGTGGATCACCAGGGATTGGCGGGGTATCTCGCTTGGCTGCATCAAGCCTCCGTGCGGTTTCAGGCGGTTCGGAAAGGGCCGGACATGACGAAAAACAGCGTTGACAGACGACGTGTCAGGTCAGCTGTAGGCCGGTTGGTTCACCATGCGGCCGCCCTCTCGGCCTGGTCAAGGTCATGCCAATGCAGGTCTTGTGAGGCTGCCGGGGTGAGCGAGTGAACCGCCCTTGGGGGATGCCGCCGCTGTCCGGGGCGGCACGGTGCCGGCCGCGGACTGCTTTGATGTCGGACAGGCCGGCCGGCGCACACACACGAGGTGACAGATGCGGTTCACGACTCGACCCACGCTTCAAGGCACCTTCGGCATGGTGTCCTCCACCCACTGGCTGGCCTCCCAGTCGGCGATGGCGGTCCTGGAGGACGGCGGCAACGCCTTCGACGCCGCCGTGGCCGGAGCGTTCGTGCTGCACGTGGTCGAGCCGCACCTGAACGGTCCGGCCGGCGAAGTGCCGATCCTGCTCGCCCCGGCGGGCGGCGACGTGCGCGTCCTGTGCGGACAGGGCGTGGCCCCGGCCGGCGCCACCGTCGCGCACTACCGGGGCCTCGGGCTCGATCTCGTCCCCGGCACCGGGCCGCTCGCGGCCGCCGTGCCCGGCGCCTTCGACGCCTGGCTGCTGCTCCTGCGCGACCACGGCACCAAGGGCCTCGACGACGTCCTGAAGTACGCGATCGGCTACGCCGAGCACGGGCACGCGCCCGTGGAGAAGCTCGGCGCGACCGTGGAGAGCGTGCGGGAGCTGTTCGAGACGGAGTGGACCTCGTCCGCCGAGGTGTACCTGCCCGGCGGCCGGCCGCCCCGGCCCGGCGAGCGGTTCCGCAATCCCGCCCTGGCCGCGACCTGGCAGCGGCTGCTGGCCGAGACGGCGAGCGGCGGGGACCGGGAGGCGCGGATCGACGCCGCGCGCGCGGTGTGGCGCTCCGGCTTCATCGCCGAGGCCCTGGTGCGCCAGTCCCGGCGGCCCACCCTGGACACCAGCGGCGAACGGCACAAAGGCACGCTCGCCGAGGCAGATCTCGCCGGCTGGTCGGCGACCTACGAGACCCCGGTGACCCACGACTGGGACGGCTGGACCGTCTGCAAGGCCGGCCCCTGGAGCCAGGGCCCGGTCCTCCTCCAGCAACTCGCCCTGCTCCCCGATGAGTTGCCCCCGTACGGCACCGCCGACTACGTCCATCTGCTGATCGAGAACTGCAAGCTCGCCATGGCCGACCGCGAGGCCTGGTACGGCGACGCCGCCGACGTGCCGCTCACCGAGCTGCTGTCGCGGGACTACAACACCGGCCGGCGCGCCCTGGTCGACGCCGAGGCTTCCTGGGAGCTGCGGCCGGGCAGCCCCGGCGGACGCACTCCCCGGCTCCCGGCGCAGGCGTACGCGCGCGTGGAGCGCGGGGAGGGCCTCGGCTTCGACCCCATGGGCGCGGGCGAGCCGACGGTCGCCCAGCTCCCCGGCGAGCCGCACGTCGCGGCCGACGGCACCACCCGCGGCGACACCTGCCACCTGGACGTCGTCGACCGCTGGGGCAACATGATCGCGGCCACGCCCAGCGGCGGCTGGCTCCAGTCCAATCCGGTCGTGCCCGAGCTGGGCTTCCCGCTCGGCACGCGCCTGCAGATGACCTGGCTGGAGGGCGGACTGCCGAACTCCCTCACCCCCGGCCGCCGCCCGCGCACCACCCTCACCCCGTCCCTCGCGCTGCGCGACGGCGTACCGGTCCTGGCGTTCGGCACGCCCGGCGGGGACCAGCAGGACCAGTGGCAGCTGCACTTCCTGCTCGCCGCCGCCCTGCGCGCCCCCGTCCGCGGCGGCCTCGACCTGCAGGGCGCCATCGACGCCCCGAACTGGCACAACGACAGCTTCCCCAGCTCCTTCCACCCGCGCGGCCGGCACCCCGGCAGCGTGACCGTGGAGTCCCGCATGGACCCCGGCGTGGTGGAGGAGCTGCGGCGGCGCGGTCACGACGTCACCGTGGGCCCCGCCTGGTCCGAGGGCCGCCTGTGCGCGGTCGCCCGCGACCCCGGGACGGGCGTGCTGTCGGCGGCGGCGAACCCGCGCGGGATGCAGGGGTACGCGGTCGGCCGGTGACGGCGTCCCCTGCCCTTCATCCCGATTCCATCCGATGTGCACCGGGCCGGAGGGGATTGTCAGTGGGGTGTGCTCTCATGGACGCATGATCGAAGAGATGACGGAAACCATCGACGAGTTTCTCGCCCGCCGCTCGGCCGACGTGGAGGAGGCGGTGCGCACGGCCGCCGCGGCCGAGATCCTGCCCCGCTTCCGCTGCCTCACCGAGGACGAGGTGGACCAGAAGAGCGGACCGCACGACCTGGTGACGGACGCCGACCGGCTCGCCGAGAAGCGGCTCACCGAGGCGCTCGGTGCCCTGCTGCCCGGCTCGGTCGTGGTCGGCGAGGAAGCGGTGCACGCCGACCCGGCGACGTACGAGGCGCTCCAGGACGACGCCCTGGTCTGGATCGTCGACCCGGTCGACGGCACGCGCCAGTTCGTGCGCGGCGACGACGGGTTCTGCACGCTGGTCGCGCTCGCCCGGCGGGGCGTCGTGCTGGCCTCCTGGACCTATGCCGCGGCGCGCGGCCAGATGGCCACCGCGGTCCGCGGCCGGGGCGCCTTCCTCGACGGCGAGCGCCTGTTCGCGGGCCCGCCCGCGCCGGGCCGGGACCTCGTCGTCGCCACCTCCCACCCGGACTACACCACCGACGAGGAGAAGCACGCCCTGAGCGTCCTGTGGACCGACGGCCTCGCACCCCGCCCGTGCGGCTCTGCGGGCCTGGAGTATCTCGCCGTCGCCAGAGGCGAGTCGGACGCCGTCGCGTTCTCCTGGGAAGCCGCCTGGGACCACGCGGCGGGCCTGCTCCTGGTCGAGGAGGCGGGCGGCGCCCACCTCACCCGCGACGGCGAACCGTTCCGGGTGACCGGAGGCAACGCACTGCCCTTCACGGCGGCCCGCGACACGGTGACCGCCGAGCGGGTGGCGCGACTGCTGCGCACCGCCCCCTGACCAGACCGGTCCGCCCCACGCCCGCGTACCCCGCCTGCGGCGGCGTCTGTGGCGCCCGTGCCCCGGGTCGGACCGTGCCGCGGCCGCCCCGGCTCCGGCGGCCGTCGCGCGCACCCGGCGCCGGCCCACACGGGTATCCGGCGACCGCCGCGCCACCCCATGCCACTCGTCTCCCCGGCCGGCCCCCGAGGCAAGCCCCTCCGGACATCCGGTGGTGCGCCCGGCCACCCGGTTCCGGGCGGTGTCAGAGGTGCGGCATATCCTGATCCCGAGTGGCCATCGGCTGACGAAGGGGTCCGAAGGTGCCGTCGATGCTCGATGCGGTCGTGGTGGGGGCGGGGCCGAACGGGCTGACCGCTGCCGTGGAGCTGGCCCGGCGCGGCTTCGCCGTGGCGCTGTTCGAGGCGAGGTCCACCGTCGGCGGCGGTGCCCGCACCGAGGAGCTGACCCTCCCCGGCTTCCGGCACGACCCGTGCTCGGCCGCCCACCCCCTCGGCGTCAACTCCCCGGCCTTCCGCGCCCTTCCCCTCGACCGCTACGGCCTTCAGTGGCTGGACTCCGAGCTGCCGATGGCGCACCCCTTCCCCGACGGCACCGCGGCCGTGCTGTCCCGCTCGGTGGCCGAGACGGCCGCCTCCTTCGGGCCACGCGACGCGGGCGCCTACCGCCGGCTGGTCGAGCCGTTCCTCGCCCGCTGGGACACCCTCGTGCGGGACTTCATGTCCCTGCCCCTGACCGCGCTTCCCCGCGACCCCCTCACCCTGGCCCGCTTCGGCCTGGCCGGACTCCCGCCGTCCACCTGGCTCACGCGCCGCTTCAAGGACGAGCGGGCCAAGGCCCTCTTCGCGGGCCTGGTCGCCCATGTGATGTCACCGCTCGACGGCCTGGCCACCGGCGCCATCGGCCTCGTCTTCGCGCTGGCCGCGCACGCCCGCGGCTGGCCGGTGCCGCGCGGCGGCTCCCAGGCGATCTCCGACGCCCTCGCCGCGTACCTGGCGGACCTCGGCGGCGCGGTGCACACCGACTACGAGGTCAAGCGCCTGGACGACCTGCCGCCCGCGCGCGCGTACGTCTTCGACACCTCGCCCACCGCCCTGGCCCGCATCGCCGGCTTCGGCGACACCTACGCGCACTACCGCTACGGCGCCGCCGCCTTCAAGATCGACTACGCGCTGGACGGCCCGGTGCCCTGGGCGGCTCCCGAGGCGCGCGTCGCCACCACCGTCCAACTCGGCGCGAGCCACGCCGAGATCGGCACCGCCCTGCGCGCCGCCTCCCGCGAGGGCCGCGCCCCCGACCGGCCGTTCCTGATCACCGTGCAGCCCAGCATCGTCGACCCCACCCGGGCGCCCGAGGGCAAGCAGGTCTTCTGGGCCTACGGCCATGTGCCGAACGGCTGGTCCGGCGACCTCACCGACGCGCTCGAACGCCAGCTGGAGCGGTTCGCCCCGGGCTTCCGCGACCGCGTGCTCGCCCGCGCCGTCGCCGGCCCCGCCGAGCTGGCCGCCCACAACGCCAACTACGTCGGCGGGGACATCGCCTGCGGCGCGGCCTCCGGGCTCCAGCTGCTGCTGCGCCCCAGACTGTCCCTGTTCCCCTACCACACGCCCCATCCGGCCGTCTTCATCTGCTCCTCGGCCACCCCGCCCGGACCCGGTGTGCACGGCATGTCGGGGCACAACGCGGCCAAGGCCGTATGGCGCAGACTGAGGCAGACATGACCACCATCACCCTCGTCCGGGGCGACATCACGCGGCAGAGCGCCGACGCCATCGTCAACGCGGCCAACTCCTCCCTCCTCGGCGGCGGGGGTGTGGACGGCGCCATCCACCGCCGGGGCGGTCCCGCCATCCTGGAGGAGTGCCGCGCCCTGCGCGCCTCGCGGTACGGCAAGGGGCTGCCGACAGGCCGGGCGGTGGCCACGACGGCCGGTGACCTCGACGCCCGATGGGTGATCCACACCGTGGGCCCGCGTTTCGTACCGGACGAGGACCGCTCCGAGCTGCTCGCCTCCTGCTACCGGGAGTCCCTGCGCGTCGCGGACGAGCTGGGTGCCCGCACGGTCGCGTTTCCCGCCGTCTCCGCCGGTGTCTACGGCTGGCCGCTTCAGGACGCCGCCCGGATCGCGGTGGAGACGGTGCGAGCCACGGACACGGCCGTCGAGGAGGTTCGGTTCGTCCTCTTCGACGACCGGGCGTACGAGGCGTTCGGCGCCCGACTGCGCTGATCCTCCGTGCGGTTCGCTCTCCCGCGTCACCGCCGCGCGGGCAGCGCTCCGCCCCGTGAGCGGTAGACCACGTAGGGGCGTACGACGTAGCCGAGCGGGGCGGTGAAAGCGTGCACCAGGCGGCTGAACGGCCACAGCGCGAACAGGCCCAGGGCGAGCAGGGCGTGCATCGACATCGCCGGGATCGGGGAGAAGCCGGCGACCCGGTCGGGGCCGTGGGCGGCGATGGTGTGCGCGTGTGCGGCTGCCGCGATCTCCAGCGCCTCCTGCCAGCCCACCCGCACCAGGCCGCCCTTGCCGCGCGCCGACTGGTAGCGCCGCCGCTTCACCGGATCCCCGGTGACCTCCGCCCACGCGGCCACGGGATCGCCGAGCCGGGCGCGGGCCTCGCGGTACAACTCCAGGAGCACACCGCGTACATGGGGGTACCGGACGCGGGTGGGCGAGTAGGTGTACCACGAGGCATGCCGTGGCCGCGTATCTTGTCCGAGCCGTAGCGGGCCATGAACCCGATGACGAGGCCGCCCAGGACCGGCATCACGGCCAGCAGCCAGCGGTGCGGGGTGTCCGCGGGACGGCGGTGCCCACGCCGAGGCGGCCGAGGAAGGCCAGGTTGGTGATGAGCGCGATGAGCTTCAGCAGGCACGCCGCCACCAGCGCGGCGACGGCGCCGACGGGGATGGCGAGCGCCGTGATGACCACGACGCGCGGGGGTACGTGGAAGTCGCCCGGGTGCGGGATCTTCAGGGCGGGTCGGTGGCGGCCGGGGGCTGTGGATCCGGCTGAGGAGGGCATATGGGCTCTCCGATGTCGCGTGCGTACGGCGGCAGGGGGGCTGGGCGCGGGCGACGCTGCCCGCGCGAGTGGACGTCTTGGGGAAGCGGAGAGGGTGAGGGCGTGCGGGTGGGGCGGCGGGAGGCCCCGTCACCCGTTCCGGGGTACGGCACGGGCGGAGTCGACCCGTCCTTGGCGCAGGATCCGCATCCGGTGTCCGCCGCACACCCGGCAGGTGTTCGCCGTGAGCGGGGAGGGCACGCGAATCCCGCCGCGCACGTAGTACGCGGCGCGAAGACACCCGGCGGCATCGCGGACGTGCCGGATGCCGTAGGCGCCCTCCCAGGCGTGCCCGCAGCGCAGACACACGAAGGAATAGGCTTCGTGGATCGGCTCGGATCTCATCGTCATCACCTTCGGCACCGGCTCCCACGCGCCCGCTCGGACCGGATGCCCGGAGCTTATCATTGCAGTCTGCAATGGTCGCCATGGGTGAGGGAGGATGTCCGAATCATGGACAGAATCGGAGGAAGAGGAGCCATGGCCCAGCAGGACAGCGCCCCGGACCGGGCCTCCCGTCGGGAGGCCCGGCCGCAACCCGTTCCGGCACCGGGTGCGGGGAAGCGGGGCCGGGCGCGAGGACCGGAATCGGGACCGGAACCGGGGAACCGGGAGCAGGGGCAGGGACCGGAGTCGGGCCCGGGGTCGGAGAGTCCGTCGGACGAGGCGCTGGACCGGGAGGCTGAGGAAGTCACCGTCGCCGTGATGGCGGCCTCCCGGCTGATCGTCGCCCTGTCCGCCCGCGCCCTCGGCTCCGTCGACGTGCCGCTGACCCTGCCCCAGCTGCGCTCCCTCGTCGCCCTGCACGCGTGCGGCCCGATCAAACTCGCCGCGATGGCCGCGACCCTGGGTGTCACCCCGTCCACCGCGCTGCGCATGGCCGAACGCCTGGAGGGCCTCGGCCTCACCGACCGGCGGGTGAATCCGGACAACCGCCGCGAGGTCGTCCTACGGCTGACCCGTGCCGGTGAGGACCTGGTGGACCGCGTCCTCAGCCACCGCCGGGCGGAGATCCGGGCCCTGGTCGAGCGACTGCCCGCACCCGAGCGCGCCGGCCTGGTCCCGGCCCTGACCGCCCTGACGGAGGTGGCCGGCGCCCTCGACCCCGGCCTCGCCCCGACCGACGAGGCGGGCCGCCTGGCGGGCGTCGTGGACGACCCCCTGAACCCGGCCCCCTGACACCCCCGGGCCGCGGCCCGCAGCCCGGCGGTCTCCGACCCGGCGGCATCCCCGCCATCCCCCGGCTCGTCGACCGCTCGTCCCGCCCCGGCAGCGTGGCCGCTGTCTTCGGCTCGCCGGCTGGTCGTCCTTGGACCGGTGGTGCGCCCGCGGTCTGTGGCTCGGTCGGGTCGCGGCGGTCTTTGGCCGGCTGGTCGTCTTCGGCTCGGTGGTGTTGCGGCGGTCTTTTGGCTGGCTGGCCCGGTCGTCGTGGGCTTGGTAGTGGCCCCGCGGTCTTTGGCGCGCGCTGGCTGGGCGTCCTCGGCCGGGGAGTGCCCCGGCTGGCCCGGCCCGCCGCGCGGTCGTCCTGGGCCCGCCGTCTGGTCTTTCCCGGCCGGCCTGCGCCCTGCCGTTTCCGGCCTGCCACTCTGCCGTTCCCGGCCCGCCGCCTCGCCCTCCCGTGCGCGGTCGCGGAGCCGCCGTCGCCTGCCCGGCAGCGGGGCCGCCGTCCGGCAGTCACCGTCCCCGGCGGGCGGCCGGCGTTCGTGGTCCGACGGGCGCGCAGCCGGCCGGCACCCGGGCCCACCCCGGCAACTCTCCGGCACCGGGTTCACGTCACCGCACGCGACAGCCCCAGCCACCCACCTCCCAGCCCCACCCCACCCCCGTGACATCATCGGCCGAGGCCACGAGCACAGCCACGGGCCACAGCGTCAGTCACCGCCACCGCCGTACGAGGAGCGCGATGAACACCGGGTCCACCGTCATGCCGGCGGTCGGTGCCGCTCTGCTGGAGGACTTCTCGCTGGAGATGACCGGGAAGGACGTGTCCCGGCTGGAAGAGGCGCGGGACGGCATTCCGCCCGGTACCCGGATCAACATCACCTTCCTCGCCGGCGAGGACCTCGCGACGCGGCGCGCGGCCGCCCGCGCGGTCAAGCGGCTCGGCTTCGTGCCCGTGCCGCACGTCTCCGCACGCCGCCTGCCCTCCCGCGGTGCCCTGGAGGAGTTCCTGTCCGCCCTCGCCGAGGACGGCACCGCCGAGAACGTCTTCGTCGTCGGCGGCGACCCCGCCCGGCCCGAGGGCCCCTACGAGGACTCCCTCGCCGTCCTGCGCACCGGACTGCTCCAGCTCCACGGCGTCCGGCACGTCGGCATCAGCGGCTACCCGGAGGGCCATCCCGCGATCGCCGACGGCACCCTCTGGTCGGCGCTCACGGACAAGGCGGCGGCCATCGGCGCGCACAGCTTCACCGGCGACGTCATCACCCAGTTCGGCTTCGACGTCGACCCGGTCCTCACCTGGCTGGAGGCCGCCCGCGCCCGCGGTGTCCACCTCCCCGTCCGCGTCGGCGTGCCCGGCCCGGCGGGCGTGCGCCGGCTGCTCGGCTACGCCACCCGGTTCGGCGTCGCGACCAGCGCCTCCGTCGCCCGCAAGTACGGCTTCTCGCTGACCAACCTCATGGGCACGACCGGCCCCGACCGCTTCCTGCACGCTCTCGCCGACCGCTACGACCCCGAGCGGCACGGTACGGTCAAGGTGCACTTCTACACCTTCGGCGGCCTGCGCCACACCGCAGAGTGGATCGCCGGATTCCGGGAGAGGAGCGAAGGGAACGGCCAGAGCCGTGCCCTCCGCGACACCGACGGGCACCGCGTCGGACAAGGCCCCCGCGCCCCGCGCCGGTAGACCGGCGTACGGCCCCGAACGAGGCAGGAGCAAGAGACAACCCGGCAGGCCCCGGAACGCTGATGTCGGATTTCCGCCAGCGAGCGAGCGACCCGGTGGCCGATCCTTGAGGCATGCAGACAGCCACGCACCTCGACCGGGAGACCTGCGTCCGCGCCGTGCGCTCCAAGGACGCGCGGTTCGACGGATGGTTCTTCACGGCCGTCCTGACCACCCGGATCTACTGCCGGCCCAGCTGCCCCGTCGTCCCGCCCAAGCCGGAGAACATGACCTTCCACCCGAGCGCGGCCGCCTGCCAGCAGGCCGGTTTCCGGGCCTGCAAGCGCTGCCGGCCCGACACCAGCCCCGGCTCCCCGGAGTGGAACCAGCGCGCCGACGTGGTCGCCCGCGCCATGCGCCTCATCGCCGACGGCGTCGTGGACCGCGAGGGCGTGCCCGGCCTCGCCGCCCGACTCGGCTACAGCACCCGCCAGGTCGAGCGGCAGGTCCTCGCCGAGCTGGGCGCGGGCCCCCTCGCGCTCGCCCGCGCCCAGCGCGCCCAGACCGCGCGGCTGCTCATCGAGACCAGCGCGCTGCCCATGGCGGAGATCGCCTTCGCTGTCGGTTTCTCCTCCATCCGCACCTTCAACGACACCGTCCGCGAGGTCTTCGCCCTCTCCCCGAGCGACCTGCGCGCGCGGGCGCCCCGCAGCGGCCCGGCGCCCGCCCCCGGCACTCTCTCGCTGCGACTGCCGTTCCGCGCCCCGCTCAACCCCGACAACCTCTTCGGCCACCTCGCCGCCACCGCCGTACCCGGCGTCGAGGAGTGGCGCGACGGCGCCTACCGGCGCACGCTGCGGCTGCCGTACGGCCACGGGATCGTGTCCCTCGCCCCGCGCCCCGACCACATCGCCTGCCGGCTCACCCTCAGCGACCTGCGCGACCTGACCGTGGCGATCAGCCGCTGCCGGCGCCTGCTCGACCTGGACGCCGACCCGGTCGCCGTCGACGACCAACTGCGCACCGACCCGTTCCTCGCGCCCCTGGTCGACAAGGCACCGGGCCGCCGGGTGCCGCGCACGGTCGACGAGGCCGAGTTCGCCGTCCGCGCCGTCCTCGGACAGCAGGTCTCCACGGCCGCCGCCCGCACCCACGCGGCCCGCCTGGTCACCCGGTACGGCAAGCCGCTGGACGACCCCGAGGGCGGACTCACCCACCTCTTCCCGTCGTCCGAGGCCCTCGCCGGCGTCGACCCCGAGGCCCTGGCCATGCCCCGTACCCGGCGCACCACCTTCACCACCCTCGTCCGCCGACTCGCCGACGGCACCCTCCACCTGGGCGTGGAGTCCGACTGGGGCGAGACCCGCGCACGGCTGCTCGCCCTGCCCGGCTTCGGCCCCTGGACGGTCGACGTCATCGCCATGCGGGCCCTCGGCGACCCCGACGCCTTCCTCCCCACCGACCTCGGAATCCGGCGCGCCGCAGGCGAGTCGGGGCTGCCCGCCACCCCCGCCGCGCTCACGGCCCGCGCCGAGGCCTGGCGGCCCTGGCGGGCCTACGCCGTGCAGTACCTGTGGGCCACCGACAGCCATCCGATCAACTTCCTCCCCGTGTAAGAAGGTTCGACCGTGACGTCTCACACCCTGATCGACAGCCCGTACGGCCTGCTCACCCTGGTCGCCGACCCCGACGGCGTCCTGTGCGGGCTGTACATGACCGGCCAGCGGCACCGCCCGCCCGAGGAGGACTTCGGCGCCCGCGACGACGACCTGCCCTGCTTCGCCGCCGCCGAGGAGCAGCTGGCGGCATACTTCGCGGGCGAGTTGAAGGAGTTCAGCCTCGAACTGCGCCTGACCGGAACCCCGTTCCAGCGCGGCGTCTGGGCCGAGCTGGCCCGCATCCCGTACGGCGAGACCCGCTCCTACGGCGAACTCGCCGACGCCCTCGGCAATCCCAAGGCCTCCCGCGCGGTCGGCCTCGCCAACGGCAGGAACCCGGTCGGCATCATCGTGCCCTGCCACCGCGTCATCGGCGCGGCCGGCGACCTCACCGGCTACGGCGGCGGCCTGGACCGCAAGCGCCGCCTGCTGGACTTCGAGCGGGGGACGGCCCTGTTCTAGTGCCCGGGCAGGCAACGTGCGCCCCGTCGCGACGCCCGGCACGCTCCCCCGCCGCGCGGGAGGTGCCCCCACTCGCCGCACCGGCCGAAAGCCCCGAGTACGCCCAGTACGAGGACTTCCGACCGGCACGCCGACAGCACGCACCGGACGCCGCTCCTCGACGGGCAAACGTCGCCTGCCGGGGCACTAGTCGCCGAACCCCTGTCCGAGCCCGCGCAGCAGCGGGGGCAGCGCCGTACCGATCGGCTCCCGGACGACCTGGTCGGCCAGTTCGTCGTACGGCGTCGGCTCGGCGTTGACGACGATCAGACGCGCGCCGTGGTCGGCGGCGACGCCGACCAGGCCGGCGGCGGGCTGCACCTGGAGGCTGCTGCCGACGGCGAGGAAGACGGTGCACGCCTTGCTGATCGCCAGTGCCTCGCCGAGGACCACCGGGTCCAGCCGCTCGCCGAACATCACGGTCGCGGACTTCAGGATGCCTCCGCACACCTGGCAGGCCGGGTCGTCCTCACCGGCCTCCACCCGGGCGAGGGCGTCGTCCATCGGCCCGCGCGCATGGCAGCCGGTGCACACGAAACTCCGTGCGCTGCCGTGCAGTTCGAGCACCTTGCGGGCGGGCAGTCCGGCCAGCTGGTGCAGTCCGTCCACGTTCTGCGTGATCACCCGCACCGGTATGCCGGAGCGCTCCAGCTCGGCGAGGGCCCGGTGAGCGGCGTTCGGCTCGGCCCCCAGCGTGCGGTTCTCGCGCCGCATCCGCCAGGACCGCCGACGGATCTCCGGGTCGGCCATGTAGTACTCGTAGGTGACGAGCTTCTCGGCCTCCGGGTCCCGCCGCCACAGGCCGTTCGGTCCGCGGTAGTCCGGGATGCCGGAGTCGGTGGAGACACCCGCACCGGTGAGCACGGCGACGAGGGGCTTGGTCATGGCGTCGAGGGTAGGCCCGGGGACCGGAGACCCGCGAGTGAAAAACCGATGCCGCCGGGGCCGCTCACGCCACGCGGTGGCCGTTCTCCAGTTCGGCCGTGCCGGAGCCGTCGGCGAGGACGTCCAGGGCGGTCAGGACGCGGCGGCCGAGGGCGCCGGGCAGGTGGTCGGGGATCTCCTCGCGCGGGACCAGCCGCCAGGACAGCAGCTCCTCCTCCTGCAGCCGGATCGCCTTCAGGTCGGCGTCCGCGACGACACCGCCGTCGTAGAGGTACGACACCAGGGGCGGCCGGCCCGCGCCGTGCGTCCAGTCCACGGCCAGCAGCCGGCCCGGTTCCCGGTCGAGCCCGATCTCCTCCAGCGTCTCCCGGCGCGCTCCCTGGCGCGGGGTCTCCCCGTCGTCCGACTCGATCGTGCCGCCCGGCAGCGCCCAGCCCTCGCGGTAGTTGGGCTCGACGAGCAGCACCCGCCCCTCGGCGTCCCGGAAGAGCGCGGCGGCACCGGCGAGGACGCGCGGCAGGCTCGCGATGTACGTGGCGAAGTCAGGAGTCGTGGTCATGGGGGAAGGGTAACCACCGCCCGCACGGCCACGGCCCGGCCCGTCGCCGGGCGCAGGATGCGTTCCGCCGGCGCACTGGTCCGTGCCCCGGCGAAGCCGGACACCGCACTCCGGACGGTGTCCTCCGGCGGTCGCGTCCACCCGGCCATGACCCCGCCCGCACCGGCGCGCACCCCGGCCACCGAGCCCGCGCCCGCCCCGCCCGTACCGTGGGCCCGGCGGCCTCCCCCGACGGCGTCGCCGGCGTCTCCTCCCAGCCCGGCCCCGACTCGTGCGGGGCCATGACCCGGCGTACGGTCCGGGCGAGCCGGCTGCCCGCCGGGATGACCCCGAGCCCGCTGTCGGGGGTCCCCCGCGCGTCCGGCGCGGATCCGCTCCGGCCCCGGGGCTCCGAGCGGTCGCCGCGGTCGCGGATCCGTACCTCGCAGTTCGGCCGGCTCGCCGAGCACGGTGCCCCGGCATCCGGGCGAGGCGGCCGCCGTGCACGCCGCCTTCCCGGTGTTCTCCCTGCCCCCGGCCCGTTCCCAGCCGCTTCCCAGCCTTCGGTCGGGGCATGACGGCGGGGGCCCGCTGAGGTTAAGGTCGCAGCGGCGCGACTGGCCCTGACGTGCGCGGGGCCCGGAGAGCAAGGGGAAAGCAAGGTGGCGGACGCAAGCGGGAACGAGCCCCGTCGGGTGCTCATCGCCGCGGACAAGTTCAAGGGCTCGCTCACGGCCGTGCAGGTCGCCGAGCGGGTGACGGCCGGGCTGCGCCGGGTCGTACCGGACCTGGCGGTCGAGGCGCTGCCCGTGGCCGACGGCGGCGACGGGACCGTGGACGCGGCGGTCGCGGCCGGCTTCGAGCGGCGCGAGGTGCGCGTCGCCGGGCCGCTCGGACAGGAGGTGACGGCCGCGTACGCGCTGCGCGGCACCACCGCGGTCGTGGAGATGGCGGAGGCGAGCGGCCTGCAGCGCCTGCCCGCCGGTGTCTTCGCGCCCCTGACCGCCTCGACGTACGGCTCCGGGGAGCTGCTGCGCGCCGCGCTGGACGCGGGCGCGCGGACGATCGTGTTCGGCGTCGGCGGCAGCGCCACCACGGACGGCGGGGCCGGGATGCTGTCGGCGCTCGGCGCCCGCTTCCTGGACGAGGACGGCGAGCCGGTGCCCCCGGGCGGCGGCGGACTCGCCGAACTGGCCCGCGCCGACCTGTCGGGGCTCGACCCCCGGCTGTCGTCGGTCGAACTGGTGCTGGCGAGCGACGTCGACAATCCGCTGACCGGGCCGAAGGGCGCACCGGCGGTGTACGGCCCGCAGAAGGGCGCCTCAGCGGACGACGTGGACGCCCTGGACGCGGCGCTCGCGCACTACGCGAAGGTGCTGGAGGCGGCCGTGGGGGCGCGGGCCGCCGAGTACGCGCTGGCGCCGGGCGCGGGCGCGGCGGGCGGCATCGGGTACGGCGCCCTGCTCCTGGGCGCCCGCTTCCGCGCCGGCATCGAGGTCATGCTGGACGTCCTCGGCTTCGCGCCCGCGCTGGAGCGGGCCTCGCTCGTGATCACCGGTGAGGGGTCGCTGGACGAGCAGACGCTGCACGGGAAGGCGCCGGCGGGGGTGGCCGCCGCCGCGCGCGCCGCGGGCCGGCCGGTGGTGGCGGTGTGCGGCCGGCTGGCCCTGTCCGAGGAGGCGCTGCTGGCGGCCGGGATCGAGTGGGCGTACCCGTTGACGTCCGTGGAACCGGACGTGGCCACGTGCATCGCGGACGCCGGGCCGATCCTGGAGCGGGTCGCCGTCCGCATCGCCCGGGACCACCTGGGCTGAGCCCGCGGCGGGCCGCCCCAGGGCGGTGGACGCAAAGCGAGGGGGCCCCGGACCGTCTGGCGGTCCGGGGCCCCCTCGTACGAGCTACGGGCGCCGCGGTCAGGCTACGGCAGCTGCGCGGCACGCGCCTCACGGCGGTTGTCGCGGAAGTTGTTCACCCGCCGGGCCGTCGCGAACAGCGGGATCACCGCGCCCATGACCAGTTGGAGGGCGCAGCCCGTCTGGAGCAGCAGCTGACCGCTGGGCGCGTCGAAGGCCCAGGCGGCCAGCAGGCCCATGGACAGCACGATCCAGGACAGCATGGCCCCGGCGAGCCGGCCCCGCGGCTTCGGGTACTCCACGCGGCTCACCATCAGCCACGCCGTGCCCAGGATGGCCAGCAGCGTCGCCACGAAGGGCAGCTCCAGCAGCACGATCGAGACCACCGTCAGCGCGCCGAACGGCGACGGCATGCCCTGGAACATGCCGTCCTTCATCGTCACGCAGGAGAAGCGGGCGAGTCTGAGCACGACCGCCAGCAGCACCACGATCGCGCCCAGCGCCGCCATCCGCTGGTGAGCGTCGTCGGCGACCATGCCGTAGACGAGGACGAAGTACGCGGGCGCCAGTCCGAAGCTGATCAGGTCGGACAGGTTGTCCAGCTCCGCGCCCATCGGGGACGAGCGCAGCTTGCGGGCCACCAGCCCGTCGAACAGGTCGAAGACGGCCGCGCAGAGCATGAGGATGACGGCCGTGGCGGCGCTGTGGCGTGCCATGCCCGCGGACTCGTCCTTGCCCGTCAGGTGCGGGATCAGGATGCCCGTGGTGGTGAAGTACACCGCCATGAAGCCGCAGGTGGCGTTCCCGAGCGTGAGGGTGTCCGCTATCGACAGGCGCAGAGAGAGGGGCATCTCCTCCTCTTCGTCCACCTCGTCGGCCTCGGGCACCCAGCCCGCCTGGGTCTCCGGATCAATCACGGTCAATGCGAGTCACCCCAGCCACGGTCTTCTGTCCGACCTCGACCGCGACCTCCACGCCCTCGGGCAGGTAGAGGTCGACACGCGAGCCGAAGCGGATCAGACCGATTCGGTCGCCCTGCTCGACCTTCGTGCCCTCGGGGAGGTAGGGCACGATGCGGCGGGCCACCGCGCCGGCGATCTGGATCATCTCGATGTCGCCGAGTTCGGTGTCGAAATGCCAGACTACGCGCTCGTTGTTCTCGCTCTCCTTGTTGAACGCCGGAACAAAGCCGCCGGGGATGTGCTCGACCGACGTCACCGTGCCCGCGAGGGGCGCGCGGTTGACGTGGACGTTGAGCGGGCTCATGAAGATCGCGACGCGGGTGCGACCGTCCTTCCACGGCATGATGCTCTGCACCACACCGTCGGCGGGCGAGATGACCCGGCCCGTGGCGATCTCGCGCTCGGGGTCGCGGAAGAACCACAGCATGCCCGCCGCGAGCGCGGTGGCGGGCACGGCGACGGCCTTGGCGGCACCCGAGCGGCGGGCGCGGGCCAGGCTGAGGGCTGCGGTGGCGACGGTCGGGAGGAGCCACGGCGATGCTCCGCGCGCGAGGCGTACGCCGGCCAGGCTGTCTCGATGTGCAGAGGTTTGGCTGTGGGGCATGGATGACCTTCGTAGCGGATGATGCCGCGCGGTATGACGGGGGACGGCGGCTTTCCGGGATCGTACCGGTCGGGGGCCGCAACTGGGCAAGCCAGAAGGCCGAGTCGGCGGCCGAAGAGCGGCTGAACAATGCCTACGGGGTGTGATCTTCTTCTCGAAGAAAACACCCCGTATCAGGACAATCAGCCCTGGAAACGATACTCTTCGAGCAGCCTGCGGCCGATGATCATTTTCTGGATCTCGGCGGTACCTTCACCGATGAGGAGCATCGGGGCCTCACGGTACAGGCGCTCGATCTCGTACTCCTTCGAGAAGCCGTAGCCCCCGTGGATCCGGAAGGCGTCCTCGACGACCTCCTTGCAGTACTCGGAGGCCAGGTACTTGGCCATCCCGGCCTCCAGGTCGTTGCGCTCCCCGGAGTCCTTCTTGCGTGCGGCGTTGACCATCATCGCGTGGGCGGCCTCCACCTTGGTGGCCATCTCCGCCAGTTTGAACTGGATCGCCTGGTGCTGGGCGATGGGCTTGCCGAAGGTGTGCCGTTGCTGAGCGTACTGGACGCCCAGCTCGAAGGCGCGCTGGGCGACACCGCAGCCGCGCGCCGCCACGTTCACCCGCCCGACCTCGACGCCGTCCATCATCTGGTAGAAGCCGCGGCCGGTGACGCCGCCGAGCACCCGGTCGGCGGGCACCCGCAGGCCGTCCATGATCAGCTCGGTGGTGTCGACGCCCTTGTAGCCCATCTTGTCGATCTTGCCGGGGATGGTGAGGCCCGGGCGGACCTCGCCGAAGCCCGGCTCCTTCTCGACCAGGAAGGTCGTCATGGACTTGTGGGGAGCCGTCCCCTCGGGGTGGCCTTCGTCACTGCGGACCAGGACCGCCACGAGGGAGGAGGTGCCGCCGTTCGTCAGCCACATCTTCTGGCCGTTCAGGACGTACTCGTCGCCGTCCCTGACCGCCTTGGAGGTGATCGCCGACACATCGGAGCCCAGCCCCGGCTCCGACATCGAGAAGGCGCCGCGGACGTCGCCGGCCGCCATCCTCGGCAGGAAGTGTTCCTTCTGCTCCGGCGTGCCGTGCTGCTTGAGCATGTACGCGACGATGAAGTGGGTGTTGATGATGCCGGACACCGACATCCAGCCGCGGGCGATCTCCTCCACGCACAGCGCGTAGGTGAGCAGCGACTCGCCCAGGCCGCCGTACTCCTCGGGGATCATCAGCCCGAAGAGACCCAGCTCCTTCAGGCCGTCCACGATCGCTTGCGGGTACTCGTCGCGGTGCTCCAGCTCGGTCGCGACCGGAATGATCTCCTTGTCGACGAAGTCCCGGACGGTGGAGAGGATCTCCTGCTGGACGTCGGTCAGACCGGCGGTCTGGGCGAGACGGGCCATGGCCTACTTCTCCTGCTGCTTCGGTTCCGGGCGGCCGGGCTGCTCGCCGCCGCGCTCCTTGATGTACGTCTCGGTGGGCACCATGACCTTGCGGCGGAAGACACACACCAGGGTGCCGTCCTGCTTGTAGCCCTTGGTCTCGACGTGGACGATGCCGCGGTCGTTCTTCGACTTCGACGGCCACTTGTCCAGCACCGTCGTCTCGCCGTAGATCGTGTCGCCGTGGAAGGTCGGCGCCACGTGCCTGAGCGACTCGATCTCCAGGTTCGCGATCGCCTTGCCGGAGACGTCCGGCACGGACATGCCGAGCAGCAGCGAGTAGACGTAGTTCCCGACCACCACGTTCCTGCCGAAGTCCGTCGTCTTCTCGGCGTAGTTGGTGTCCATGTGGAGCGGGTGGTGGTTCATGGTGAGGAGACAGAACAGGTGGTCGTCGTACTCCGTGACCGTCTTGCCCGGCCAGTGCTTGTACGTCGCCCCGACCTCGAACTCCTCGTAGGTGCGTCCGAACTGCATCGCGCTCAGGCCTCCGGGATCTCGAACTTGCTGGTGCGCTGCATGCCGGCGGCCCGGCCCTTGCCCGAGATGACCAGGGCCATCTTGCGGCTGGCCTCGTCGATCATCTCGTCGCCGAGCATCGCGGAGCCTTTCTTGCCGCCCGCCTCGGACGTGTAGTAGTCGTACGCGTCCAGGATCAGCTCGGCGTGGTCGTAGTCCTCCTGGGACGGCGAGAAGATCTCGTTGGACGCCTCGACCTGGCCCGGGTGCAGCACCCACTTGCCGTCGAAGCCGAGCGCGGCGGCCCGCTGGGCGACCTCGCGGTAGCCCTCCACGTTGCGGATCTGCAGGTAGGGGCCGTCGATCGCCTGGAGGTTGTTGGCGCGGGCGGCCATCAGGATCTTCATCAGGATGTAGTGGTAGGCGTCCGCCGGGTAGCCGGGCGGCTGCTCGCCCACGACCAGCGACTTCATGTTGATCGAGGCCATGAAGTCGGCCGGGCCGAAGATGATCGT
Source organism: Streptomyces sp. NPDC104106 (assembly GCF_055584345.1). Classification (NCBI taxonomy): domain Bacteria; kingdom Bacillati; phylum Actinomycetota; class Actinomycetes; order Kitasatosporales; family Streptomycetaceae; genus Streptomyces; species Streptomyces sp. NPDC104106. Next base: position 634,819 of record NZ_JBVJMF010000002.1, read on the forward strand.
CTCCACGCGCGGGGAGGCCTGCGCGATCGCGTTGACGTTGTTCAGGCCCTGCGCGTTCTCGATCTGCGCCTCGATGCCGATCTTGCCGACCTCGAAGCCCATGGTCTTCTCGATCTGGGTCAGCAGCAGGTCCAGCGCGACGATCTGCTCGGCCGTCTGCACCTTCGGCAGCATGATGCAGTCGAGGTTCTGGCCGGCGCCCTCGACCACCGTGACGACGTCGCGGTACGTCCACTCGGTCGTCCAGTCGTTGACGCGCACCACACGCGTCTTGCCCGTCCAGTCGCCCTCGTTCAGGAACTTGACGATGGTGTGCCGCGCCTCCGGCTTGGCGAGCGGCGCGCACGCGTCCTCCAGGTCCAGGAAGACCTGGTCCGCCGGGAGGCCCTGCGCCTTCTCCAGGAAGCGCGGGTTCGAGCCGGGTACGGCCAGGCAGGAGCGCCGCGGGCGAAGGCGGTTGACGGTCGTCATGCGGGGACCTCCAGGGGGTCGAGCTTGTTCGCTTTCCGGATCTCGTCGACGATTGCGCCGATGATCCCGGTGATGTCGAAGTCCTTCGGGGTGAAGACGGCGGCCACTCCGGCGGCTCGCAGCTGCTCGGCGTCACCATTCGGGATGATGCCACCGGCGATCACCGGTATATCTGTGGCACCGGCCACACGGAGGCGCTGGAGCACGTCCGGCACCAGCTGGGCGTGCGAGCCGGACAGGATCGACAGGCCCACCGCGTGCACGTCCTCGGCGAGGGCGGCGTCCACGATCTCCTCGGGCGTCAGCCGGATGCCCTGGTAGACCACCTCGAAGCCGGCGTCACGCGCGCGTACGGCGATCTGCTCGGCGCCGTTGGAGTGCCCGTCCAGGCCCGGCTTGCCGACCAGGAAGCGCAGGCGGGCGACCCCCAGGTCGCGCGCGGTGGCGTCGACCCGGGCCCGGACCCCGGCGAGCGCGGAGCCCGGCTCGGCGGCGACGGCGACCGGCGCGGAGGACACCCCGGTGGGCGCCCGGTACTCCCCGAACACCTCCCGCAGCGCGGCCGCCCACTCCCCGGTGGTCACGCCCGCCCGGGCGCACTCCAGCGTGGCCTCCATCAGGTTCTCGGTGCCCTTGGCGGCCTCCTTCAGCCGCTCCAGCGCCTTGCAGGGGCGCGGGTGGTTGAAGGGCGGCTGGTAGCGCGTGTCGCGCCAGTGCCGCAGCCCGGCGACGACCCGCGCCTCGACCGCCGGGTCCACCGTCTGGATCGCCGTGTCCAGGTCGGCCGTCAGCGGGTTCGGCTCGGTGCCCTCGAACGCGTTGACACCGACGATCTTCTCCTCGCCGGACTCGATCCGCGCCCGCCGCTCGGCGTGCGAGGCGACCAGCTGCGACTTCAGGTAGCCGGACTCCACGGCGGCCATCGCGCCGCCCATCTCCTCGATGCGGCCCATCTCGGCGAGCGCGTCGGCGACCAGCTGGTCCACCTTCGCCTCGACCACCTTCGAGCCCTCGAAGATGTCCTCGTACTCCAGCAGGTCGCTCTCGTAGGCGAGCACCTGCTGGATGCGCAGGCTCCACTGCTGGTCCCAGGGGCGGGGCAGGCCGAGGGCCTCGTTCCAGGCCGGCAGCTGCACGGCACGCGCGCGTGCGTCCTTCGACAGCGTCACGGCCAGCATCTCCAGCACGATCCGCTGGACGTTGTTCTCCGGCTGCGCCTCGGTCAGGCCGAGGGAGTTGACCTGGACGCCGTAGCGGAAGCGGCGCTGCTTGGGGTCCTCGATGCCGTACCGCTCCCGCGTGACCCGGTCCCAGATGCGGCCGAACGCCCGCATCTTGCACATCTCCTCGACGAAGCGGACGCCCGCGTTCACGAAGAAGGAGATGCGGGCGACCACGTCGCCCATGCGCTCCTCGGGCACCTGGCCGGAGGCGCGCACGGCGTCGAGGACGGCGATCGCGGTGGACATCGCGTACGCGATCTCCTGCACCGGCGTGGCCCCGGCCTCCTGCAGGTGGTAGCTGCAGATGTTGATCGGGTTCCACTTCGGGATGTGGGAGACCGTGTACGCGATCATGTCCGTCGTCAGCCGGAGCGACGGCCCCGGCGGGAACACATGGGTGCCCCGGGACAGGTACTCCTTGACGATGTCGTTCTGGGTCGTGCCCTGGAGCCTGGTGATGTCCGCGCCCTGCTCCTCGGCGACGACCTGGTAGAGCGCCAGCAGCCACATGGCGGTGGCGTTGATCGTCATCGAGGTGTTCATCTGCTCCAGGGGGATGTCCTGGAACAGCCGGCGCATGTCACCGAGGTGCGAGACGGGCACGCCCACCCGGCCCACCTCGCCGCGGGCGAGGATGTGGTCGGGGTCGTAGCCGGTCTGCGTCGGCAGGTCGAACGCCACCGACAGGCCGGTCTGCCCCTTGGCGAGGTTGCGCCGGTACAGCTCGTTGGACGCCTCGGCCGTGGAGTGGCCGGCGTACGTGCGCATGAGCCACGGCCGGTCCTTCTCCCGCCTGCCTTCGGCGGACTGACGCTCTGTCATCTATGACCTCGGATGTCCTCAGACGTTGCGGAAGCGGTTGATGGCGTCGATGTGCCGGGCGCGCATCTCCTCGTCGCGCACGCCGAGGCCCTCCTCGGGCGCGAGGCACAGCACGCCGACCTTGCCCTGGTGCAGGTTGCGGTGGACGTCGTAGGCGGCCTGGCCGGTGTCCTGGAGCGAGTACACCTTCGACAGGGTCGGGTGGATCTTGCCCTTGGCGATGAGCCGGTTGGCCTCCCACGCCTCGCGGTAGTTGGCGAAGTGCGAGCCGATGATGCGCTTCAGGGACATCCACAGGTAGCGGTTGTCGTACTCGTGCATGTAGCCCGAGGTCGAGGCGCAGGTGGTGATGGTGCCGCCCTTGCGGGTCACGAAGACCGAGGCGCCGAAGGTCTCGCGGCCGGGGTGCTCGAAGACGATGTCGATGTCCTCGCCGCCGGTGAGTTCGCGGATGCGCTTGCCGAAACGCTTCCACTCCTTCGGGTCCTGGGTGGTCTCGTCCTTCCAGAACCGGTAGCCCTCGGCGTTGCGGTCGATGATCGACTCCGCGCCCATCGAGCGGCAGATGTCCGCCTTCTGCTCGCTGGAGACGACACAGATCGGGTGGGCACCGCCGGCGAGGGCGAACTGGGTGGCGTAGGAGCCGAGGCCGCCGCTCGCGCCCCAGATGAGGACGTTGTCGCCCTGCTTCATGCCGGCGCCGTTGCGGGAGACCAGCTGGCGGTAGGCGGTGGAGTTCACCAGGCCCGGGGCCGCGGCCTCCTCCCAGCTCAGGTGGTCCGGCTTCGGCATCAGCTGGTTGGACTTCACGAGCGCGATCTCGGCGAGGCCGCCGAAGTTGGTCTCGAAGCCCCAGATGCGCTGCTCGGGGTCGAGCATCGTGTCGTTGTGGCCGTCGGAGGACTCCAGCTCGACGGACAGGCAGTGCGCGACGACCTCGTCACCGGGCTTCCAGGCGTTGACGCCGGGGCCGGTGCGCAGGACGACGCCCGCGAGGTCGGAGCCGATGATGTGGTACGGCAGGTCGTGGCGCTTGGCCAGCTCGTTCGTGCGGCCGTAGCGCTCCAGGAACCCGAACGTGGACAGCGGCTCGAAGATCGAGGTCCACACCGAGTTGTAGTTGACCGACGAGGCCATGACGGCCACCAGGGCCTCGCCCGGGCCGAGTTCGGGCACGGGCACCTCGTCGAGGTGGATCGACTTGCGCGGGTCCTTGTCGCGGGTCGCGAGGCCCGCGAACATCTCCGTCTCGTCCTTGTGCACGGTGATCGCGCGGTACGACTCGGGGAGCGGCAGGGCGGCGAAGTCGGCGGACGTGGCGTCCTGCGACTGGATCGCGGCCAGGATGTCCTTCACGGTCACGGTGTTGCCTCCGGCGGTGAGCGCCCCTGAGGGAGGGGGCGCTGAGGGTTCGTCGGTGCTGCTGGGAGTGCTGCTGAGGGTGTGGAAAGGTGCCGTCGGTTCGGCTCGGTGGTGCTTCGGCAGCGCTTTGTGGCGCGGGAGGTTGCCTGTGACGCAGGCGTCCGGGTACGCAGGCGGTGGGCCTGCCGGGACAGCCCGGACACCCTCAACGTATGACACCGCGTGTCAGGTCGCAAGGCACTGAGTGCCAGAACGTGTTCTCAAATGAAATCTTTACGTAACAAATGAGCGATGATCGATCGAACGGCGCTGGAATTCCCCTCGAAAACGAACCCTGACATGGCAAAACGGCCACCCCGAGGGGTGGCCGTCATCACAGCGGGAGAGCGGGGTCAGTGCTCCTTGAGGGCCTGCTCGATGGCCCGCATGACCTCGTCCAGCGGGGCGTCGGTACGGGCGACGGTGACCAGGACCTCCCCGTGGCCGGACGCCGAGGCCGCGGGCGGCCTCGCCGGCGCGGTGCGTCCGGCGCCGATGCCGGTGCCGAACGTCCTGCGCACGATCGCGAAGGCGTGGTCGAGCTGCGCCTCCACGTCGCCCTGTCCGCCCGCCCGCAGCCAGCGCCGCAGGACGTGGTTGTGCGCGGTGACGACCGCGGAGGCGGCCACCTCGGCCAGCAGCGGGTCGTCGCCGACGTCGTCGGCGTGCGCGTGCTCGTCGAAGTGGCCGAGCAGGTAGCGGGTGAACAGGCGCTCGTAGCGGGCCACCGAGGCGATCTCGGCCTCGCGCAGGGTGGGCACCTCGCGGGTGAGCTTGTAGCGGGCGACCGAGATCTCCGGCCGGGCCGCGTACATCTTCATGACTTCCTTGATGCCGCGGCACACGGTGTCGAGCGGGTGCTCGTGCGCCGGAGCGGCGTTCAGGACCGCCTCGGCGCGGATCAGTGTGTCGTCGTGGTCCGGGAAGATCGCCTCTTCCTTGGAGCGGAAGTGGCGGAAGAAGGTGCGGCGGGCGACCCCGGCGGCGGCCGCGATCTCGTCGACGGTGGTCGCCTCGTACCCCTTGGTCGCGAACAGCTCCATGGCTGCGGCCGCCAGTTCTCGGCGCATCTTGAGCCGCTGGGCGGCGGCGCGACTGCCTGCGGCACTTTCCGGCGCGTCGGGCGTAGCTGGTGTACGGGAGGACTTGGCGGGCTGGGACATGACCCGAACGTACTGCATGTGCGCAGCTCTTTGCGCAGGTGTGGGGGTTTCCCCGCCCGGAGCCCCGCCCGGCTCCCGGCCCGCGAGGGGCGGGGAGCCGCCTGCGCGGGCGGGCAGGGGGCGCACGGCGCTGTCGAGCAGTCCGCCCCAGTCCGCCTCCGCCTCGGACCAGTCGCCGCCGCCGTCAGCGGCGGGCATACTCGCGGAAGCCGCGGCCCGTCTTGCGGCCGAGGCAGCCCGCCGCCACCAGGTGCTCCAGCAGCGGCGCCGGGGCCAGACCCGGGTCGCGGAACTCGCGGTGCAGGACCTTCTCGATGGCCAGCGAGACGTCCAGGCCGACCACGTCCAGCAGTTCGAAGGGGCCCATCGGGTAGCCGCCGCCGAGCCTCATCGCCGCGTCGATGTCGTCCAGGGACGCGTAGTGCTCCTCGACCATCTTGATCGCGTTGTTGAGGTACGGGAACAGCAGCGCGTTCACGATGAAGCCGGCCCGGTCGCCGCAGTCCACCGCGTGCTTCTTGATCCTCGCGCACACCTCGCGGACGGTCGCGTGGACGTCGTCGCCGGTCAGCACGGTCCGGACGACCTCGACCAGCTTCATCGCCGGGGCCGGGTTGAAGAAGTGCATGCCGATGACGTCCTGCGGGCGCGAGGTGGCACGGGCGCAGGCCACGACGGGCAGCGAGGAGGTGGTGGTGGCGAGGACCGCGCCGGGCTTGCAGACCTTGTCCAGTGTGCCGAACAGCTGCCGCTTGATCTCCAGGTCCTCGGCGATCGCCTCGACGGCCAGATCGACCTCGGCGAACGCCTCGTAGGACCCGGCCGGGACGATCCGGTCCAGGATCCCTGCCGCGGCCTCGGCGGTCAGCCGGCCCTTGTCGACGGAGCGCGAGAGCGACGTGCCGATCCGGGCCTTGGCGGCCTGCGCCTTCTCCTCGCTGCGGGCGGCCAGCACGACGTCGTAGCCCGCCTTGGCGAACACCTCGGCGATGCCGGAGGCCATGGTCCCGGAGCCGGCGACACCGACCGAGCGGACCTCGCGGCCGGCGGCCCCGGCGCGCCCCTCGGCCGGGGTCAGCACGTCCGGCACGACCGTGGCGCTGCCCGGCGCCTCGTAGGTGTAGAAGCCGCGCCCGGACTTGCGGCCGGTCAGGCCCGCCTCGCTGAGCTGCTTCAGGATCGGGGCCGGGGCGTGCAGCCGGTCGCGGGACTCGGCGTACATGGCCTCCAGGACGGTACGCGCGGTGTCGATGCCGATCAGGTCCAGCAGGGCGAGCGGGCCCATCGGCAGGCCGCAGCCCAGCCGCATCGCCGCGTCGATGTCCTCACGGGAGGCGTAGCGGGCCTCATACATCGCCGCGGCCTGGTTGAGGTAGCCGAACAGCAGGCCGTCCGCCACGAACCCGGGGCGGTCGCCGACCGCCACGGGCTCCTTGCCCAGTTCCAGCGCCAGATCGGTCACCGCGGCGACGGCGCCCGGCGCGGTCAGCACCGAGGAGACCACCTCGACCAGCTTCATCGCGGGCGCCGGGTTGAAGAAGTGCAGGCCCAGCACCCGCTCGGGGCGCGCGGAGTCGGCGGCGAGCCGGGTCACGGACAGGGCGTTGGTGCCGGTGGCGAGGATCGTCTCCGGGCGCACGACACCGTCCAGTTCGCGGAAGATCGCGTGCTTGGTCTCGTACGACTCCGGGGTCACCTCGATGACCAGGTCGGCGTCGGCCGCCGCGGCGAGATCGGTGCCGGCGCGGAACCGGGCGAGGGCGTCGGCGCGCTCCTGCGCGGTGAGCCGGCCGCGCTCCACGGCGCGGGCGGTGGAGGCCTCCAGCGCGGCGAGGCACCGCGCGGCCTGGGCCTCGCTGACGTCGATGCCGACCACCTCGCGGCCGGCCTTCACGAGGACCTCGGTGATACCGGTGCCCATGGTGCCGAGGCCGACGACGGCGATCGTCTTCAGCGGGGACAGCGGGCTGCCGGACAGGGGGGACAGGGGAGTGGCCATCGCGGGACTCCAGGAAGAGGGTGACGACGAGGAGCGCGCCGGGTGCGCCGAAGGCGCACCGCGGTGCGGGAAGGAGTGCGGGTGTTGCCGGGCTGCGAGCGCACACGCCCGGTGCCGCCGGAGCCGGGGGCGCGCACACGCCCACGCCGCGGCGGGGAGACCGACCGGCCCTGTCCCGGAGCCGGGTCACACAGCGGTACGAGCCGTACCGAACTGACGGACGCCCGCGACGGCCGCGTCACCAGACCGTCGCCAGCGGAGGGTGCGAGTGGGTAACTCGCTCGTCTGAGCTTAACCGGTGGGTAACGAGCGCGCCAGGGGGGAGGTCGAATCCGACGGTGTGAGGTGGCTCCCGCCGGGGCCGCCACCCGCCTACGCTGGACTTCGTGGACGAAGAGTTGCGATCGCTCACGGAGCGCTTACGGCAGGAGTCGCACGGCTCGGCGGCGTTCGACCGGCTGCTGGCGACGAAGGACCACGGTGAACTGGCGGAGGTGCTCACCGCGCCGGGGCAGCCGCTGTGGGCCAGGGAACTGGCCGCGTTCCGGCTCGGACGCGCGGGCGACCGGCGCGCCTTCGAGTCCCTGGTGCTGCTCCTCAACCACCGCGACCCCCCGCGCTGCGCCTCCGCCGCGCACGCCCTCGCCCGCCTCGGTGACCCGCGCACGGCCCGCGCCGCCGCCGCCCTCGCCACCAACGAGCTGCGCGTCGCCTACGCCCTGCACCCGGTACGGCTCCTGACCGCCCTGCGCGCCCCGGAGTCCGTGCCGGCGCTCATCACCACCCTGGAGCGCCGGCTGCGCCCGCACGATCCCTACCGCAGGGTCGCCCTCGCCTGTGTGGAGGGCCTCGGCGCCCTCGGCGACCCCCGCGCCCGCCGCGTCCTGAACGAGGCCCTGGCCCACCCGGCGCTCGCGGAGGCGGCGGTGCACGCCCTGGCGCGGCTGCCACGGCAGCAGGAGGCACGATGACCAGCGGGGCGACGGCGGCTCAGCGGGCGCCCGCGGGACTCACCCGTCCACCACCGCCAGCGCCTCGATCTCCATCAGGAACTCCGGCGCCACCAGTCCGGCCACCCGGACCGCGGAGGACGCCGGAAGCCGGTCGTCGGGTATGTGCGCGGCGCGGGCCGCGCGGATCGCGGGCAGATGAGCGGTGTCCGTCACGAAGTACGTCAGTTTCACGACCTGTTCGAAGCCGGCGCCCGCGGCGGCCAGGCACCGCTTGAGGTTCTCGAACACCTGCCGGGCCTGCGCCGCCGGATCGCCGGCGCCGACCAACTGCCCCTTCTCGTCCAGGGGAAGCTGACCGGAGACGACGACGAGCCGGCCGCTCGCCGTGACCACATGGCTGTACTGGGCGGCGGGCGCGACGCCGTCGGGGGCCGTGATGCGGATCGGTTCACTCATGGCGTCCATGGTGGACCACCCCCGGCGCGGCTACCGACGGAAGCCCAGCAACCGGTGCAGCGCCGCGCCCGGTGGCGACGAGGGCGCCGAGCGGCCCGCGAGCGGCTTGGGGTCGGGGGACCTGGCACACACCGCGTCGGCCACGCCCGTGACGCCGCGCGGTACCCGGCCGTCCGTCAGATACGCACTCAGGTACCGGTCCAGGCAGGCGTTCCCGCCCAGCGTGATCCCGTGATTGCCGCCGCCCTCCTCGACCACGAGGCTGGACCGGGCGAGCAACCGGTGCACGGCCACCCCGCCCGGGTAGGGCGTCGCCGCGTCGTCGGTCGCCTGGAAGAGCAGCGCCGGGGGCACCTCGGCGTTGGCGACGTTCACCGGCCGGTGCCGCGCGCCGGGCGGCCAGAAGACGCACGGCGCGTTGTACCAGGTGTTGTTCCAGGCGAAGAACGGCGCCTTGCGGTACACCTTCCACGTGTCCGCGCGCCAGCGGTTCCAGGAGCCCGGCCAGGCGGTGTCCTGGCACTGCACCGCCGAGTAGACGCTGTAGCCGTTCTCGCCCGCGTGGCCCACGGCGCCGAAGTTCCGGTACGCCTCCACCAGCGGACCGGTCTTCCCCCCGCGGACGTACGCCGCGAACGCCTCGGCGAGGTAGGGCCAGTAGCCGTCGTAGTAGCCGCCCGGGACGAAGGTGTCCTCCAGTTCGGAGGGGCCCACCTCGCCCTCGGCCGGCTTCCTCGCCAGCGCGGCCCGCATCGCGTACCACCTGGCCTCGATCTTCTGCGGGTCCCTGCCGAGGTGGTAGGTGTCGTCGTACCGGGCGATCCAGGCCATCAGGGCGCGGTGGCGGTCGTTGAACGCGTAGTCCTGGCCGAGGTTGTCCGCGTACCAGACCCCGGCCGGGTCGACGATCGAGTCGAGCACCAGGCGGCGGACCCGCTCGGGGTACAGCTTGGCGTAGACCGCGCCGAGGTAGGTCCCGTAGGAGTAGCCGAAGTAGTTGAGCGTCGGGGCGCCGAGGGCGGTGCGGATGGCGTCCATGTCGCGCACGGCGTCGACGGTGTCCATGAACGGCAGCACGTCGGCGTGCCTGCGGAGGCAGGCGCCGGCGAAGGACTGCGCGCGCGCGAGGTTCGCCCGCTCCAGGGCGGGCGTCGTGGGCAGGCTGTCGGGGCGCACCGGGGCGAAGTGGCCGGGCGAGCAGTCCAGCGCCGGGGCGGACCGGCCGACGCCCCGCGGGTCGAAGCCGATGACGTCGTACTGGGCGGCCACCCGCTTCGGCAGTGCGGAGGCGACGAATCCGGCGAGCTTCAGGCCGCTGCCGCCCGGCCCGCCGGGGTTGACCAGCAGCGGGCCCTGGAAGGCGGTGGCGGTGTGGGGGACGCGCGACAGGGCGAGCGTGATCTGCCGGCCGGCGGGCCGCGCGTGGTCCAGCGGCACCTTCAGGGCGGCGCACTGGAGCGTCGGGTAGTCGCCGGTGCCGCAGCTCTTCCAGGTGAGCCGGGGAGCGGCGGCCGTACTCCCGTGCGCGGGGACGGCGGTGACCGAGCCGGCCACCACGGCGGCGGCAGCGCACAGCACGGCTGCGCGTGTTCTCATGGGTCCTCCCGGGACGGAGGGGGCGGCGGACCGCGAGGATCACGGTCCTCGCCGCATCGTCCCGTCGCCGGGGCCCGGGGCTAACGCGGTCCGGGCGTACGTGACCCGATTGCGCCGCCTGATGCCCCCGAACGTCCTCACCCGATCGCCGCCCCGCGCGCTCGCACCGGGACCTGGTCAGGGGGCGCGAGCCGGCCCGGCGTCACGGCCCCGTCGGAGCCCGGACTCCCGGCCGCCGGGCGCCGGTTGCCCCGGCCGTCCGTGACGTAGGCAAGGGCTTCGCCCGCGGACGACCGGACGAACGCGGCGTCACAGGAGCGTGAGCTGGACCGGGGCGGCCCCGGGTTCCGGCTCGGGCGGGGCGGCCGGTCGGACGCGGCGGGCCAGGCCGGGACGGGTGGGTCCGATGCCGTACTCCCGTGCCAGCTCGTGCACCTGACGGGTGATCCGGCGCTGGTACCACGTGGGCGCGTAGGCGCCCGCCGCGTACAGCCGCTCGTAGCGCCGCACCAGGTGCGGGTGGTGCCGCCCGAGCCAGGCCATGAACCACTCCCGCGCGCCGGGGCGCAGATGCAGCGCGAGCGGGGTCACCGAGGTGGCCCCGGCGGCCGCGATCGCCCGCACCGTGGCCCGCAGTTGGCCGGGGTGGTCGCTCAGGAACGGGATGACCGGCGCCATCAGCACCCCGCAGCCGATGCCGTGCTCGCCGAGAGCGCGTACGACGTCCAGCCGGCGCTCGGGCGCGGGCGTGCCCGGCTCCACCGTGCGCCACAGCTCGGGGTCGAGGAAGCCGACCGACACCGAGATGCCCACGTCCGTCACCTCGGCGGCGCGCACTAGCAGGTCCAGGTCGCGCAGGATCAGCGTGCCCTTGGTGAGGATCGAGAACGGGTTCGCGTGGTCGGTGAGGGCGGAGATGATGCCCGGCATCAGGCGGTAGCGGCCCTCGGCGCGCTGGTAGCAGTCGACGTTCGTGCCCATCGCCACGTGGTCGCCCCGCCAGCGGGCGGCGCCGAGCTGGCGGCGCAGCACCTCCGGCGCGTTCACCTTCACCACGATCTGGGTGTCGAAGCCGAGGCCGGTGTCGAGGTCGAGATAGCTGTGCGTCCTGCGGGCGAAGCAGTACACGCACGCGTGGGTGCAGCCCCGGTACGGGTTGACCGTCCACTCGAACGGCATGCGCGAGGCGCCCGGCACCCGGTTCAGCACCGAGCGGGCCCTGATCTCGTGGAAGGTGATCCCGCGGAACTCGGGCGTGTCGAACGTGCGGCTGACCACGGCGTCCGCGCCGAACAGCGCGGCCTCGGCGGCCGGGCCGTGCTCGGCCGCCTCCCCCGGCGCCCCGGTGGCCGCGGACTCCACGGTGAGGTTCTCCCAGCGCATGACGCCTCCTCGGTAGCACTGCCGCACACAATAGAACATCTGTTCCCATGATCGTGCGGCCCCTGTTGACGCCCCCCGATTTGGGGGGCCGGGCGCCGGGGTGGTTGGCTTGCCCCAACCCCGAGAAGACAGGTCCTGGAGGAACGCAATGGCGCAGGTCGAGGCCACTACGGAGCGGGTCGTCGCGGCGGACGCGGAGAAGGTGTTCGACGCCCTCGCCGACTACCGCGGCACGCGGCAGAAGCTGCTGCCGGAGCAGTTCAGCGAGTACGAGGTCCGCGAGGGCGGCGACGGGGAGGGCACCCTCGTCCACTGGCGGCTCCAGGCCACCAGCAAGCGGGTGCGCGACTGCCTGCTGGAGGTCAGCGAGCCCACCGACGGTGAGCTGGTCGAGAAGGACCGCAACTCCTCCATGGTCACCACCTGGCGCGTCACCCCGGCCGGCGAGGGCAGGTCCCGCGTCGTCGTCACCACCACCTGGCAGGGCGCCGGCGGCATCGGCGGCTTCTTCGAGAAGACCTTCGCCCCCAAGGGCCTCGGCCGGATCTACGACGCCGTGCTCGCGAGGCTCGCCGCCGAGGTCGAGAAGTAGCCCCAAGGGCCCACCGGTGAAGGGGCGTTGAGCCTCTTCACCGGTTCGAGTGGATCTCCCTTCCGTCCGGAACCAGGCCGTAACCCGCCGCAGTTGTTCCCCGTTGCCGCCCTACGCGGGACATGTGACGGCTGTGACGAGGGGAGCGGTACGTGAGCGGGACGACTCTGGTGACGCACGAGCCGACCGCGGCACCGGAGGCCGGGGAGCGGGCCGCCACCGCCCCGCCGCCCCCGCAGGTGCCCCGACCGGGCGCGGGCCGCGTGCGGCTCGTGTTCTTCGGGCTGATGCTCGCCCTGCTCCTCGCGGCGCTCGACCAGATGATCGTCGCCACCGCCCTGCCGAAGATCGTCGGCGAGCTGCACGGCCTGGACAGGATGAGCTGGGCCATCACCGCCTACCTGCTCACATCCACCGTCGGCCTGCCCCTGTACGGCAAGCTGGGCGACCTCGTCGGCCGCAAGGGCGTCTTCCAGTTCGCCATCGCCATCTTCGTCCTCGGCTCCGCGCTCGCCGGCCGGGCCCAGTCCATGGACCAGCTGATCGCCTTCCGCGCGATCCAGGGCGTCGGCGCGGGCGGGCTCATGATCGGCGTGCAGGCGATCATCGCCGACATCGTGCCGTCCCGCGAACGCGGGCGCTACATGGGCCTGATCGGCGCCGCCTTCGGCCTCGCCTCCGTCGCGGGCCCGCTGCTCGGCGGCTACTTCACCGACCACCTCTCCTGGCGCTGGTGCTTCTACGTCAACGTTCCCTTCGGCCTGGTCACCCTCGCCGTCGTCACGGTCGTCCTGAAGCTGCCCAGACCCGCCACCCGCGGGCGCTTCGACATCCTCGGCTCGGTCCTGCTCGCCGCCGCCTCCACCTGCCTGGTGCTGCTGACCAGTTGGGGCGGCACCGAGTACGCCTGGGGCTCGCGGCAGATCACCGGCCTCGGCGCCGGCGCCCTCGCCGCGTCCGCGCTCTTCCTCGTCGCCGAGCGCTTCGCCGCCGAACCCCTCATCCCGCTGCGGCTGTTCCGCGACGGGGTCTTCAACGTCAGCGGGCTGGTCGGACTCGTCATCGGCGTGGCCCTGTTCGGCGCCGCCAGCTATCTGCCGACCTTCCTGCAGATGGTCGACGGCGCCAGCGCCACCGAGTCCGGGCTGCTGATGCTGCCCATGATGGCCGGGATCGTCGGCGCCTCCGTCGTCGGCGGCCAGCTCATCAGCCGCACCGGCCGCTACAAGGTCTTCCCCGTGCTCGGCGGCGCCGTCTCCGCCGTCGGCATGTGGCTGCTCTCGCGCCTGCAAGCCGACACGCCCCGGCTGCACTACAGCATCTGGATGGCCGTCCTCGGCACCGGCATCGGCCTGGTGATGCCCGTCCTCGTCCTCGCCGTGCAGAACTCGGTACGCCCCGCCGACCTCGGCACCGCCACCAGCGCCAACAACTACTTCCGGCAGATCGGCGGCAGCGTCGGCGCCGCGATCTTCGGCACCCTCTTCGCCGACCGGCTCACCGCCGCACTGCGCAGGGAACTGCCACCGCGCGCCGGCGCCCGGCTGCCCGACGCCGACTCCCTCACCCCGCAGCTCGTCCACGCGCTGCCCCCGGCCCTGCGCGACGCCTACATCCGCGCCTACGCCGACGCGATGCCCCGGATCTTCCTCTATCTCGTCCCGGTGCTCGTCGCCGGCCTGCTCGTCGCCTTCTTCCTCAAGGAGAAACCCCTGGTGTCCCACCCCACCGCCGAACCCGAGCCCGAGACCGTGCCCGCCGGCTCCCCGATCCCGCAGGCTCGCTCGCCCCACACCGCCGGCGTCCCCGTCTGCGGCACCGTGCAGCACCCCGACGGCACCGTCGTGCCCCGCGCGGCCCTGACCCTCATCGACGTCGCGGGACAGCAGATCGGCCGGGGCGCGAGCGGCGACGACGGGCGCTACGCGCTCAGCACGCCCGGCTCCGGGGCGTACGTCCTCATCGCCGCCGCCGGCGGCCACCAGCCGCAGGCCGTCTCCATCACCGTCGGCGAACGGCCCGTCGAACTCGACGTCGTCCTCGGTGGCGCCGGACGCCTCGCCGGCACCGTCGTCACCGCCGACGGCACCCCCGTGCGCGACGCCACCGTCACCCTCACCAACGTGCACGGCGAGGTCGTCGCCGCCACCCGCAGCGGCCGCGAGGGCGGCTACGTCATCACCGAACTCGTCGCCGGCGAGTACACCCTGGCCGCCAGCGCCCCCGCCTACCGCCCCGCCGCCCTCCCGGTCAGCGTGGCGGCCTCCCGCGAGACCCGGCAGGACGTCGAACTCGCGGGCGGCGCCGTGCTGAAGGGCACCGTCCGGGCGAGCGGCGGACGACCCGTGGAGGACGCGCGCGTGACCCTCCTCGACGCCGCAGGCAACGTCGTCGACACCCTCACCACCGGCGCCGACGGCACCTTCCGGTTCGTCGACCTCTCCTCCGGCGAGTACACCGTCATCGCCGCCGGCTACCCGCCCGTCGCCACCGTGCTCCAGGTCGCGGGCGGCGGCCGCACCGAGCGTGACCTGCAACTGGGCCACGAGGACTGACCCGGGCCCGGGCGGGCGCCCGGCCGGGGGCGCCCGCGCGGACGCCGGGCGGCGCGCCGGTGCGGCGGCCGGTGAAACCAATTCGAGGATTGCCACACATCGCGACCGGCCGCCGCCGTACGGTAGTGGCAGCCTTCACAGATCGTTTGCGAACAGCCGCGGGGAGAAAGGGCCTGGGCCATGGATTTCGGCGACGACCGTGGCAGCACGCGGGACACGCCTCCCGGCCGCGGCGCCGGTGACGCCGCCGCGGGCCGCATTCCGCTGGCCGTGGTCGTCGTCGACCGCGCCGGCCTCGTGTCCCACTGGAGCAGCGGCGCCCGGCGACTGTTCGGCGTCGGCCGCGAGGACGCCGTCGGACGGCCGGCGGCCGATCTGCTGCCGGTCTCCGGCGCGCTCCCCGAGGACGCGCACGACGAGGCGATGCCGGACGCCTACGACGGCTACGACGGCACCGGGCCCGACCTGGAGTCCTCCCTCGGCGGCCACACCGGCTACCCCACCGCGGGCCGCGCCCGCCTCGCCGCCCCCGACCGGCCGGCCGACGGCGAGCGGCTCGACGTGCTGTGGTGGGCCTACCCGCTGGTCGGTCCCGGCCCGTCCCGGCTGCTCGTCCTCGCCGCCGACGCGGCCCGGCTGCGCGAGGAGCGCGGCTACGACGACGACGCCGAGCGGATCGCGCCCGGCTTCGCCCGCCACACCGAACTGCCGGCCTCCGACGAGCTGGCCCGGCGGCTGCCCGAGATCCTGCCCAACATGGGCCCCGGACTCAGCTCCCGCATCGTCGCCCAGGTCCTCGAACTCGGCTATCCCGTCCTGGAGTTCAGCCAGTTCAGCCGGGTGCCCGTGACCCCGTACTGGGGCGTGCCCCGCCGTCCGGGCCGCCGGCCGGCCGAGCCCGTCGTACCGCAGCAGCGCTCCGCGTCGCCCCTGATCCCGGCCGGCGCCGAGGAGGACCTGGAGTACGCCGCGGTGCGCGAGCGGCTGGAGTTCCTCAACGAGGTCAGCTCCGGCATCGGCTCCTCCCTCGACCTCGGCGAGACCATCCGCGAGGTCACCAGCGCCGCCGTGCCCCGGTTCGCGGACTTCGCCGGCACTCATCTGCGCGCCGCCGTCCTCGCGGGCGAGGGCTTCCCGGACGGCCCGCCGGACGCCAGCACCGTCATGTTCCGCGTCTGGGTCGAGCACAACGACGAACCCGGCCGCTGGGACGACACCGTGCCCGTCGGCGAGTCCTTCGCCTTCCCCGAGCACACGCCGTTCTACCAGTGCATGAGCACCGGCGAGCCGGTCCTCATCCCGCGGATCAGCGACGAGCTGGGCGACCGCATCTCCGGGGAGTTCGAGAAGCGCGACCTCCGGCCGCTCATCAACGGCCGCTCCCTGCTGATCGTCCCGCTCAAGGCGCGCAACGTCGTCCTCGGCTTCATGGTGCTGCTGCGCCGCGCCGACCGGGTGCCGTTCGACGACATGGACCGCACCACCGGCGCCGAACTCGCCGCCCGCGCGGGCCTCGTCCTCGACAACGCCCGCATGTACACGTACCAGGAGAACGTCGCCGACACCCTCCAGGACAGCATGCTGCCGCAGGTGACCCCGCGGATGGCCGGGTGCGACGTGGCCACCCGCTATCTGCCCGGCACCCGGCTCGGCCGGATCGGCGGCGACTGGTTCGACACCGTCAAACTGCCCGGCTCGCGCACCGCCCTCGTGGTCGGCGACGTCATGGGCCACGGCCTCAACTCGGCCGCGATGATGGGCCAGTTGCGCACCGCCGTACAGACCATGGCCGCGCTGGAGACCCCGCCCGCCCAGCTGCTGCGCAACCTCGACGACCTGGCCCGGCGGCTCGGCGACAACTACCTCGCCACCTGCCTGTACGCCGTCTACGACCCGATCCGCGGCGAACTGCACCTGGCCAACGCCGGCCACATCCCGCCCGTCCTCGTCCGCGCCGAGGACGGCCGCAGCGAACTCCTCGACCTGCCCACCGGCGCCCCGATAGGCGTCGGCGGTGTCGCGTTCGAGTCGGTCCGGGTCAAGGTCGCCCCCGGTGACCGGCTGGTGCTGTGCACCGACGGCCTGGTCGAGGTGCGCGGCTCCGACATCGGCGAGGGCCTGGCCGCGCTGTGCGAGTCCGCCGCACACCCCGCCGCCTCCATGGACGACGCCTGCGACACCATCATCCGCGCCCTCAACACCCGTGGTGGCCGCAAGGACGACGTCGCCCTGCTCATGGCCCGCCTCAACGGCATCCCCGGCGACCACGTCGCCGAGTGGCGGCTCGACCCCGACCCGCGGGAGGTGGCCCGGGCCCGCCGGCTGGTGCGCGCCCAACTCCTCGACTGGGGCCTGCCGCAGGCGGTGGAGACGGCCGAACTGCTGGTCAGCGAGGTCGTCACCAACGCGGTACGGCATGCCGTGAGCGAGCCGGTCGGGCTGCGCGTGATCCTCGCCGACGCCCTGCTGTTCGAGGTAACCGACGACGAACCCGCCCTGCCCGCCATGCTTGCCGCCGCCCCCTACGACGAGTCGGGGCGCGGACTGCGCGTGGTCAGCCGACTGGCCCGGGAGTGGGGCGCCACGGCGAGCGGACACCGCAAGACGGTCTGGTTCGAACAGGTGGTCCGTAGGCGGCCGTGAGCCGGGGAGCCGGCCGGGGCGTGAGCGGGGACACGAGCCGGGGCGTGCAACCCGGCCGCGCGCGCCCCCTGGTGCACGCCCGTCCCGTACATCTCGTGAAGGTGCACACCGGCCCCTTGCCCCCCTCCCGGCTCCCGCGATATCCCGATCACGGAACCGAACCGTGGGGAGATCGCATGAACGTCTCGGACAAGTACCGCAACGCCTGGGAGGGTTACTGGCGAGAGACCTCCGACGAGGCGGGCGAGGCGATCTGGGACTCCGATCCGTCCCTCGCCGCACAGCCGCACACCGCCCTGCTGCTGCCCCACGCCGACCCGGAGCGCACCATCGTCGACCTCGGCTGCGGCAACGGCACCCAGACCCGCTACCTGGCCACCCGGTTCGCCCGCGCCGTCGGCGTCGACCTCTCGCACGCCGCCGTCGAGCACGCCCGCCGGGCCGGGCACGGCGACACCGTGGAGTTCCAGCAGCTCGACCTCACCGACACGGACGCCGTCCGCGCCCTGCACGAGCGGCTCGGCGACGCCCACGTGTACATGCGCGCCGTCATCCATCAGAGTGAACCTGAGGCGCGGTCCGCGGTCGCCGCCGCCGTCGCCGAGATCATCGGCACCCGGGGACGCGCCTTCGTCGTCGAACTCACCTCCGGCTCCCGGGACGTGCTGCGGCGCGCCGCGTCCCAGCCGGCCGGCCCGGGGCCCAAGCTCCGGCGCGTCTTCCAGCACGGGCTCAAGCCCGCCGACGCCGACGACGAGGAGATACCGAAGCTGCTCGCCGCGGCCGGCCTCACGGTCCTCGCCGAGGGCGAGACGACCCTGCCGCAGACCGAACACCTCTCCGACGGCACCCGCATCGACCTGCCGGCCCGCTGGTTCGTCCTCGCGGGCAGGTGAGCGCCGGGACCTTCGGCACCGGCTGGCCGGAGGATCCGACGCGCCGGTGCCCGTCCCTCCCGGGCCGGCGCCCGCAGGCACGGGAGGGACGGGGGAGATCGGGCGTGTGGGGGCTGCCACGGCTCGCCGCTCCGGCGTCGCACGGTCGGTCCGGACGGCCGGGACCACCGCCTGACGGTGTGCGGAGGCGGCCTCCACATACGAGGTGCGGTCGACCGGAGGCGATGCACACGCGATCGCCTGATCCGGCCCTCGGCCGCGGGCCGGGAGGCCGGGGGCCGGCCCGGCAAGGCAATGACTTCGCCAAAGTTTCCCGAAGCGGCCCGGCAAGGATTGTTAGGCAAGCCTTCCCTGACTTAGCTTCTGGGGGCTTCCTGTGCACGTCCAGACCGGAGAGTCCCCATGTCCAGCGCCAACATCGCCCTGCTCGGCGCCATCGCAGGCTTCACCATCTATCTCGGCCTCCCCCTCGGACGCCTCCGCACCTCCACCCCGCGTCTGCGTGCCGGACTCAACGCCGTGGCCATCGGGATCCTGGTCTTCCTCGTCTGGGACGTCCTCACCCACGCCTGGGAGCCGACCGACGAGGCGTTGGGCAAGCACGACTGGTCGACCGTGGCCTCCGGCGCCCTCACCCTGGCCGTAGGTCTGACCGCGGGGCTGGCCGGACTCGTCCACTACGACGGCTGGATCGCCCGCCGCCGTGCCGCCGGATCGCGGAAGGCCGGGCCCGGTGCCGCCGCCAGCGCGGAGCTGGCACCGCGGGCGCGCAGCCAGGCCGGTTCGCTGGCGCTGATGATCGCCACCGGCATCGGTCTCCACAACTTCGCCGAGGGCCTGGCCATCGGCAACTCCGCCGCCCGGGGCGAGCTGTCCCTCGCCGTGCTGCTGATCACGGGTTTCGGCCTGCACAACGCCACCGAGGGATTCGGCATCGTCGCCCCGCTCGCCGCCGAGGGCGAACGGCCCTCCTGGCCCTCGCTGCTTCTGCTCGGACTCATCGGCGGCGGTCCCACCTTCCTCGGCACACTCGTCGGCCAGCACCTGGTCAACGACACCTTGTCGATCGCGTTCCTCGGCCTGGCCGCCGGCTCCATCCTCTACGTCGTCATCGAGCTGCTGGCCGTCGCCCGCAAGACCGGGCTGAAGACCCTCACCACCTGGTGCATGCTCCTGGGCCTGCTGCTCGGCTTCGCCACCGATGCCGTGGTCACGGCTGCCGGCGCCTGACACGGGAGCAGTCGCCGCCGCGCGTGCGGCGAGGGTCGACCAGTCCCCTCCTCCCCGCCTCGTAGGAAGTTCCCTCCCCGGCGCGTAACGTGAAGCACCATGAAGATCCTCATCAGTGCCGACATGGAGGGGGCCACGGGCGTCACGTGGCCGGCCGACGTGCTGCCGGGGACACCGCAGTGGGAGCGGTGCCGGTCGATGTTCACCTCGGACGTGAACGCCGCCGCGCAGGGTTTCTTCGACGGCGGCGCCGACCAGGTACTCGTCAACGAGGCCCACTGGACCATGCGCAACCTGCTGCTGGAGCGGCTGGACGAGCGGGTGGAGATGCTCACCGGACGGCACAAGGCGCTGTCCATGGTGGAGGGCGTCCAGTACGGCGACGTCGACGGCATCGCCTTCGTCGGCTACCACGCCGGCGCCGGCATGGAGGGCGTGCTCGCCCACACCTACCTCGCCAACCAGATCACCGGGGTGTGGCTGAACGACGTCCGGGCCAGCGAGGGTCTGCTCAACGCGCGCGTCGTCGCCGAGTACGGCGTGCCCGTCGTCCTCGTCACCGGCGACGACGTGGCCTGCGAGGACGCCCTCGGCTACGCCCCCGAGGCGCTGAAGGTCGCCGTCAAGGACCATGTGTCCCGCTACGCGGCGGTGTGCCGGACCCCGGCGCGCACCGCCGCCGACATCCGCGCCGCCGCGAAGGAGGCGGCACAGCTGGCGCTGCGTCAGGAACCGGCCGATGCCGGTCCCTTCACCATCGCCGTCGAGTTCGACGCCGAGCACCTGGCCATGGCCGCCACCGTCGTCCCCGGCGTCGCCCGCATCGGGGAACGGAAGGTGGCGTACACCAGCGACACCATGTACGAGGGCATCCGGACGTTCAAGGCGGTCACCACGATCGTCTCCGCCGCCGTGGAGGAGCAGTATGGCTGACCAGCGGGCTCTCGGTGCCGACGCGCAGGCCCTGGAGGAGGTCGTGGAGTTCACCTCCGGACTGATCCGCATCGACACCACCAACCGGGGCGGCGGTGACTGCCGCGAGCGGCCGGCGGCCGAGTACGCCGCCGAGCGGCTGGCCGGCGCCGGTCTGGAGCCGCTGCTGCTGGAGCGCACACCGGGCCGTACCAATGTCGTCGCCCGGATCGAGGGCACCGACCCCGGCGCCGACGCGCTGCTCGTCCACGGCCACCTCGACGTGGTGCCCGCCGAGGCCGCCGACTGGCGCGTGCACCCGTTCTCCGGGGAGATCCTCGACGAAGTGGTGTGGGGGCGCGGGGCCGTCGACATGAAGAACATGGACGCGATGATCCTCGCGGTCGTCCGCTCCTGGGCCCGCCAGGGGGTACGGCCGCGCCGGGACATCGTCGTCGCCTTCACCGCCGACGAGGAGGCCAGCGCCGAGGACGGCTCCGGGTTCCTCGCCGACCGCCACCCCGAGCTGTTCGAGGGCTGCACCGAGGGCGTCGGCGAGTCCGGCGCCTTCACCTTCCACGACGGCGCCGGACGGCAGATCTACCCGATCGCCGCCGGGGAACGCGGCACGGGCTGGCTGAAGCTCGCCGCCCGCGGCCGGGCCGGGCACGGCTCCAAGGTGAACCCGCAGAACGCGGTCACCCGGCTCGCCGCCGCCGTCACCCGCATCGGCGACCACACCTGGCCGCCGCGGCTCACCCCGACCGTACGGGCCGCGCTCGCCGAACTCGCCGTCCTGTACGGCATCGAGCCCGACTTCCGCAACGTGGACCTGCTCCTGGACAAGCTCGGCCCGGCCGCCGCGCTGGTCGAGGCGACCGTCCGCAACAGCGCCAACCCGACCATGCTGAGCGCCGGTTACAAGGTC
This sequence comes from Streptomyces sp. NPDC104106, assembly GCF_055584345.1. Taxonomy (NCBI): domain Bacteria; kingdom Bacillati; phylum Actinomycetota; class Actinomycetes; order Kitasatosporales; family Streptomycetaceae; genus Streptomyces; species Streptomyces sp. NPDC104106. The sequence goes on from NZ_JBVJMF010000002.1 coordinate 656,042, forward strand.
AACGTCATTCCCGGCGAGGCGGTCGCTCACGTCGACGGGCGTTTCCTGCCGGGTGGCGAGGAGGAGTTCGCCGCGACCCTCGACCGGCTGACCGGCCCCGACGTCAGCTGGGAGTTCGCGCACCGCGAGGTGGCCCTCCAGGCGCCGGTGGACTCGCCGACGTTCGCCCGGATGCGGGCCGCCGTCGAGGAGTTCGCGCCCGAGGGGCACGTGGTGCCGTACTGCATGTCGGGCGGCACGGACGCCAAGCAGTTCTCCCGGCTCGGCATCACCGGCTACGGCTTCTCCCCGCTCAAGCTGCCCGAGGGCCTCGACTACCAGGCGCTCTTCCACGGCGTGGACGAACGCGTGCCCGTCGAGGCGCTGCGCTTCGGCGTCCGCGTCCTCGACCGCTTCCTGCGCTCGGCCTAGGGCAACCGCCGGACACCGCCCCCTGGAAAGCCGTGCACGCCGAGAAGGAGGCACACGCGTGCTGACGTCGCCGTACGGAACGTGGCCGTCGCCCGTCGACGCGGCGCTCGCCGCCGCACACGACGGACAGCCGGAGTGGGTGGGTTTCGTGGGGGACGAGGTCTGGTGGACCGAGCCCCGCCCGTCCGAGGCCGGCCGCCGGGCGCTGGTGCGCCGCACGGCCCACGGCACCGAGGAGACCGTGCTGCCCGCGCCGTGGGACGTACGCAACCGGGTCGTCGAGTACGGCGGCCGGCCCTGGACCGGGGCCGTGTCCGGCGCCGGGCCGCTGGTCGTCTTCACCCACTTCGCCGACCAGCGGCTGTACCGGTACGAACCCGGCGGCCCGCCGCGCCCGCTGACTCCGCTCTCCCCGGTGGGCGCGGGACTGCGCTGGGCGGACCCGCACCTGGACCCGGCGCGCGGGGAGGTGTGGTGCGTACGGGAGGAGTTCGCCGGAGACGGCCCCGGCGACGTCCGGCGGGTCCTGGCCGCCGTACCGCTGGACGGGTCCGCCGCCGGGGACCGCTCCCGGGTGCGCGAACTCACCGACGGCCGGCACCGGTTCGTCACCGGTCCCCGCCTCTCGCCCGACGGCCGCCGGGTCGCGTGGCTCGGCTGGGACCACCCGCGGATGCCGTGGGACGGGACCGAACTGCTCGTCGGCGAGTTCGGCGCCGACGGCGTACCGCACACCGTCCGCACCGTCGCCGGCGGGCCGTGCGAGGCGATCGCCCAGGCCGAATGGTCGACGGACGGCAGTCTTCTGTATACCAGCGACCGCGGCGGCTGGTGGAACATCTACCGGGACGGCACCTCGCTCTGCCCGCGCGAGGAGGAGTTCGCCGGTCCGCTGTGGAAACCCGGCCTGCGCTGGTTCGCGCCGCTGGACAGCGGGCTGATCGCCGTCCTGCACGGCCGGGGGCCGGCGGTACTCGGGATACTGGATCCGGAGACCGGCGAGATCGTCGACGCCGCCGGGCCCTGGACCGAGTTCGCGCCCACGCTCGCCGCCCACGGCGGCCGGGTCGTCGCGGTCGGCGCCGGCCCGCGCACCGCCCACGAGGTGGTCGAGCTGGACACCGTCACCGGCCGCGCCCGCGCCGTCGGCGCCCGGCACCGCCACGCCGTCGACCCCGCCTACTACCCGCAGCCGCGCGTCCGCACCTTCACCGGACCCGGCGGCCGCGAGGTGCACGCCCACGTCCACCCGCCGCACCACCCCGCCCGCACCGCACCCGACGGCGAGGCCCCTCCCTACGTCATCTGGGCGCACGGCGGCCCCACCAGCCGGGCACCGCTCGTCCTGGACCTGGCCGTCGTCTACTTCACCTCGCGGGGCATCGGCGTCGCCGAGGTCAACTACGGCGGCTCCACCGGATACGGCCGCGCCTACCGGGAACGGCTGCGCGAGCAGTGGGGCGTGGTCGACGTCGAGGACTGCGCGGCCGTCGCCCGCGCCCTCGCCGAGGAGGGCACCGCCGACCCGGCCCGGCTCGCCATCCGCGGCGGCAGCGCGGGCGGCTGGACCGCCGCCGCCTCCCTGGCCACCACCGACGTCTACGCCTGCGGCACCATCGTCTACCCCGTCCTCGACCTCGCCACCTGGGGGCCGGGTCAGACCCACGACTTCGAGGCCCACTACCCGGAGTCGCTGATCGGACCGCCCGCCGAGGTTCCGGCCCGCTACGCCGAACGCTCGCCCACCACCCACGCCGACCGGCTCACCGCGCCGTTCCTGCTGCTCCAGGGCCTGGACGACGTGATCTGCCCGCCCGCCCAGTGCGAACGCTTCCTCGCCCGGATCGCGGGCCGGGGCGTGCCGCACGCCTACCTGACCTTCGCGGGGGAGGGGCACGGATTCCGGCGGGCCGAGACGATGGCACGGGCCCTGGAGGCGGAACTGTCGCTGTACGCTCAGGTGTTCGGGCTGGACATGCCCGACGTACCGAGGCTGGAGCTGCGCCCGTGAAGGAACTGACCCGCCCGACGCGGCTGGCCCCCGGCGCCCGGGTCGCCGTCGTCGCCACCAGCGGTCCGGTGCCCGAGGAGCGGCTGCAGGCCGGGCTCGACGTGCTGCGCGGCTGGGACCTCGACCCTGTCGCCGCGCCCCACGTCCTCGACCGGCACGGCGAGTTCGCCTACCTCGCGGGCAGCGACGCCGACCGCGCAGCCGACCTCCAGAACGCCTGGTGCGACCCCGCTGTGGACGCCGTCCTGTGCGCCCGCGGCGGATACGGCGCCCAGCGCATGGTGGACCTGCTCGACTGGGACGCGATGCGGGCGGCCGGGCCGAAGGTCTTCGTCGGCTTCAGCGACGTCACCGCCCTGCACGAGGCCTTCGCCACCCGCCTCGGCCTCGCCACCCTGTACGGTCCGTTGGCGGCCGGCGCCGACTTCGTCAAGAACGCCCGGACACAGGAGCATCTGCGCGCCACCCTCTTCGCCCCGCACACCGTGCGCACGCTGCGCTCCGGCGGTACCGCCCTCGTGCCCGGCCGCGCCCGCGGCATCACGCTCGGCGGCCTGCTGTGCCTGCTCGCGGCCGGCCTCGGCACCCCGCACGCCCGCCCCTCGGCGGCCGGCGGACTGCTGTGCCTGGAGGACGTGGGTGAGGAGACGTACCGGCTCGACCGGTACCTCACCCAGCTCCTGCGCGCCGGCCGGCTGGAGGGCGTGCGCGGCATCCTGCTCGGTTCCTGGGCGGACTGCGGCGAGTACGCCGAGATCCGGCCGATGCTCGCCGACCGGCTCGGCGGACTCGGCGTGCCGGTGGTGGAGGAGTTCGGCTTCGGCCACTGCGCGGGCGCGCTGACGATCCCCTTCGGCGTCGCGGCCGAACTCGACGCCGACACGGCCACCTTGGCCCTGGACGAGCCCGCCCTGCGCTGACCCTCCGGTGCCCGGTCCACCGGATGCGGCCCGGCCGGGACCGTCGTACCCTGGCCCGATGCCGCACACCGTGCCCCACTACCTCGCCGAGGGCCCCCGCGTGGCCGTCCGCCACTTCACCCTCCAGGACGGACCCGAGTTCACGGCCCGCACCCGCGAGAGCAAGGACCTGCACCGGCCCTGGCTGTTCCCGCCGGACAACGACGAGGCCTACGCCGCCTACGCCGGGGCGCTGATCGAGGACCCGGCGAAGGCCGGCTTCCTGGTGTGCGAGAAGGACAGCGGGGACATCGCCGGGTACATCAACATCAACAACATCGTCCGGGGCGGCTTCCAGTGCGGCGCGCTCGGCTACGGCGCCTTCGCGCACGCCGCCGGCCGCGGCCTGATGCGCGAGGGCCTCGACCTGGTCATCGGCTACGCCTTCGGCCCGCTGGGCCTGCACCGGCTGGAGATCAACGTCCAGCCCGAGAACACCGCCTCCATCGCCCTCGCCCGGGGCGCCGGGTTCCGCCTGGAGGGCTTCTCGCCGGCCATGATCCACATCGACGGCGCCTGGCGCGACCACGAACGCTGGGCGCTCACCGCGGAGATGCGGACCGGTCACTGATCCCGTCCCCGACGGCGCGGGCACGCGGGAGCGGCCCACCGGCCGGGGGCGCCTTTGCGCAATCCTGACCGGCAGCTCCCCTGGCCGAGGCCGCGTGCCGCGGGTTCCATGGGGAATCGTGACGAGGATCCGACGCCAGGTACTGACCCTGCCCGCCGCCGAGTTGGGCCCGGACAACCCGCTGCCGCCGCTGCACCCCCTCGACGAGCCCCACCGCATCGACGACCGCGACCGGCACGACATGCCGCCGGACATGGCCCGCCGGCTCGACTACGAGCCCCTGCGCAGCCTGCTCCCGGTCCGGGTCCGCGACGGCTACGGCAGAACCCGCGCCCCCCGCGCCCTCGACGCCCTGGTGATCGAGAACGACCGGCTGCGCGTCACCGTCCTGCCCCGCCTCGGCGGCCGCGTCGCCTCCCTGGTCCACCTGCCCACCGGACGCGAACTCCTCTACCGCAACCCGGTGTTCCAGCCCGCCGACTTCGCCCTCAACGGCGCCTGGTACTCCGGCGGCATCGAGTGGAACATCGGCGCCACCGGCCACACCACCCTCTCCTGCGCACCGCTGCACGCCGCCCGCGTCCCCGCCCCCGACGGCGGCGAGATGCTGCGCCTGTGGGAGTGGGAGCGGCTGCGCGACCTGCCCTTCCAGGTCGACCTGTGGCTGCCCGACGGCTCCGACTTCCTCTACGCCGGCGTGCGCGTCCGCAACCCGCACGAGCGGCCGGCGCCGGCGTACTGGTGGTCCAACACCGCCGTGCCGGAGGACGTCCGCGTCCTCGCCCCCGCCGAGGAGGCCTGGCAGTTCGACTACGAGCGCCGGCTGCGCCGGGTGCCGGTCCCCTCGTACGACGGCATCGACCGCACCCACCCCCTCAACAGCCCCTACGCCGCCGACTACTTCTACGAGGTGCCCGACGCCCGGCGCCGCTGGATCGCCGCCCTCGGCGCCGACGGCCACGGGCTGGTGCAGACCTCCACCGACACCCTGTGCGGCCGCAAGCTGTTCGTGTGGGGCCATCTGCCCGGCGGCCGGCGCTGGCAGCGGTGGCTGACCGAGCCCGGCACCCCCGGCTACTGCGAGATCCAGGCCGGCCTCGCCTGCACCCAGCTGGAACACGTCCGGCTGGAGGCCGAGAGCGAGGTCTCCTGGCTGGAGGCGTACGGACCGCTCGACGCCTCGCCCGACGGCGCGTGGACGCAGGTGGTCCGGCGGGCCGAGGACCGGCTGGAGGCGGCCTTGCCCCGCGCCCGTGTGGAGCAGGCGTACGCCGCCTGGCTGCCGTGCGCCGACACCGAACCCGGCGAGATCCTCAGCCCCGGATCCGGCTGGGGCGCCCTGGAGGTGCTGCGCGCGGACTGGAAGCTGCCCGGCACCCCGTTCCCCGAGTCCACCCTCGGCGAGGCCCAGGCCCCCTGGCGGGAACTGCTGCGCACCGGCTCGCTGCCCGAGCCGCGCCGGGTACGGCCGCCCGGCGAGACGCTCGTCGCCCCGCACTGGCGGGACATGCTGGAGACCGCGCCCGCCACCCCGCACACCGAGTACCACCTCGGCGTCGCCCAGTGGCACGCCGGCGACCGCGCCCAGGCCGTGCGCAGCTGGGAGCGCGCCCTGCGGCTGGCGCCCTCCCGCTGGCCGTCGCTGCGCTGCCTGGCCGTCGCCGATCAGGCCTGCGGCCATCACGAGCGGGCCGCCGAACGGTACGCGGACGCTTTCGGCGACCTGTGCGAGGAGCGGCGCGACGCCGGCGAGACCTGGACCGCCGCCCAGGCCGCGCTCGGCCGCGAGACCCTCCAGGCGCTGCTGCGCGTACGGCGTACGGCGCAGGCCCGCGCCGTGTGGGACCGGCTGCTGCCGGCCGTCCGCGAGCGCGGCCGCTTCCTGCTCCTGAAGGCCGAGCTGCTGCTCGCCGAGGGACGGCCCGACGAGGCGCGGGCCGTCCTCGACGCGGACTTCGAGGTCGCCGACCTCAGGGAGGGGGAGGAGGCGATCGGCCGGCTCTGGTCCCGGCTCACCGACGAGCCGCTGCCCGCCCGGCTCGACTTCCGGATGCGGCCCGAGCAGCCCTGACGCGGGACCGGGCGGCGTCAGGCCCGCTGCTGGTCCACGTACTCGAACACGGTCCCGTCCGGATGCATCGCCAGCAGATTGCGGCCGGCCGGCGTCGGCACCGGCCCGGCCAGGACCCGGGCGCCGAGGCCGGTCAGCACCCGGTGGGCCTCCGCCACGTCCTTCACGGCGATCGTCGCCGTCACCTTCCGCAGGATCTCCAGCTCCGCCTCCGGGCCGCTCATCAGCAGAAAGGAGCCGATCGCGGCGACCTGCACCCCACCGCGCTCGAACCGCTGCGCTCTGCCGCCCGCCAACCGCTCGTAGAACGGGATCGCGGCTTCGATGTCGTCGACGCAGATGCGCAGCGAGGCGCCCAGAATCTCCATGGAACCGAGCCTAGTTGGGGCGGGGGCCGGCCCGCGCGGACGGCCCCCGGCCGCCACGCGTCCGGCACCCGAGGCCGGCATGGCGTTCGGGTGACCCATGGGACGTTTGAGTGCCCCGCCCACGGATACACGGAAGACCTCCCGTGAGCCGACCTGCACAAGAGCCGTGGAGAGACATGAACACCGCCGAACTCACCGACCTGGCGCAGCAGTTGCGCGTCGACAGCGTCCGCGCCTCCGCCGCCGCGGGCTCCGGGCACCCGACCTCCTCGATGTCCGCCGCCGATCTCATGGCCGTGCTGCTCGCCCACCACCTGCGCTACGACTTCGAACGCCCCGACCACCCGGCCAACGACCGCTTCGTCCTGTCCAAGGGCCACGCCTCACCCCTGCTGTACGCCGCGTACAAGGCGGCCGGCGCGGTCGAGGACGGCGAACTGCTCACGTTCCGCAAGCTCGGCAGCCGGCTGGAGGGGCATCCCACGCCCCGGCGGCTGCCGTGGGTGGAGACGGCCACCGGATCGCTCGGCCAGGGCCTGCCCGTCGGGGTCGGCATCGCGCTCGCCGGGCAGCGCCTGGACCGCACCGGCTACCGCGTGTGGGTGCTGTGCGGCGACAGCGAGCTGGCGGAGGGCTCGGTGTGGGAGGCCGCCGAGCACGCCGGGTACGAGCAGCTGGACAACCTGATCGCGATCGTGGACGTCAACCGGCTCGGGCAGCGCGGCCCCACCCGGCACGGCCACGACCTGGACGCCTACGCCCGCCGCTTCCAGGCCTTCGGCTGGCACACCGTCGAGATCGACGGCCACGACGTCGACGCGATCGACCGGGCCTACGGCGAGGCGCTGTCCACCGCCGGGCAGCCCGTGGCCATCCTCGCCCGCACCCTCAAGGGCAAGGGCGTCGCCGCCGTCGAGGACCGCGAGGGGCACCACGGCAAGCCGCTGCCGGACGCCGAGGAGGCCATCGCCGAACTCGGCGGAGCACGAGAGGTGCGGCTCCGGGTCGGCGAGCCGCAGGCCGCCGCCGCGCTGCGCGACCTGACCACCGACCCGGTCGAGCTGCCGCACTACGACGAGGGCGACGAGGTCGCCACGCGCGACGCCTTCGGCGCCGCACTCGCCGCGCTCGGCACCGCCCGCGGGGACGTCGTCGCCCTGGACGGCGAGGTCGGCGACTCCACCCGCACCGAGCAGTTCGCCAAGGCGCACCCCGAGCGGTTCTTCGAGTGCTACATCGCCGAGCAGCAGCTCGTCGCCACGAGCGTCGGCATGGCGGCGCGCGGCTGGCTGCCGTACGCCTCGACGTTCGCAGCGTTCCTCACCCGCGCCCACGACTTCGTGCGCATGGCGTCGATCAGCGGCGCCGGGATCAACCTGATCGGCTCGCACGCCGGCGTCGCCATCGGGCAGGACGGGCCCTCCCAGATGGGCCTGGAGGACCTGGCGACGTTCCGCTCCGTGTACGGCTCCACCGTGCTCTACCCGTGCGACGCCAACCAGACCGCCCACCTGGTCGCGGCCATGGCCGGGCTCGACGGCATCCGTTATCTGCGCACCTCGCGCGGCAAGACACCGGTGATCTACGGCCCCGGCGAGGAGTTCCCGGTCGGCGGCAGCAGGACGCTGCGCTCCAGTGAGGAGGACCGGCTGACCGTCGTCGCGGCCGGGGTCACCGTGCCCGAGGCGCTGGCGGCGGCCGACCGGCTCGCCGAGGACGGCATCCCGGTGCGGGTGATCGACCTGTACTCCGTCAAGCCCGTCGACGCCGGGACCCTGCGCCGGGCCGCGGCGGAGACCGGCTGCCTGATCACCGTCGAGGACCACCATCCCGAGGGCGGCCTCGGTGACGCCGTTGCGGAGGCCTTCGCCGACGGCCGGCCCGTGCCCCGGCTGGTCCGGCTCGCGGTGCGCACCATGCCGGGCTCGGCCGCCCCCGACGAGCAGCTGCACGCGGCCGGCATCGACGCCGTGGCCATCGTGAACGCCGCGAAACTGCTGGTGGAGGAGGAGGCCGCGCGCTGAGCGGCGCTCGCGGCGGGGTGTGGCGGTCGCGTGCGCGACGCCGCGCGCAGGCGTGTGTGCGTCGTGCGGGCGTGTGTGTCGGTGTGCGGACGGTGCCGACGCGCGGCACCGCGTGGCGCGGGCCGGGCGGCGCGGGCTGTCGGGTCCCGGCCGGGCGGCGCGGTCGCTGTGGCGCTGCCGCGGCCGCCGGGTCAGGCTGGAGCTGGAACACCTCGCCGAACGGGGCCGCAGCGGAAGGAGGGACCATGGCCGGACTGCGTTACGTCTATGCCGTCTGCCGCCCCTTCGACACGCCCCTTCAGTCCCAGCTGACGGGGGTCGCGGGCGCCCCGGTGGGCCTGCTGCGCCACCGCGGGCTGTTCGCGGTGGTCAGTACGGTGCCGGCGGGCGACTTCGGCGAGGAGGCGCTGCAGGCCCATCTGGAGGATCCTGGCTGGCTGGCCGGGACCGTGCGTGCGCACCGGGGCGTGATCGCCGCGCTGGCCACGGTCACCACCCCGCTGCCGCTCCGGCTCGCGACCGTCTGCGAGGACGACAGCGTGGTGCGCACGCTGATCGAGACCCACGAGGACTCCTTCCGGCGCGTCCTGGACCGGCTGGAGGGCCGGGTGGAGTGGGGCGTGAAGGTGTACACGGAGCCTGTGCCCGCCGCCGAGTCCGCCTCCGTGCCGGGAGCGGCCGCCGCGCCCGGCGAGGCGTTCGCCCGGATCCTGCACGAACGACTGGCCGGGTGGGCGGAGGACTGCCGGGTGCGCGCTCCGCAGTCGTGCGGGGCGTCCGGCCCGGCGGTCCGCAACGTCCTGGACGCTGCCTATCTGGTGCCGCGCGCCCACTGCGAGGAGTTCGTGGAGCTGGTGGACCGCACGCGGACCGAGGAGCCGGGCGTCCGGGTGGAACTCACCGGCCCCTGGGCCGCGTACTCCTTCACCGGCGAGGAGACCCGGTACTCGTTCACCGGCGAGTCGCCCCGCTGACCCTCAGGCCTCCTTGCGGCACAGGATCTCCCCGTGCAGCACCCCGAACCAGCCGTCCTCCTGCCGGCCCCACTCCCGCCACGCCTCGGACACCGCCCGCAGCTGCTCCTCGGTCGCGTGACCGCCCCGCGTGGCCCGCTGCGCGTAGGCGGAGGCCAGGGTCCGCTCCGCCCACAGCCCGCTCCACCAGGCCCGCTCCTCGGGCGTGGCGTACGTCCAGGTGCTGGACGTGGCGGTGATGTCGGTGAGTCCGGCGGCCCGCGCCCACGCCTTCAGCCGGCGTCCGGCGTCCGGCTCGCCGCCGTTGGCCCGGGCCACCCGCTCGTACAGGTCCAGCCAGTCCTCCAGGCCGGGCACCGCCGGATACCAGGTCATCGCCGCGTAGTCCGCGTCGCGTACGGCGATGAACCCACCCGGCTTCGTCACCCGGCGCATCTCGCGCAGTGCCTGCACCGGGTCGCCGACATGCTGGAGCACCTGGTGGGCGTGGACCACGCAGAAGGTGTCGTCCGGGTACTCCAAGGCGTGCACGTCGGCGACCGCGAAGTCCACGTTGGCCAGGCCGCGCTCGGCGGCGGTGGCCCGGGCCCGCTCCAGGATGCCGGGCGCGTGGTCGACGCCGGTGACCCGGCCGTCGGGGACCAGTTCGGCCAGGTCGGCGGTGATGGTTCCGGGGCCGCACCCGATGTCCAGGATCCGCATGTGGGGCTTCAGCGAACCGAGCAGGTATGCGGCGGAGTTGGCGGCGGTCCGCCAGGTGTGCGAACGCAGCACCGACTCGTGGTGCCCGTGCGTGTAGACGGCCGTCTCCCGTGCTTGCGGCATGGCGGTTCCCCTTCACCTCTGGTCCGGCGGTGGTCCGACGGTGGTGAGTGCCACCGTACGTGCGCGGGCCGAATGATGAGACCTTGATTTCGCATCATGGACTGATGGGCCGTCAGGTATGGTCGGGGCAGGTACTCTGAAGTGCCCGTTCCGTGATCCGCGTGCGCGTGTGTGCCGGGCGCGGGACCGGCGCGAAGGGAGAGCCTCGTATGCGTCTGCTGCTCGTCCGCCACGGTGAGACCCCGTCCAACGTGGACCATCTGCTGGACACCGCCGTGCCCGGTCCGGGGCTCACGCCGCTCGGCGAGGCACAGGCCGCCGCCCTGCCCGAGGCACTCGGCGGCGAGCACATCGAGGCCCTCTACGCCTCCACCCTGCTGCGCACCCAGCTGACGGCCGCCCCGCTGGCCGCCGCCCGGGGCCTCGACGTGATCGTCCGCGACGGCATCCGCGAGGTGTCCGCCGGAGACCTGGAGATGCTGCCCGGCGAGTCGGCGGAGGGCCGGGAGTACATGCGCACGATCTTCGGGTGGGCGGCCGGCTACACCGCGCCGCGCATCCCCGGCGGCGAGAGCGGCGACGAGGCCCTCGCCCGGTACGACGCCGTGATCGCCGAGGCCGCCGCGAGCGGCGCCGGCGCCGTCGCCATGGTCAGCCACGGCGCCGCCATCCGCATGTGGACCGCCGCCCGCGCCGACAACGTCGACGTCGCCTTCGCCGCCGCCCACCCCCTGCGGAACACCGGCGTGGTCGTCCTGGAGGGCGCCCCGGACGACGGCTGGAAGGCGATCTCCTGGCAGGGCGCCACGGTGGTGCCGGCCGGCGAAGGCGGCCCGGCGGGGGAGCCGTTCGACACCGCGAGGTAGGAGGGGGCGCCAGGACGGGGCGGGGCGGCGGGAGGGGCGGGAGACCTGCCTCGGGGGCGCGCGCCGTACGGGAGCGCGGGGGCGCCCGGACGGCCGAGGCGCCCGACGGACCGGACGGGTGCCGGATACGCGTTTGCTCCGGCCGGTGGGAGACCCGCAGAATCCTGCCCATGGGACATCTGGAAGCCGCACACCTCGAGTACCACCTCCCCGACGGGAGGACCCTTCTCGGGGACGTGTCCTTCCGGGTCGGCGAGGGTTCCGCCGTCGCCCTGGTCGGGCCGAACGGCGCCGGCAAGACCACCCTGCTGCGCCTGATCTCCGGCGAGCTGAAACCGCACGGCGGCACCGTCACCGTGAGCGGCGGCCTCGGCGTGATGCGCCAGTTCGTGGGCTCCGTGCGGGACGAGACGACCGTACGGGACCTGCTCGTCTCCGTCGCCCCGCCCCGGATCCGCGAGGCCGCCGGGGCCGTCGACGATGCCGAGCACGCCCTCATGACCGTCGACGACGAGGCCGCCCAGCTCGCCTACGCCCAGGCCCTCGCCGACTGGGCGGAGGCCCGCGGCTACGAGGCCGAGACCCTGTGGGACGTGTGCACCACCGCCGCGCTCGGCATGCCCTACGAACGCGCCCAGTGGCGCCAGGTGCGCACCCTCTCCGGGGGCGAGCAGAAACGCCTCGTGCTGGAGGCCCTGCTGCGCGGCACCGACGAGGTGCTGCTGCTCGACGAGCCGGACAACTACCTGGACGTGCCCGGCAAGCGCTGGCTGGAGGAGCAGCTGGCGCAGACCCGCAAGACGGTGCTGTTCGTCTCCCACGACCGCGAACTCCTCTCCCGCGCCGCCCAGAAGATCGTCTCCGTGGAACCCGGCCCCGCCGGCGCCGACGCCTGGGTGCACGGCGGCGGCTTCGCCACCTACCACGAGGCCCGCCGCGAACGCTTCGCCCGCTTCGAGGAGTTGCGCCGCCGCTGGGACGAGAAGCACGCCCAGCTGAAGAAGCTCGTGCTGAACCTCCGTCAGGCCGCCGCCGTCAGCCATGAGATGGCCTCCCGCTACGCCGCGGCGCAGACCCGCCTGCGCAAGTTCGAGGAGGCCGGACCGCCGCCCGAGCCGCCCCGCGAACAGGACATCACCATGCGCCTGAAGGGCGGCCGCACCGGCGTCAGAGCCGTCACCTGCAAGGGACTTGAGCTGACCGGCCTGATGCGCCCCTTCGACCTGGAGGTCTTCTACGGCGAACGGGTCGCCGTGCTCGGCTCCAACGGCTCCGGCAAGTCCCACTTCCTGCGGCTCCTCGCCGGCGAGGACGTGGCGCACACGGGGGAGTGGAAGCTCGGCGCGCGGGTCGTCCCCGGCCACTTCGCCCAGACCCACGCCCACCCCGAACTCCACGGCCGCACCCTCCTCGACATCCTGTGGAAGGAACACTCCCAGGACCGGGGCGCGGCCATGTCCCGGCTGCGCCGCTACGAGCTGACCCAGCAGGCCGAGCAGTCCTTCGACCGGCTCTCCGGCGGCCAGCAGGCCCGCTTCCAGATCCTGCTGCTGGAGCTGCAGGGCGTCACCGCGCTGCTGCTGGACGAACCCACCGACAACCTCGACCTGGAGTCCGCCGAGGCCCTGCAGGAGGGGCTGGAGGCCTTCGACGGCACGGTCCTCGCGGTCACCCACGACCGCTGGTTCGCCCGCTCCTTCGACCGCTACCTGGTCTTCGGCAGCGACGGCCGCGTCCGCGAGACCCCGGAACCGGTCTGGGACGAACGCCGGGTGGAACGGGCGCGCTGACTCACCGGGGGCCTTCGCAAGGCCCGGGGCCGAGGATCTTCGTATGGTGGATGGCAGGGATCCGGCTCCCCGGATTCCTCCCGGCGGCACGCTCGGGGCCGGGACCACGGATACCGGACACGGACACGACGAGCGGGGCACCACCATGACCGGAGTCGACCCCAGCCGACTGGACGACCAGCAGCTCATGAAAGAGCTGGAGACGATCCACCGCACGCGCCACGACACCCTGCTGTACGGCTCGAACGACGCGCTGCGGGTCCACAACGAGCGCATGGCGCAGCTGGAGGGCGAGTACCTGCGCCGCAACCCGCGCCGCCTGGTCAGCGCGGGCCGTACCCGCGAGGGCGCCCGCGAACGCCGCTGCGGCGAGACGGCGACCCCGCACGCCTCCGGCACCTGACCGGCAGGGGCCCCGGGGGTGCCCGCCCGCTGACGGTCCGCGCGCGAGCCTTCCCCGCGCCGTCCGCTGACACCTGACAGCTGACCGCTGTCCGTCGACCGACGTCTGCTGTCCGTCGACCGTCGACTGTCTACCGGCCGCCGTCGACTGCCGACCGGCAGCCCTCGACCGGCGACGGACGGCCCCGGCACCTGTCCGCTCCCCGGCTTCCCCCGCCCCGCACCGGCACACCCGCATGGGTACTCCCCCCGCTCCCTCACCGCTCCCGCCCGCACCGGCGCCGGACTCGCCGTACCGGCCCCCCCACCGCGCCGTACCGTCCTCCGCGCCCTCCTGTCACCCGCCCGGCCGCCTCCTGTCCCGCGAATGGGGGTCGGTCGCGCGCGGTCCGGCGTGACCCGGGCTGAGATGGCAGCAAGGGCACGCCCCGTGCCCCCGGCCCGTGCCCGGTACCCGTGGCGCCGGCCGGCGGCGCCGCCATGGCGCGGCCCGGCCGGTCCGCCGCCCCACCGCCTGTGACCGGGCCGACGCCCCGCACCGGTCATACGCGCCCGACCGCCGGGTACACCACAGGAGGGCGCCCGCACCCCACAGGCACCAGGAGCACACCGGACAACAGCACACCACGCGGCGGCCCGCGGCGAAGCCCCGACCACGAGGCACCACGACCACGACGACCCACGAAGACCCCACGGACTGCGCGGAGGCGGACATGCGGCGGACGGACCCCGAGGGCCACGGCCCCGTCCGCTACGGTCCGCCCCTGCCCGGTGACGGCCTGCCCGTGCTCCCCGAACTCACCGCCGTGCTGGCCGCCGCCGCGAGCCGCACCGACGCCCAGCCCGTCGGCGGCGCCCCAGCCCTCCTCGAAGCGGCCTGCGGCTACTGGACCCGGCGTGGCCTGCCCACCGTCCCCGACCAGGTCGCCGCGGGCCCCGGCTCCCCCGCGCTGCTGCTCGCCCTCACCGCCGCCCTCGCCTCGGACGGCGCCGACGTCCTCGTACCGCGCCCCTGCGCCGCCTGGTGGGCGCCGTACGCCCGGATCCTCGGCCGGCCCGTCTACCACGTGCCCACCCCTGCCGAGGGCGGCGGCGTTCCCGACCCCTACGCCCTGCTGGAGACGGTCCGCCGGGTGCGCGCGGAGGGCGGCGATCCCCGGCTGCTCGTGCTGTCCGTCGCCGACGACCCCACCGCCACCGTCGCCGCGCCGGAACTGCTGCACGAGACCATCGAGGCCGCCACCGCCGAGGGCCTGCACCTGGTCAGCGACGAGACGTGGCGCGACACCCTGCACCGCCCCCACGACACCGTCCTGCTCAGCCCCGCCGAGATGCGGCCCGACCGGGTCACCGTCGTCACCGACCTCGCCGGCTCCCTGCTGCCCGCCGGCTGGCCCGCCGCCGTCGCCCGCTTCCCGGCGACCGAACCCGGGATCCACCTCCACGCGCGCGTGCTCGACATCCTCACCGCGCTCGGCGCCCGCGTCGCCGCCCCCGTCGCCGCCGCGGCCGGCTACGCCCTGGACGAACCACCGCCCGTCACCGAGCGCCGGGAGGCCGCCGTACGACTGCACGCGCGCGTGGCCGGCGCCGCGCACGCCGCGCTCGTCGCCGCCGGCGCCCTCGCCCGCCCCCCGCAGGCCGGCCGCCACCTGTACGCCGACCTCGGCCCGCTGCGCGAGCCCCTCGCCGCCCAAGGGGTCGGCGACGCCCAGGAGTTGGAGGACCTGCTCACCGCCCGGCTCGGGATGCCCGCGCCCGGCGGCCACCGCTTCGGCGACGACCTCGACGCCCTGCGCGTGCGCCTCGCCACCGGCCCCCTGCTGGGCGCCACGGACGCCGAACGCGCCGAATGCCTCACGTCACCCGCGCCGCTGGAACTGCCGCACGTGCAACGCGCGTTGGTCTCCTTGACGTCGGTCCTCGACGATCTCCGCGACGAAGCTCAGCGATGGGAGCCTCCTCGATGACGCAGCAGACGCACGAGTCCGGACCGCCCACGAAGACCTCGACGACCTCGACGACTGCCACGCGTGCCACGCCTTCCACGACCCCCACGTCCCCCGCCGTCACGACCGCCCCCCTCGCCCCGCCCTTCCCCCCGCTCGCCGAACCCCGCCCCCTGGGCGAACACCGGGTGTGGCCGCGGACCTTCCACGACCGGCTCACCGCCCCGCTGCCCGGCCTGAAGGCCATGGCCCGCTTCGCCCGCGAGGGCGCCGTACGGCCCGGCCGCGACGGCCTCACCGACGTCCCCCTGCTGCCCGTCGCCCCCGCCCCGCTGCCGCGCACCGACACCCGCACCCTCGCCGTCACCTGGGCCGGGCACGCCAGCTGGATCGTCCGGATCGGCGGCCTGACCGTCCTCACCGACCCCGTCTGGTCCCACCGCATCCTCGGCACCCCGGCCCGCATCACCCCCGTCGGCGTCCCCTGGGAGAGCCTGCCCCGCGTCGACGCCGTCGTCATCAGCCACAACCACTACGACCACCTCGACGCCCCCACCCTGCGCCGGCTCCCGCGCGCCACCCCGATGTTCGTGCCCGCCGGACTCGGCCGCTGGTTCCGGCGCCGCCGCTTCACCTGCGTCACCGAGCTGGACTGGTGGGAGGGGGCCGAACTGGCCGGAGTCCGCTTCGACTTCGTCCCCGCCCACCACTGGTCCAAGCGCACCCTCACCGACACCTGCCACAGCCTGTGGGGCGGCTGGGTGCTCACCGACGCCGACGGCCGGCGCCTGTACTTCGCGGGCGACACCGGCTACGGCCACTGGTTCTCCCGCATCGGCCGCCGCTACCCCGGCATCGACCTCGCCCTCATGCCCATCGGCGCCTACGACCCGCGCTGGTGGCTCAGCGACGTGCACTGCGACCCCGAGGAAGCCGTCCAGGCCACCCTCGACCTCGGCGCCCCCCGTATGGCCCCCATGCACTGGGGCACCTTCGTCCTCTCGGCCGAGCCCGTCCTGGAACCGCTCACGCGCGTGCGCGCGGCCTGGGATAAGGCCGGCCTCGACCGCGAGGACCTGTGGGACCTGCCGATCGGCGCCTCGGGAGTGCTGGGGTACGGCGCCCCGTCAACGGCGCCGGGAACCGGGCGAAACGTCACGACGAACCAGTGGCCCGAGGACCACCGGGACCCCGACGGCGCCGGCCAACCCTTCGCACCAGACCCGGCAGCACGCTGATCACCACCGTCAGCGCCACCGCCACCACGACGCCCTCCCACGGCGCCCGGAACAACGAGCCCCCCAGGACGCCGATCACCTGGTACGTGGCCGCCCACGCCGGACACGCGGCCGCATTGCCCCGGGCGAAGCGCCGCAGCGGCCAGTCCGCCATCAGACAGGCCGGCATCACCGGAACACGGCCGGCCGGCACCAGCCGCGACAACACCAGGACCACGCCCCCGTGTGCGGCCGGCTTCTCCCGCGCCCGCACGGCCCGCTCCTGCGGCGCCCGCGACCGTACCGCCTCCGGCCACCGCGATCCGCCCCGCGACCGCAGCCCGCGCCGCCCCAGCCGGTACAGCGCCCCGTCACCCACGAACGCCGCCAGCGACGCCGTCCCGAAACACCAGCGCCGGCGAGAACGGCGCCGTCTGGTGGAACGCCACCACCGCCGCGGAACTGACCAGCGCCCCGGTCGGGACCACCGGCACCAGCGCCCCGGTCAGCACGAGCAGGAACAACGACGGACAACCGATGGCCTGCTGCGTCGACTCCGGTGGCACCGCCGACGTCGACGCGGCGGCCGGCACCGCCGCGGACACCGGCCGGGTCACCGCGCGACCGCCAGCCGCACACTCTCGCCGTGCCCCAGCCTGCGCACCGTCACCTGCGGAGCGAGCACCCCCGCCAGCCGTACGAACTCGTCGCCCGGCGTGTGCTCGTGCGGCCGCACGGCGTCCATCCCGATCGGCCAGTACGTCCCGTAGCGCACCGGCCCCGCCAGCCGCGGCGCCAGCCGGAGCCGCGCCGGCGCCGCCCGCCCCGCGTCCAGATGGCCCTCGCCGACGAACGGCCCCCAGCTGCCCACCGGCAGCAGCTCCACGTCCACCGGCCCGACCCGCTCGGCCATCGCGTCGAACAGCCCGGTGTCCCGGCGAAACAGGTCCGCGCCTCGCCCTCCAGGACATAGCCGAGCGCGGGCGAGCGACGCGGCCCCACCGGCAGCCGCCGCCCGTCGTGCGACGCGGGCACCACCCGGACGAGCGCCTCGCCGACCCGCACCTCGTCCCCGGGCGGCACCTCGGTCATCCGCTCTTGCCGCAGCCGCCGCAGGGTGGGCACCGCCCGGGGCGCGCCCCGGGGCACGAGCAGGCGCGTGCCCGGCGCGAGCGAGGCGAGCGAGGGCACATGCAGGTGGTCGGCGTGCAGACGGGAGACGAGCGCCACGTCCGCGCGCCGGTGGTACCCCGCCCCGGCGCCGTCGCAGATGCGCCGGCCGGCGCGCGAACGGCGGATCGGTGAGCACCCGTATGTGCCCGTCCTGAATCGTCCAGGTGGCGTGACCCCACCAGGGGATCTCCACCGGCACCTTCTTTCGCCCCCTTCACGCGACTCCCCGAAGCCTACGGGCAGGAGTAGGGTCGGCGGCGAAACCCGGAGGTGAGGGGGACGCCATGGGACAACCGCAGGCCGCCTCCGACATGCCCGCGTCCGTCCGGGTCACCGCCAT
This sequence comes from Streptomyces sp. NPDC104106, assembly GCF_055584345.1. NCBI lineage: Bacteria > Bacillati > Actinomycetota > Actinomycetes > Kitasatosporales > Streptomycetaceae > Streptomyces > Streptomyces sp. NPDC104106. The sequence goes on from NZ_JBVJMF010000002.1 coordinate 673,993, forward strand.
CGCCAGCCTGACGCCGCTGGAGGAACTGGAGGCCGACCCCTTCCTCGTCGACGCCCGCAGCCAGCACGCCATGTGCGCGCGCTGGGCCGCCGAACGCGGATACGTCGTCGCCCGCGAACTCCTCGTCGGCGGACTGCGCTTCGACCACTGCGCCCTGTGGGACGGCGTCCGCCCCGGCGTGGACGTGTTCGTCGCCCCCAGCCTGCGGGTCCTGCGGCGGGCCCTGAACTCCGTGGAGGCCTTCACCGCCGAATGCGCCCGGCGCGGGGTGCGCGTGGAGACCGTCGGCCGCGCCGAACCGGCGTACGACGCCCAGATGAAGGCCCGCGTCCACCGCCGCCTGTCCATGCCGACCGCCGGCTACGACGGCCGCTGAGCGCCACGGCCGCCGCCGGTGCCCCGACGTCATCCGCCGTTCACCGCCCGTGGCCTCGTCTTGGGCGTGCGACGCGCCCGGATGTGATCGGATAGGGGCACGGAACCGGAAAACGGCACCCGGAAACGGGACCGAACACCTGCGACACCCGCGAAAGGAACCACCGTGGCCACCACGCGTACCGCGCACACCGTCTGGGAGGGCGAGCTGCTCACGGGCAGCGGCACCGTCACCTTCGACTCCTCCGGCATCGGCTCGCAGCCGGTGTCGTGGCCGTCGCGCGCCGAGCAGGCGAACGGCAAGACCAGCCCCGAGGAGCTGATCGCCGCCGCTCACTCCAGCTGCTTCTCCATGGCCCTCTCGCACGGCCTGACCGGCGCCGGCACCCCGCCCACCCGCCTGGAGACCAAGGCCGACGTGACCTTCCAGCCCGGCGAGGGCATCACCGGCATCCACCTCACCGTGCGCGGCGAGGTCCCGGGTCTCGACGCGGACGGCTTCGCCGCCGCCGCCGAGGACGCCAAGAAGAACTGCCCGGTCAGCCAGGCCCTGGCCGGTACGACCATCACGCTGACGGCCGAGCTGGCCTGACGCCCGGTACGACGTCCGGTGCCGCGTCCCGTGGAAGGGGCGCGGCACCGCCGTTCCCGCCCCCCGGCATTGACAGCGCCGTACGCACGGCATGTGCTGGGAGTGCCGAAGACGCCCTGGCGGAAGGGGACGGATCATGGCACGTGCGGTCGGGATCGATCTCGGGACGACGAACTCGGTGGTGGCCGTCCTGGAGGGCGGCGAGCCCACCGTCGTCACCAACGCGGAGGGCGCCCGGACCACGCCGTCGGTGGTGGCGTTCGCGAAGAACGGCGAGGTGCTGGTCGGCGAGGTCGCCAAGCGGCAGGCCGTGACCAACGTGGAGCGCACCGCCCGGTCGGTCAAACGGCACATGGGCGACGCCGCCTGGCGCTTCCCGGAGAGCGGAACCGTCGACGGCTCGCGGCTTCGCGCGCAGGAGCTGTCGGCGCGGGTCCTGCAGAAGCTCAAGCGGGACGCGGAGGCCTACCTCGGCGAGGACGTCTCGGACGCGGTGATCACCGTGCCCGCGTACTTCGACGACGCCCAGCGGCAGGCCACCAAGGAGGCCGGGGAGATCGCCGGCCTGAACGTGCTCAGGATCATCAACGAGCCGACCGCGGCCGCCCTCGCCTACGGCCTGGACCGGGGCGAGGAGCAGACGGTCCTCGTCTTCGACCTGGGCGGCGGCACCTTCGACGTGTCCCTGCTGGAGATCGGCGACGGCGTCATCGAGGTGAAGGCCACCAACGGCGACACGCACCTGGGCGGTGACGACTGGGACCAGCGGATCGTCGACCATCTGGTGAAGCGGTTCCGGGCCGGTCACGGCATAGACCTGGGCGCCGACAAGATGGCGGTGCAGCGGCTGCGCGAGGCCGCCGAGAAGGCCAAGATCGAGCTGTCGTCGTCCTCGGAGACGACGATCAACCTGCCCTACATCACCGCCTCGGCCGCGGGACCCCTGCACCTGGAGGAGAAGCTGACGCGAGCTCAGTTCCAGGAGCTGACAGCCGACCTGCTCGACCGCTGCAAGCAGCCCTTCCACCAGGCCGTGCGGGACGCGGGGATCGGGCTGGCGGCGATCGACCACGTCATCCTCGTCGGCGGCTCCACCCGGATGCCCGCCGTCACCGACCTGGTGCGCGACCTCACCGGCAAGGACCCGCACAAGGGCGTCAACCCCGACGAGGTGGTCGCGGTCGGCGCCGCGCTCCAGGCGGGCGTGCTGCGCGGTGACGTCAAGGACGTGCTGCTCCTCGACGTCACCCCGCTGTCCCTCGGCATCGAGACCAAGGGCGGCATCATGACCAAGCTGATCGAGCGCAACACCACGATCCCCACCCGCCGTTCGGAGATCTTCACCACCGCCACCGACAACCAGCCCTCGGTGGGCATCCAGGTCTACCAGGGCGAGCGCGAGATCGCCGCCTACAACAAGAAGCTGGGCGTCTTCGACCTCACCGGACTGCCGCCCGCTCCGCGCGGTGTCCCGCAGATCGAGGTGGCCTTCGACATCGACGCCAACGGCATCATGCACGTCTCCGCCAAGGACCTCGCCACGGGCCGCGAGCAGAAGATGACCGTCACGGGCGGATCCGCCCTGCCCAAGGACGACATCGACCGCATGATGCGCGAGGCGGAGCAGTACGCCGAGGAGGACCGCCGGCGCCGCGAGACCGCCGAGACCCGCAACCAGGCGGAGCAACTCGTCTACCAGACCGAGAAGTTCGTCCGCGACAACCACGACCGCGTGCCCGCCGGCACCCGCGCCGAGGTCGAGGCGGCCGCCGCGGAACTGAAGGCGCTGCTGGAGCGGGACGCCGACACCACCTCCTTGCGCGCCGGAGTGGAGAAACTGGCCACGGTCAGCCAGAAGATGGGGCAGGCCATGTACGAGAACGCCGGCTCCACCGGCGCTGCCGCGCAGGAGAGCCGGCCCGCGGCCGACGCGGACGGCGTGGTCGACGCGGAGATCGTGGACGACGAACCCGGCGCCAAGGGCGGCGCCTGACCCCCGCCCGGCCCGGGGCCGTACCGAACGCCCGGCTGAGAGCCCGCACCCGTGCACAGACCCGTACGGGTCACCGCTTGACCGCCACCCCCGCGTACACCGGCACCACGCCCTCCGCCTGGGCGGCGACGTCCACCGGGTCCGGGCGCCAGCCGTACACCGGGATGATCCCCGGGCCCAGCAGGTCGAGGCCGGTGAAGAAGCGGGAGAACTCAGGCAGCGTGCGCGGGTGGAAGGGCGTGCCGCTGCGGCGGAACAGCTCGGCGGCCCGGGTCACCCCCTCGGGGGCGAGGTCCTGCGTCACCTGGGACAGGATCAGGAAGCTGCCGGGTGCCAGGTGCCCGACGTAGGTCTCCAGCAGGCCGTACACGTCGTCCTCGGCGTCCGACAGATAATGGGTCAGCGCCACCAGGGACAGCGCGACGGGCCGCGCGAGGTCCAGGGACTCGGCGGCCTGGCGCAGGATGACGTCCGGGTCGCGGACGTCGGCGTGGATGTAGGCCGTGCTGCCCTCGTCGGTGCCGCGCAGCAGTGCCTCGGCGTGCCGCAGCACGATCGGGTCGTTGTCCGCGTACACCACCGCGGCCCGCGGGTCCACGCCCTGGGCGACCTGGTGCAGATTGGGCTCGGTCGGGATGCCCGTCCCGATGTCCAGGAACTGCCGCACCCCGGCCTCGGCCGCCGTGCGCACCGCCCGGTGCATGAACCGGCGGTTGGCCCGCGCCCCGCGCACCACCGTGCCGTCCGCGTCGAGGATCCTGCGGGCCAGTTGCTCGTCCACCGGGTAGTTGTCCTTGCCGCCCAGCCACCAGTCGTACACCCGCGCGGGGTGCGGGCGGCTGGTGTCGATCGGCGCGGGCACGGCGTCGGGTGCGGTCATGAGCGTGGTCCCCCAGGGGTCGGTCCGTACGGGATGCCGCGAGGTCGCGCGGTCCGAAGGGCGGGCGTCACAGGGACGCGCGGAACTCGCGCAGCAGGGTGCGCGTGCGCTGCGCCGACGCGGCCCGGGCCGTCATGTGGTCGAGCACCTCCAGATGCGCGGCCACCTCGCGGCGCGAGTCCAGGTACAGTGCGCCGGTCAGATACTCGGTGAACACCATGTCCGGCAGCTCGGGCTCGGCGAAGCGGAACAGGGTGAACGGGGCGTACGTCCCCGGGTGCGGGCCCGCCGAGAACTCGGCGATCTGCAGGGTGACCCGGTCCCGATCGGCGTACTCCAGCAGCTTGTCCAGCTGCTCGCCCAGCACCTCGGGGCGCGTGCTCACGGGGCGCCGCAGCACCGTCTCGTCCATGATCACCCACAGGTGCGGCGGGTCCTCCCGCTCCAGCAGCCGCTGCCGCTCCAGACGCAGCGACACATGCCGTTCGACCGCGTGCGGCGAGCCCTGTCCGACCGTGCCGGCCTCCATCACCGCGCGGGCGTACGCCTCGGTCTGGAGCAGCCCGGGTATGAAGTGCGGCTCGTAGGAGCGGATGATCCGGGCCGCGCCCTCCAGGCTGACGTAGAGGCTGAACCAGTCCGGCAGCACGTCGTGGAACCGCTGCCACCAACCCGGCTGGTTCGCCTCTTCGGCCAGCCGTACGAACGCGGCCGCCTCCTCCCCGGGCACCCCGTAGGTGTCGAGCAGCACCTGCACGTAGGGGATCTTCAGCGCGACGTCGGCCATCTCCATCCGCCGCACGGTCGCCGACGCCACCCTGAGGACCCGGGCCGCCTCCTCGCGGGTGAGTCCCGCCGCCTCGCGCAGCTCCTGCAACCGCTTGCCGAGCACCACCTGGCCCACGGTGGGCGCAGCCCGCCGCTCACTCACGCCACGCCTCCCCTACGCGCCGAAGTACCCGGGCAGTCTGCCATGTGATCGCCTCTCGCACACCGGTCCGAGACGCATCAGATGGCCGAAAAGCGGCGGGCAAGCGGCGGGCAACCGGCGCCGCATCAGGGGCGAACCGGTGGAAAGCGGGCTCAACCAGCCAGCGTGTGCAGGTACTTCGCGGTCGCCGGATCCGCGGGCAGGAACGTCTCGATGGCGAGTTCGGCGACCGTGACGTCCATGGGGGTGTTGAAGGTGGAGATCGACGACACGAACGACAGGATCCGGCCCTCGTGCTCGATGCGCAGGGGCAGCGCGAAGTACGCGACCGGGCCCGCCGGTTCGCCGTCCTCGCCGTCCGGCGCGCCCTCGGGCAGCGGATAGGCGGCCACCTCCTCGTACAGGGCGCGCAGCCGCTGCGAACGCTGCAGGGCGATCTGCCGTTCCATCTGCGCCAGCAGATGCCCGCGCCAGGCGCGCAGATTGCGGATGCGCGGCGCCAGCCCCTCCGGGTGCAGGGTCAGCCGCATCGCGTTCGGCGCCGGGGCCAGCAGGTCCTCCGGCACACCGTCCAGCAGCATGGCGATGCCCCGGTTCGCGGCGACGACCGTGTAGCAGGCGTCCACCACCAGCGCGGGGTAGGGCTCGTAGCACTGGATCAGGTGCTCCAGTCCGCCGCGCAGCGCGTCCAGTGCCGGGTCCTCCAGCGGGGTCTCCGGGTAGTGCGGGGCGTAACCGGCCGCCAGCAGCAGGGAGTTGCGCTCGCGCACCGGCACGTCCAGATGCTCGGCGAGGCGCAGCACCATCTCCTCGCTCGGCCGGGACCGCCCGGTCTCGACGAAACTGATGTGCCGGGCCGAGGAGTCGGCGCGCAGGGCCAGCTCCAGCTGGGAGACCCGGCGCCGCTCCCGCCAGGCGCGCAGCAGCGGGCCGACGCCCTTGTCGGCGGCTGGGGCGGTGGCGGACGCGGAAGGGCCGGAAGCGACAATGGTCATACGTCCGACCGTAGTCGAGGAGTTGCAACAGGTGTGCGGGAACGAGCCGGGGGCCCGGCCCTGGCAGACCCCGTCGCTTCCGGCCGCGGCCGTCCACCGGGCCAGGGTCCGCGGCTGCCTCCTCGGCGGCGCGCTCGGCGACGTCCTCGGCCACCCCACCGGGACCCGCGCGGCGGGCGCGCTCGCCGCGATCGTGGCGCACCTGGTCGCCGGGGACAGCCTGGAGGGCGCGGTGCCGCGCACCTTGCGGCTGCCGGCGCGCCACCCGGGCCACACGAGACCACGGCCGCCCTGGGCGCCGCCCCTGACCTCGCCGAGGGCGGGGCACCGACCGCCGAGCGGGTCGAGTCCCTCGGCACGGGCTGGGCCGCCGAGGAGGCGCTCACCATCGGCGTGCGGTGCGCGCTCGCCGAGCCCGACACCGGCCGGGCACTGCTGCCGGCCGTCAACCACTCGGGCGACAGCGACTCCACCGGTTCGGTCTGCGGCAACCTCCAGGCACGCTGGACGGCGACACCGGCCTGCCGCACGACCGGGTGGCCCGGGTGGAGGGCCGGTACCGGATCGCGGGGCTCGCCGACGACCTCGCGGCGCAGTGCGCGCGGGTCTGACGTGGCAGGCTGATCCCGAACGCCTACCGCCACCGCGAAGGGAGCCGAAGGCCATGGCCGTACAACCGCTGTCGCAGAAGGAGATCGAGGACCGGCTCGCCGAGCTGCCCGGCTGGAGCGTCGACGGGGACCGGCTCACCCGCGCCTACCGGCTCGACTCACACGTCGCCGCGGCGGCGCTGGTCGTGCACATCGCCGCCGTCCAGGACGAACTCGACCACCACTCCGACCTGGCCCTCGGCTACAACACCGTCTCCCTCAGCGTGCACACGCACACCGCGGGCGGCGCGCTCACCGTCAAGGACTTCGATCTCGCCCGCAGGGTGGAGGACATCGCCCCAGCTCACGGCGCACACTGAGGGGCGTGCTGGACTACGAGAAGGAAGCCGACGCCTACGACGCGTCCCGCGGCGGCGAGGGCCGCGCCCGCGCCGCCGCCGAAGCGGTGCTCGCCCTGATCCCCGAGGGGCCGGGCCGGCTCCTCGACGTGGCCTGCGGCACCGGCATCGTCACCCGCCGGCTCGCCGCCGACCGCCCCGCGCTGCGGGTCACGGGCACCGACCTGACCGCCGAGATGGTCCGCAGGGCCGGGGCCAGACTGCCGGGCGCGGTCGTCCGGGCGGACAGCCGCCGGCTGCCCTTCGGCACCGGCACCTTCGACGCGGTCACCAGCGTCTGGCTGCTGCACCTGCTCGACGACGCCGAGGACGTGCGGGCGATCGTCGCCGAGTGCGCCCGCGTGCTGCGGCCCGGCGGCGTCTACGTCACCACCGTCGACAAGGCCGCCGCGCACGACGTCGGCAGCGACATCGACACGGTCCTCGCCCCCCGCCCGCGCCGCCCCGCCCAGGACGCCGCGGCCACCGTCACCGCGCACGCCGTCCGGCACGGGCTGGAGCCGGCCGGGGCGGGCGCGTTCCACGGCCTCGGCCAGGGCCGCAGCCCGCGGGCCGCCATCGCCGACCTGCGCCGCGGCTGGTTCACCCAGCTCCCGCCGGGCGAGCCGCGCACCGAGGAGTTCGCCACGCTCCTCGCCCGCCTCCCGGACCAGGACCGCCCGCGCCCGGACCCGGTGTTCGCCGTGCGGGCGTACCGCAAGCCGGTGGCCGGCTGAAGGTGAGGGCGGCCGCTCGGCTCGTCAACAGACGGCAGACCGCAGGCGGTTGAGGTGGGGGAGGCGCGACGACCGGGCGGCCCCCGTGCGGGTGGGGGCCGCCCGTCGCCGTACCCGGAGCCGTGGCGGGGCGGTTATTCGAGCAGCTCCGCGTACGAGCCCATGGCCAGGGCGATGTCCGCCTGGGCCCAGAACCGGTGATAGGTGAAGACGGGCGCGGTGCCGCCCTTGAGGTAGGCCTCGATCTTCGACCAGGCCGGGTCGTTCTTGTAGAAGGACCTGAGCGAGGTGAAGGTGGCCGAGGAGTTGATCGCGTCGCCGTTCGGCATGGTGCCGCTCCAGCCGCTCGGCACGTACACGCTGTCGCCGAACCGGCTGTAGTCGGCGCGGGTCTCGGGGACGGCGATGCCGAGGCTGTCCCGGTAGTTGTTCCACATGCCGTCCAGCAGCGCCCTCGCCGTCGACTTCGCCGTCGCGTCACCGGACTTGGCGCCGTAGTACGTCAGCGTCTTCGCGTACGCCGCCGCCACTCCGACGTCGTTGGTGTAGTCGGCGACCGTGACGTGAAGTGAGCTGTTGGAGCCGGGACTTGACGGGTTCCAGGTGTCCGGCTGGCCGGACCACTGGAGGGTCGAGGGGATCTGATAGGTGCCGTCGGGGTTGATCGTGGTCTTCGACAGCGCCCACTTCACCCACTTGTCGAGGACCGCCTTGGCGGTGGCGTTCCCCGTCTGCTGGTAGTACTCGGCGACCCGCTCCATCGACCACGCCTGGAAGCCGAACCACTGGTTGGACGGCGGGTCGTGGTAGACGGGCTCCCAGTCGTAGTACATGCCGTAGAAGGTCGGCGTGCCGGCCGGCGGGGTGGCGTACCGGCCCTGCCAGCTGTTGGTCGCGCCGCCCGCGATGGCGCCCTCGGACGACTGCAGCCACTGGTAGAACTCCAGCTGCCGCTGCAGCGACTTGCCCCAGTCCGAGGCGCCGGTCGCCGACTTGGGCTCCAGGTCCGGATAGCTGCTCAGCGCGTAGGCCGCGAGGGGGTTCTGGTAGCCGCCGTGGACATGGCTGGAGCCGATCCGCCACGCCCAGCCCGCGTTGGTGTCGGTGGCGCCGCCCCAGGCGTAGTACCAGGACAGCAGGTAGTGCGAGGCGTCCTTTCCGGTGCCGGCCGCACAGGTCGAGGGCCCCACACAGTTGCCGATCTTCTTGAAGTACTTGTCGTACATCGCATACCGCAGGTAGTCGCCCATCTTCGCGGCCTTGGCGACCGTGGCGGACACATCGCCCGCCTTGCCCTGCTCCCTGGCCCACACGTCCGCCCAGTACGCCGCCTGCACCGCGCGCGCGTCGGCGTCCGGGGCGTCGGTGTACTTCCACTGCTTGGCGTAGGAGTTGTCGCCGGTGAACAGGTCCAGGTAGCCGTTCTTTCCGCCGTACTTGAAGGCGTCGCAGGTCGGCTGCGGGACGGTCTCCCAGACGGACTCCTGCGGGCCGCGCTGGAAGGTGTTGATGTACGACGGTCCGCTCGCCGTCGGGCCGCCCTCGCAGGTGCCGCCCGGGGTGTCGCCGTAGCCGTAGGTGTTGTCGACGTCCTCCAGCCAGTGCATGCCGTAGACGTCGTCCGTGCCGTACGTGCTCTTCAGCTCACCGGCGATCGGGTCCGACCCCACGGCCACCGAGGTGTCCAGCTTCGCAGGGTACTGGTCCGGGGTGTCCTCCTCGGGCGCGTACGTCGCCGGCTTGGAGGCGTTGTAGAAGGAGTTCGTCGGCTGGTCGGCGTGCGTGGGGATCATGTACTTCTCCATGAGCGTCCACGCGCCGTTGAACTTCGACCAGTCGCCGGTGACCTTGCCGTACATCGCCTGCAGCCACAGCAGGTAGCTCCAGGCCTCGGACGTGGTCTCGTGGCCGTAGTCCGGGGCCTCCACGATCAGGGTCTCCACCGAGTGGTAGGGGATGCCCTGGGGGGAGAAGTAGCCGTTCGCCGGGTCGGTGATCTTCCCGTACAGGTCCAGGAAACGCGCGTCGTACGTCTTCGTCGCCGCCAGCTCCGTCACGGTGACCGTCGCCTTGGCGTGCCCGTCCGCGGAGGCGGTGAAGGTCGCCGCTCCGGTGCCGGAGGAGTCCGCCGTGACGGTGACCTGCTGCGCGGTGTCCCAGTTCGACGGTGTGAAGGTGAGCGAGGAGCCGCCGGTCACGGACAGGCCGGTGTTGCCGTCCGTGCGGGCCACGCTCACCGTCACGTTCGCGCTCGGCTGGGTCGACAGCTTCACCCCGAACGTCCCGGACGTGCCCTGCTTCACGCCGAGTTGCGCCGGGGAGGCCACCACCGCCGGGCCCGAGGCGACCGTGACGCCGACGGGCGCTGACTCGGCCGAGGCGCCCGTGCTGTCGTACGCCTTCGCCACCAGGGAATGACTGCCCACGGTCAGACTTGAGACGGAGAGCGTGAACGGCGCGCTCGTGTCCGTGCCCAGCAGCGTGGTGTCGTCGTAGAACTCCACCTTGCTGATCGTCGCGTTGTCGGCGGCCGCGGCGGTCGCGGCGAGCGGGATCGCGTCGCCCTGGGTGTACACCGCCCCCGCGCTCGGGCTCGTGAGCACCGCGACCGGCGGCTGGTGCGCGCCGGCGCAGGTGGTGCCGTTGACCGAGAAGGAGGTCGGGGCGGTGTTGGTGCCGCTGTAGGTGAACTGCGCGCCGGTGGTGACGGCGGCGCCAGCGGCGACGGTGGCGTTGTACGACGCGTTCCGCACGCTGACCGTCTGGCCGGACTGGGACCAGGTGCCGTTCCAGCCGTTCGTCAGTTTCTGGTTGCCGGAGTAGGCGTAGCTGAGGTTCCAGCCGTTGACGGCGTCCGTGCCGCGGTTGGTGATCGTGAGGTTGGCGGTGAAGCCCGACCCCCAGTCGTTGGTGGCGTAGTCGACGCTGCACTGCACGGACGCCGCGTGGGCGGTCGTCGCGCCTGCGGCGAGCATCGACAGGGGGAGGGCGAACACGGCCGCCACGGCGGTCCACCACCGCCGTACCGCTCTTCGTCTGCGTCCGGGATCCATGTGCTGGTTCCTCCTTGCGGCTTGCGGCTCGGGAGAAGTCAAGGCTTGAACCAGTGGGAGCGCTCCCATAGTGGGGACGACCCTGTGAGGGGTCAAGGTGCTTGAAGAGTCGAAAAGATTCGACACCGGAGCCTTGCGGAAAAGTCAGCAACTCCTCTGGGCAACCTGACCAGTTGGCGCTACCTTCCTTCGCACCAGTGGGAGCGATTCCAGTCAGTCGACGCGGCCGTCACGGCGCGCCCAACTGCAAGGAGTCGCTCATGCGACACCCCCCGCGTTCAGTACTTTTAGCCGCCGCCGGAGCGGCCGCGCTCGTCGCGAGCGCGGTCGTCCCGGTGGTGTCGGCCCAGGGAGCCACCCCCGCGTGCACGGTGCGGTACTCCGTCACCAACCAGTGGGCGGGCGGCTTCCAGGGCTCGGTGACCATCACCAACAACCAGGCAGAGCTGAGCCGTTGGCAACTGGCCTTCGACTTCGCCGACGGCCAGAAGGTCACCCGGGGCTGGAACGCCGCATGGTCCCAGTCCGGCCCGAGCGTGACCGCCGCCGGCGAGAGCTACAACGGCTCCCTCGGCACCGGCGCGAGCGTGACCGCCGGCTTCCTCGCCGACTGGTCGGGCGGCAACACCAGCCCGACGGCGTTCAAGCTCAACGGCACGACCTGCAACACCGACGCGCAGCCGCCCACGTCTCCACCGCCGACCTCGCCCCCGCCCACGACCGGCGGCGCGCCCGCCCTGCACGTCTCCGGCACCCAGCTCGTGGACGCCTCCGGCACACCCCGCCGGCTGCTCGGCGTCAACCGCTCCGGCGGTGAGTTCATGTGCGTACAGGGCCGGGGAATCTGGGACGGTCCGGTGGACGACGCGGCGATCAAGGCGATCGCCGACTGGAAGGCCAATGCCGTGCGCATCCCGCTCAACGAGGAGTGCTGGCTGGGCCTTTCCGGCATCAAGCCCGAGTACGGCGGCGCCAACTACATCAGCGCCGTCAAGGACCTGGTCACCCGTGTCGAGGCGCACGGCCTGACCCCGGTCCTCGACCTGCACTGGTCCTACGGCCAGTACACCGGCAACTCCGCCGGCTGCTCCGACGTCCACGCCACCTGCCAGAAGCCCATGCCCGACGCGCAGTACAGCCCCTCGTTCTGGGCGTCGGTGGCGAGCACCTTCAAGGACGACCCGGCACCGGTGTTCGACCTGTTCAACGAGCCCTACCCGGACCGGGCGACCGCCGGCGCGGCGGACGCCTGGAAGTGCTGGCGGGACGGCGGGACCTGCCCCGGCATCTCGTACCAGGTCGCCGGTATGCAGGATCTCGTCGACAGTATCCGCGGCGCCGGAGCCAGGAACGTCATCATGGCCGGCGGGCTGGCGTACTCCAACGACCTCAGCCAGTGGCAGGCCTACCGGCCCACCGACCCGGCCGGCAATCTCGCCGCCGCCTACCACGTCTACAACTTCAACACCTGCTCCACCGAGAGCTGCTGGGACTCGACCCTCGCCCCGGTCGCGGCCCGCCTGCCGCTGATCGCCGGCGAGATCGGCGAGAACACCTGCTCGCACGGCTTCATCGACCAGGTCATGAAGTGGCTCGACGACCGGAACCTGTCCTACCTGGGCTGGACCTGGAACACCTGGGACTGCTCCTCGGGGCCGTCCCTGATCTCCGCCTACGACGGCACACCCACCGCCTACGGCATCGGACTGCGCGACCACCTGCGCGCCCTCAACCCGTAACAACACCCACCACAGGAGAAGGAACCCGCACTGATGAGTCCTACCAGAACATCGCTGCTCGCCGCCCTGGCGCTGGTCGCCGGGACCTCCGGCACGGCGCTCCTCGCGGCACCGGCCGGCGCGGCCACCGCCGCCGTGCCCTGCACCGTCGCCTACACCGTGCAGAACCAGTGGGACACCGGCTTCACCGCCGCCGTCACCGTCACCAACAACGCGGCCGCCAAGTCGAGCTGGTCGCTGACGTGGGCCTACGCCGGCAACCAGAAGGTCACCAGCGGCTGGAACGCGCAGTTCAGCCAGAGCGGCAGTGACGTCACCGCCGCCAACGAGAGCTACAACGGCGCGCTGGCCACCGGCGCCTCGGTCAGCTTCGGCTTCAACGGCACCTACAGCGGAACCAACGCCCTACCCGCCACCTTCTCCCTGGACGGCGTCACCTGCAACGTCGACGACGGCAGCGGCGGTGGCGGCGGTGGGACCGGCGGGGGCGGCACCGGCGGGGGCGGCACCGGCGGCGGTACCGGCAGCCGGGTCGACAACCCCTACGCGGGGGCGAAGGTCTATGTGAACCCCGAGTGGTCCGCCCAGGCCGCCGCGGAACCGGGCGGCACCCGGATCTCCGACCAGCCCACCGCCGTCTGGCTCGACCGGATCGCCACCATCAACGGCGTGAACGGCGGTATGGGCCTGCGCGACCACCTCAACGCGGCCCTGAAGCAGAAGGGTTCGTCAGACCTGGTCGTCCAGCTGGTCATCTACGACCTGCCCGGCCGCGACTGCGCCGCCCTCGCCTCCAACGGCGAAATCGGCCCCGACGACATCGCCACGTACAAGAGCCAGTACATCGACCCGATCGCCTCCATCCTGTCCGACCCGGCCTACGCCTCCCTGAGGATCGCCACCGTCATCGAGCCGGACTCCCTGCCCAACCTGGTCACCAACGGCGGCGGCACCGCCACCAGCACGGCCGCGTGCGAGACCATGAAGGCCAACGGCAACTACGAGAAGGGCGTGTCCTACGCCCTGCAGAAGCTCGGCGCGATCCCGAACGTCTACAACTACGTGGACGCCGGCCACCACGGCTGGCTCGGCTGGGACAGCAACCTCGGCCCCTCCGTGCAGGAGTTCTACAAGGTCGCCACCACCAACGGCGCCAGCGTGAACGACGTGGCCGGGTTCATCGTCAACACGGCCAACTACAGCCCCACCACGGAGCCGTACTTCAAGGTCACCGACAGCGTCAACGGCACGAGCGTGCGCCAGTCGAAGTGGGTGGACTGGAACCAGTACGCGGACGAGCAGTCGTATGCCCTCGCCCTGCGGTCCAAGGCGGTCGCGGCCGGCTTCGACTCCGGCATCGGCATGCTGATCGACACCTCCCGCAACGGCTGGGGCGGCACCGCCCGGCCCACCGGCCCCGGCCCGCTGACCTCCGTCGACACCTACGTCAACGGCGGCCGGACCGACCGGCGCATCCACGTCGGCAACTGGTGCAACCAGAGCGGCGCCGGACTCGGTGAACGGCCGACCGCCGCACCGGCCGCCGGCATCGACGCCTATGTGTGGGCCAAGCCGCCGGGGGAGTCGGACGGCTCCAGCACCGCCATCGCCAACAACGAGGGCAAGGGCTTCGACCAGATGTGCGACCCGACCTACACGGGCAACGCCCGCAACGGCAACAACATGTCGGGCGCGCTGCCGAACGCACCGCTGGCCGGGCACTGGTTCTCCGCCCAGTTCCAGCAGCTGATGCAGAACGCCTATCCGCCGCTGTCGTGATCCTCTGACCCGGTGGACGTCCGCCGGGGTCTGGCCCCTCGCGGCCCGGGCCCCGGCGGACCGCCCGCTGCCGACGGTTTTTTGCGGCACCGGCAACAGAACTGGCCTCCCCGCCGAGCGGCGTCGCACGCTGGCCGCATCCGAAGGAGAGGCTGACCACCATGGCTCACGCGCACGACGACCACGCACCTCGGGCACGGCACGGATCTGCGGCGCGGCACGCGCACGCGGGGCACACCCACGACGACATCGACTGGGCCGCGATGGCGGAGCTGCTGGAGACACAGGCGGAGATGACGGCCCCGGTCTACGAGCGGGCCCTGGCCTGGCTGGGCCAGGAGGTCACCGAACCCGGCCTGGTCGTGGACGCGGGCAGCGGGCCCGGGGTGATCGCCTGCCTGATCGCGCAGACCTTCCCCGGCGCCCGGACGGTCGCCGTCGACGGCTCCGCGCCGCTGCTGGAGCGTGCCCGTGCCCGCGCCGCCCGCGAAGGACTCGGTGACCGCTTCGACACCCTGACCGGTGAACTACCGCACGTGCTGGGGGAGTTGGACTACCCGGCGGACCTGCTGTGGGCCAGTCACAGTCTGCACCACGTCGGCGACCAGAAGGCGGCGCTCGCCGCGTTCGGTGCCCGGCTGGCGCCCGGCGGTACGCTGGCGATCCTGGAGGGCGGACTGGCTCCCCGGTACCTGCCCCGCGACCTCGGCTTCGGCCGCCCCGGACTCCAGTCCCGCCTCGACGCGCTCCAGGAGGACCGGTTCGCCGCGATGCGCGCGGAGCTGCCGGACGCGGTCGCCGTGGCCGAGGACTGGCCGGCCCTGCTGAACGCCGCGGGCCTGAAGCACACCGGCACCCGCAGCTTCCTGCTCGACATCCCGGCCCCCGTCCCCGACCGGGTCCGCGGCTTCGTCGCCGCCACGCTCTCCCGCGCCCGGGACATGTACGCCGAGGCCCTGGACGCCGAGGACCGCGCGGCCCTCGACCGGCTCCTCGACCCCACTGACTCCGGCAGCGTCCTCCGCCGCCCCGACGTGTTCGTGCTCGCGGTCCACACGGTGCACCGGGCGGTGCGGTCGGCGTAGGGGGCCGCGGGAGCGCCGCGGGTGGTCGCCGATTTCCGGTGCGGGCCCCGGCGGTTGACTTGGAGTGCGCTCCACGTGATGGACTCCCCCGCATCACCGACACACCCAGGGGGAACCCATGGACGACTCTCCGGTCGCACTCGTCACCGGCGGCGCCACCGGCATCGGCGCCGCCGTCGCCCGGCAGCTGCTGGCCGCCGGACACCGCGTCACCGTCACCGGCCGTACCGAGTCCCGGCTGCGGGACTTCGCCGACGGGCTCGGCCGCCCCGCGGAACTGCTGACGGTCGCCGGTGACGCGGCGACGTTCGACGGCATACAGAATGCTGTCGACCGTACACTCGCGGCATACGGCCGGCTGGACACCGTCGTCGCCAACGCCGGCTTCGCCACCCACGACTCCGTCGCCGACGGCGACCCGGCCGGCTGGACCGGGATGGTGCTCACCAACGTCCTCGGCCCGGCGCTGCTCATCCGCGCCTCCGTCGAGGCGCTGAAGGAGTCCCGCGGCCGGATCGTCCTCATCGGCAGCGTCGCCGGGTTCGTGAACACTCCGGGCAACCTCTACGGGGCCACCAAGTGGGCGGTCACCGGGCTCGCCGAGAACACCCGGCGCCAGGTCACGGACTTCGGGATCGGGGTGACGCTGGTCGCCCCCGGCCGGGTGGAGACCCCGTTCTGGGACGGGCTCGGGAGCCTGCCGCCTGGGCACCTGCTGACCGCCGACCAGATCGCCGACTCGGTGGTCTGGGCGATCCGGCAGCCGGCCGGTGTCGACGTCAACACGGTGGTCGTGCGCCCCCTGGGCCAGCCCAACTAGGCGCACGGGACCCTCCTCTGTCAGGAAGGTTTCCTGACCGTCGCCCGGGCCGTTCACATCGACCGATGGGCATGTCTGCGTCAGTCCTCAGGTTGCGATCTCGCGAAACCTGAGCGTATTGCGGGGATTTGTGCACCCGGCCAGACTGAAGGGACCGTCTTCCGCGGTTCTCGGCTCCGGGAGGTGAGACGCATGTTGTTCGTCCGCACGGTGTACGCGACCGGTGATCCGGCACAGCTGGGCACGGCCATCCGGACCCTGAACACGCAGGGGCACGACCTGCTGGAGGAGCGCCCCGGCTTCCGGGGTGCGGGTGTCTTCGTCGACCGGGAGCTGGGCACCCTGCTCTCGGTCAGCTGGTGGGAGTCGGCAGAGGCACGCGACCACAGCGACGAGGTGATGCGGGAGCGGCGCCCGGCCCTGCTGCATCCGTTCGCCGGGACCGTCGCCGTCGAGAACTACGAGGCCACCGTCTTCCCCGTCGGGTACCGTCCGCTCGCCGGCGGCGGGATGCGGCTGAGCCGGCTGGAGTTCGCGCCGGCCGACGGGGACCTGGCCTTCGACACCTTCCACTCGGGCGTGCTGCCCCGCCTTGAGGTGCTGCCGGGATTCGCCGGAGCCGCGCTGTTCCTGGACCGCGGGCGCGGCCGGGGCATGGCCGGTGTGCTCTTCGCGGACCATGCCGCGCTGGCGGCCTCCCGGGCGGGCCACGCGGTCGTCCGGCACGAGAACGCGATCAAGGGGCACGTCACGGTCGTCGCCCTGGAGGAGTTCGAGATCGTGCACGCGGACGTGCGCGTCGACTGAGGCCCGGCGCCCCGGGCCCGGGGACGGCGTACGGCCGCCCGGCCCGCCGATGGGGTGGGACGGACGGCCGTGGTGCGCCGGGGACGCTCAGGCCATGTCGAAGGTGGCCGGGTCGGGACCGATGCGCCGGTCCTCGTTGAGCGCGCTGATCGCCGCGAGGTCCTCGTCGTCCAGGCTGAAGTCGAAGACCTCGATGTTCTCCTTGATCCGGGACGGCGTCACGGACTTCGGGATCACGATGTTGCCGAGCTGGACGTGCCAGCGCAGCACGACCTGGGCCGGCGTACGGCCGTGCTTCTGCGCGATCGCCACGATCGCCGGCACCTCCAGCAGCCCCTTGCCCTGGCCGAGCGGCGACCAGGCCTCGGTCGCGATGCCCTGCTCCGCGTGGAACTCGCGGGCGGCGCGCTGCTGGAGGTGGGGGTGCAGCTCGATCTGGTTGACCGCCGGGATGACGGAGGTCTCGTCGATCAGCCGCCGCAGGTGCTCGGGGAGGAAGTTCGACACGCCGATGGCGCGGATCCGGCCCTCCGCGTGCAGCTTCTCGAACGCCTTGTAGGTGCTGACGTAGGTGTCGCGGGACGGCAGCGGCCAGTGGATCAGGTACAGGTCGACGTAGTCGAGACCGAGCTTGCCCAGCGAGGTCTCGAACGCCTTCAGAGTGGAGTCGTAGCCCTGGTCGCTGTTCCAGAGCTTGGTCGTGACGAAGAGCTCCTCGCGCGGCACGCCCGAGGCGGCGACGGCCTTGCCGGTGCCCTCTTCGTTGCCGTAGATCGCGGCGGTGTCGATGCTGCGGTACCCGGCCTCCAGCGCCGTGGAGACGGCCCGCTCGGCCTCGTCGTCCGGCACCTGCCAGACGCCGTAGCCCAGCTGGGGCATCTCGATGCCGTTGTTGAGGATGATCGGGGGGACCTTGCT
The DNA here is from genome assembly GCF_055584345.1 of Streptomyces sp. NPDC104106. Classification (NCBI taxonomy): domain Bacteria; kingdom Bacillati; phylum Actinomycetota; class Actinomycetes; order Kitasatosporales; family Streptomycetaceae; genus Streptomyces; species Streptomyces sp. NPDC104106. Next base: position 691,685 of record NZ_JBVJMF010000002.1, read on the forward strand.
GCTCACGAGCCTCTTGATCCTTCGGTTGTCGACAGGTGGTACACCATCGTCAACGATCACACGGCGTGCCGCATTCCTGATCGCGGAATCCGCACGCTTCCTCTCCAGGGCCGGGGCCGTTGCGTCAGCCCCGGTAGAGGGCGTCCACCTCCGCGTCGTACGCCTTCTCGATCGCCTTCCGCTTCAGCTTCAGCGAGGGGGTGAGCAGGCCGTGCTCCTCGGTGAACGGCTGCGCCAGGATGCGGAAGGTGCGGATCGACTCGGCCTGTGAGACGAGGGTGTTGGCCGCGACCACCGCCCGGCGCACCTCCGTCTCCAGGTCGGGGTCGTGCACCAGCTGGGCCGGGGTCATCCTCGGCTTGCCGCGCATCTGCAGCCAGTGCTCCACCGCCTCCTGGTCGAGGGTGACCAGCGCCGCGATGTAGGGGCGGTCGTTGCCGACGACGATGCACTGGTTCACCAGCGGATGCTCGCGGACCCGCTCCTCCAGCACCCCCGGCGAGACGCTCTTGCCGCCGGAGGTCACCAGGATCTCCTTCTTGCGGCCGGTGATGGTCAGATAGCCGTCCTCGTCCAGCGCACCGAGGTCGCCGGTGGCCAGCCAGCCGTCGTGCAGGGTCTCGTCGGTGGCCTTGGGGTTGTTGAGATAGCCCTGGAAGACGTTGCCGCCGTGCAGCCAGATCTCCCCGTCGTCCGCGATGTGCACGGTGACGCCGGGTATGGCCTGGCCGACGGTGCCGTAGCGGGTGCGCTCGGGCGGGTTGGCGGTCGCCGCGGCCGTCGACTCGGTCAGGCCGTAGCCCTCGTAGATCTGCACGCCCGCGCCCGCGAAGAACAGTCCCAGCCGGCGGTCCATCCCCGAACCACCGGACATCGCGTTCCGTATCCGGCCGCCCATCGCCGCGCGGACCTTCCCGTACACCACCTTGTCGAAGAACTGGTGCTGCATGCGCAGCCCCGCCGACGGCCCCGGCCCGATGCCCCACGCCTTGGCCTCGACGGCCTCTGCGTACTTCACCGCGACCTCGACCGCCTTCTCGAACGGCCCGGACCTGCCCTCCTTCTCCGCCTTGCGGCGGGCGGCGTTGAATACCTTCTCGAAGATGTACGGCACCGCCAGGATGAACGTCGGCCGGAACGCGGCCAGGTCGGGCAGCAGCGCGGCGGCGTGCAACTGCGGCTGGTGCCCGAAGCGGACCCCGCCGCGGATCGCGGCGACCTCCACCATCCGCCCGAAGACGTGAGCGAGCGGCAGGAACAGCAGAGTCGACGCCTCGTCACCCTTCTTCGAGTGGAACACCGGCTCCCAGCGCCGGATCACCGTGTCCGCCTCGAACATGAAGTTCCCGTGCGAGATCACACACCCCTTCGGCCGGCCCGTGGTGCCGGAGGTGTAGATGATCGTGGCGACCGAGTCCGGGGTGACGGCCTGCCGGTGCCGGTGCACCGTCTCGTCGTCCAGGTGCGCGCCGGCGTCGTACAGCTCCTGCACACAGCCCGCGTCCAGCTGCCACAGCTGGCGCAGCCGGGGGAGGCGGTCGATGACGGTGGCGATGGTCATCGCGTGGTCCTCGTGCTCCACGATCGCCGCGGACACCTCCGCGTCGTAGAGCATCCAGAAGCACTGCTCGGCCGAGGAGGTGGGGTAGACCGGCACCACCTGGGCGCCGATCGTCCACAGTGCGAAGTCGAACAGGGTCCACTCGTAGCGGGTGCGGGACATGATGGCGACGCGGTCGCCGAAGCGGATGCCCCGTGCGAGCAGGCCCTTGGCGAGGGCCATGACCTCGTCGCGGAACTCGGCGGCGGTCACGTCCCGCCATTGGCCTTCGGCGTCCTTGCGGCCGAGGGAGACATGGGTCGGGTCGCTCAGGGCATGCTCGAAGACGACGTCGGCCAGGCCGCCCACCGGCGGTGCCGACGCGAGCGGCGGGTTGGTGAACTCGCGCAAACTGTCGCTCCCCGATCCTCGCTGTTGGTCACGCCCGTGATGCTCGGCACAGCGCGGTGAAAGCTACCCCACGGCGTCATCCGGCGGGAGGGGGTGGTTAACCGTGCAAACCTCACGTTTTCCCCAGGAGGTGACCGGAAAATGCCCGCACATGGGGAAGGGCCGGACACGATACTGACGGGTCAGTAAGTTTCGGTGCCGTAATCTCCACCGAATCTGCGCGGGCCGATTACGGCGTGCCGCGCCCCGTGGGGCCGCCGCCGGGGGCGGCCCGCGTACCGGCCGGCGATCACCGGCTACCCGGTCTTCGCCGTGCTGTGGACCGCCGCGGCCCCGGCCGGGCGACGGCCGGCCCTCCTGGGTGCCGGCGGCGTCGCCCGCACTACGGCAGACCTGTACGCCCGCCTCAGCGGCCCCCTCGGCCGGCCGGACGGTGTCCAGCCCGTGGAGACGACACCGGCCCTGCGGCGGGTGGAGGGCCGGACGCACCCTGTGCCCGCCGACCTCCCCGGAACCGTCCCCGCGGGGAACCGCGCCCGGCTCAGCCGCCGCTGCGCCGCAGCCGTTCGCCGCCCGCCAGGACCGCCGCCGCCAGCGCGCCCGCGGCGTCCTGCGCCGCGCCGTGGCGGCGGCCGTGGACGAGGACGAAGTCGATCCTGCCCAGGTCGGGCAGGCCGGAGCGGTCCGGGAGCCGGAACAGGCCGGGCGGGATCAGCCGCCGGGAGTGGGCCATCACCCCGAGTCCCGCGCGGGCGGCGGCGATGAGGCCGTTGAGACTGCCGCTGGTGCAGGCGATCCGCCACGGCCGTCCCGCGCGCTCCAGCACCTCCAGCGCGCGGGCCCGGGTGATGCCCGGCGGGGGATACACGATCAGCGGCACCGGCCGGTCGGCGTCCAGACGCAGCCGTTCCGCGCCGATCCACACGAGGTCGTCGCGCCAGACCAGCTCGCCGCGGGGGTCCTCGGGGCGGCGCTTGGCGAGCACGAGGTCCAGCTTCCCGGCCGCCAGCTGCTCGTGCAGGGTGCCGGACAGCTCCACGGTCAGTTCCAGGTCGACCTCGGGATGCTCGTAGCGGAAGCTCTCCAGGATCTCCGGCAGCCGGGTGAGCACGAAGTCCTCCGAGGCGCCGAACCGCAGCCGGCCGCGCACCCGGGTGCCGGTGAAGAAGGCCGTCGCCTGCTCGTGCACCTGGAGGATGCGCCGGGCGAAACCCAGCATCGCCTCGCCGTCCTCGGTCAGCTCCACCGAATGGGTGTCCCGGGTGAACAGCTGCCGTCCGGTCGCGTCCTCCAGTCGGCGGACATGCTGGCTGACCGTGGACTGGCGCAGCCCGAGCCGCCGCGCGGCCTGCGTGAAGCTCAAGGTCTGGGCCACGGCCAGGAAGGTGCGCAGCTGGGTCGCGTCGTACACACCGCCAGCCTAGCGCGGCTATCGGATTCCGTGATGACAGTCAGAACGGTGTGCGGGATTGCCGATCAGCGGCCGACCGGGGACCATGGAGGGGGCTCCCCCGGGCCCGAGCGACAGTTTCAGACCCACACGTCCCCACAGAGCAATCGGAGCACCGTGACACGCCTGCGCCGGCCGAGCCGGATGCCGATCGACCCGTACATCGTCCTGCTGCTGGGGACGGTCGGCCTCGCCGCGCTCCTCCCGGCCCAGGGCACCGCCGCCCATGTCACCTCGGGCGCGTCGACCGCCGCGATCGCCTTCCTCTTCTTCCTCTACGGCGCCCGCCTGTCCACCCGGGAGGCGCTGGACGGGCTGCGCCACTGGCGGCTCCATGTCACGGTCCTGGTCTGCACGTTCGTGCTCTTCCCCGCGTTCGGCCTGGCCGCGCGGGCGCTGGTGCCGACCCTGCTGACCCACCCCCTCTACCAGGGTCTGCTGTTCCTCACGCTGGTGCCGTCCACGATCCAGTCGTCCATCGCGTTCACCTCGATCGCCCGCGGCAACGTGCCCGCGGCGATCTGCGCCGGTTCCTTCTCCTCCCTGGCCGGCATACTGCTCACCCCGCTGCTGGCGGCGGCGCTGCTCGGCAACAGCGGCGGCGGGTTCTCCGCCGACTCGCTGGTGAAGATCGTGCTGCAACTGCTGGTGCCGTTCCTCGCGGGGCAGCTGCTGCGCCGCTGGACAGGCTCTTTCATCGCCCGGCACAAGAGGGTCCTCGGCCTCGTCGACCGCGGTTCCATCCTGCTCGTCGTCTACACCGCCTTCAGCGAGGGCATGACCCAGGGCATCTGGCACCAGGTCAGCGCCGCGCGGCTCGGCGGCCTCCTCGTCGTGGAGGCCGCCCTACTGGCCGTGATGCTGCTGCTGACCTGGTACGGGGGCAAGGCGCTCCGCTTCGGCCGGCCGGACCGGATCGCCATCCAGTTCGCCGGGTCGAAGAAGTCCCTCGCCTCCGGGCTGCCCATGGCCGGCGTCCTGTTCGGCGCGCACGCCTCGCTCGCCGTGCTCCCGCTGATGCTCTTCCACCAGATGCAGCTGATGGTGTGCGCGGTCATCGCCAAGCGCCGCGCCCACGATCCGCAGGAGGACCCGGACACCGCTGCCGGGGCGCCGGCGGCGCCGGGGGAGTCAGCGGCTCACACGGTCCAGGGGCAGCCACAGGACCGTGTCCTTCGCTGACCGAAGCGCTTCCGGACCGGCCAGCTCCTGGTCGGTGAGCGCCCGGTCCCACACGTGCACCTCGTCGATGGCGCCGGTGAAGAAGGCCCGGCTGTCCATGCGCTGAGCGATGTGCACGCCGAAGGGGGAGTCACGGCTGACCGACCCCGGTATGTCGCCGACGGACGACTGCATACCGTCGACCGCGAGCATCAGCCGGCCGCCGCCCCGCCGGAGCACCACGTGATGCCACTGGCCGTCGTTGTACGCGGTGTCCGTGCGCACGTACGCGGTCTGCGGGGCCGCCGCGCCGTCCCGCACGGTGATCAGGCCCTGGATCCGGTTGTTCGCCGGCTCGCCGCGCAGCCACACCTGCGGTTGCGTGGCGCCGACCCCGCCCATCCACAGCAGCGGCTGCTCCCCGCCGGGGGCGGTGTACCGGAACCACAGCGACGCCGTGAAGTCCTTCGTGCCGAGCGGCAGCCGGCCGCTGAACGGCAGACGTACGGCGGCGTCGGTGCCGTTGAACTGCAGGGCGCCGCCGAAGACCCCTCGGGTCTGCCGGGCACCGCCGAGCACCGCTGCCGGGCGGGCGTGCGGGGCGAGGTCGGCGGTGCGCGGGTCGGGGCCGCGGCGCGGGACGAGCCGGCTCTCGGTGAAGCGGGCGAAGCGGATCTCCTCGCGCGCGTCCACCGCACCGCCCTCGTACAGGAGCCCGATGGTGTCGCCGGAGACGCGCACCAGGTCGGAGTAGCCGGACCAGCCCGTGGTGACGACCGTGCCGCGGTCCACGCTGTCCCAGGTGCGGCCGCCGTCGTAGGAGGAGCGGATCATCATGGTGCGGCGCCGGTCGGGGTCGGCGGGGCAGGCGAGCAGCAGGCGGTCGCCGAGCCGCAGCAGCGAACCCTGCACCATCGGGGCGTACAGGTCCGGCAGGTCGCGGAAGGGCCCGGCGAAGCTCGATCCGCCGTCCCGGCTGACGGCCTGGGTGCGGTGGCCGAGGTCGGTGCCGTCCTGCTCCCTGCCGCTGACCAGGATCGAGCCGTCGCCCAGCTCGGCGAGGGCGAGTTCGGACGGCTTCTGCCGGAAGGCGCCGTCCTCCGCGACGGGCCAGGTGTCCCGGGCGCCGATGCGCCAGTGGGCGCCGTGGTCGTCACTGATGGCCAGCGCCGCGTGGTTGGCGGTGATCCGGGTGCCGTCCCAGGACTCGGCGTTGACCGCGAACACCAGCCGCCCCGCGTACCGGCCGTGGGCGAGCTGGATGCCGTGCGCCGGACCGGTCGCGTACCAGGAGTTCCAGGCGGCGGGCAGGATCTGCGGGCTCAGGTCGCGCGGAGCGGACCAGGTCAGACCGTTGTCGTCGCTGTACTGCAGGTGTGGGGTGCGGTCGCACGGCACCGAGCAACTGGCGCTGTCCGTACGGCCCGTGTTGTACGTCTCCGCGAGCCATACGCGCCCGGTGCCCCGGTCGACGATCGGTGCGGGGTTGCCGTGGGTGTCGCCGCCGCCCTTGGTGACGACCTGGAGCGGGCCCCAGCTGCGGCCGCCGTCGGTGGAGCGCTTGAGCACGATGTCGATGTCGGCGGCGTCCCCGCAGTTGAGGACCCGCCCCTCGGCGAACGCCAGCAGGGTGCCCTCGGCGGCCCGGACGATCGCCGGGATGCGGAAGCATGCGTAGCCGGGGTCCTGGGACGCCCTGAACAGGGTCTGCTGGGCGAACTCAGGCGTGCGTTCCACGGGTTGGGCCCGGGCCGGGTGGGGCGTGGCGAGCGGCGCCAGGAGCAGCGCCGCCGTCGAGGACACGAGGGCGAGTGCGGATCCGAGGCGGGCGCGAAGAACTGACGGCATGGTGCGACCTGCCCATCGTCGGCCGGGCAACGAGACGGGCCATCGGACATCCGGACATCCGGACATCCGATGTCCAACGTGCGTATGCACGAAGGTAGTTGGGGCGTCCGGTGCCCGGCAAGAAGCGTGCGGCACGCGCGGTGCGCGAAAGGGCCGGGGCCCCGCGCGGCGCCTACGGCCGCAGGACGACCTTGCCGAGGTTGGCCCGTGCCGCGACGACCTCGTGCGCCCTCGCTGCCTCCTCCAGCGCGAACTCGGCGTGCACGGCGGGGCGCAGTGCGCCCTCGCCGTACAGCCGCCACAGCTCCCGGCGCCAACGTTCGTACACCTCCGGCCGGCCGCGCGCGATCAGGGCCATCTGGAAGCCGATCACCGACTTGGCGCCCACCAGCAGGTCGTAGGCCCGGACCGTGCCGCCGCCCGAGCTGTAGGCGACCAGGCGGCCGTGCGGGGCGAGGGCGGCGAGGGCCGGGGTGAGCAGATCACCGCCGACCGCGTCCAGGACGCAGTCGACCGGATCCCCCCAACTGTCATCGGTGTACTGGATACAGTCGTCCGCGCCCAGCGCGCGCACGAAGTCCGCCTTGGCCGGGTCGGACACCGCCCCCACCACCCGGCCCGCACCCCGGATCCGCGCCAGCTGCACGGCGAGGTGCCCGACGCCGCTCGCCGCCGCCGTGACCAGGACCGTCTCACCCGGCGTCGGCCGCGCCGCGTCCAGTGCCCCGAGCGCCACCAGGCCGCTGCGTACCAGCGCGACCGCGGTCACGGCGTCCGCGTCGTCCGGCACCGGAGAGGCCATGGCCTCGTGCAGCGGGGCGAAGTCGGCGTAGCCGTGCCCGAAACACAGCCCGGTCACCCGCTCGCCCACCCGGAAACGGGTCACGCCCTCGCCGACCGCGACCACCTCGCCGGCGATCTCGCCGCCCAGCGCGACCGGCTCGGCGGCCTCGCTCACCTTGCGGACCACGGGCAGCGTGACGCCGGCCGCCTCGCAGCGCACCAGCAGCTCGCCGGGGCCGGGCGCGGGGACGGGGGTCTCTTCCAGGAACAGCGGACCACCGGGGGACTCGTAGCGGACGCGACGCATCGGCATCTCCTGAGCCGGCGGACCGGCGCAATCGTCAAGGCCGGGCGGACCCGGCACGTCAGTCATGGGGAACACCAACGAAATCGTTGGGAGTCCCAACGGTATCCGGGTTTCATGGGGAAGTCCAATGATTCTCGGCTAGGCTGCCGTCATGGCCGAAGCCCCCCTGCCCGCGATCCGCTCCCTGCCCAGCTGGCTCCTCGGCCGGGCGGCCGCCCGGGGCCGCGCCCTGGTCGCCGACGCCCTCGCGGCCGAGGGCATGAAGATGTGGCACCACGTGGTGCTCTCCGCCGTCCGCGACCTCGCCCCCGTCGCCCAGGCCGACCTCGGCCGCAGCGTCGGCCTCGACCCCAAGGACCTGGTCGGCGTCCTCAACGACCTCCAGTCCGCCGGACACGTCGTACGCGCCCCCGACCCCCGGGACCGGCGCAAGAACGCCGTGTCCCTCACCGACGACGGCGCCCGCCTCCTCGAACGCTGCGAGAAGGCGGCCCGCGCGGCCAACGCCGAACTGCTCGCCCCGCTGTCGGCCGCCGAACGCGATCAGTTCATGAGCCTGTTGATCCGGATCTCCGGCACGGACGGCTGACGGCGGATAACGTTCCGTCATGACCGCAGCTCCCGCGCTCGATCCCCGGCGCACCGCCCTGATCCTCCTCGATCTGATGGACCGCATCGTCGCGCTGCCCCTGGCCCCCCGCACCGGCACCGACGTGCTCGGCGTGGCCGAGGAGCTGGCGCACGCCTTCCGCGCCGCCGGAGCGACCGTCGTGCTCGTCCGCGTCGAACGCCCCTCGGTCGCCGAACAGCCGCCGGGCAGCGGCCTCGTGACCGGCCTCGCCCGGGACGGCGACCTGGAGGTGGTCAAGCGGACCATCGGTGCCTTCCAGGGCACGGGACTGCACGAGCGCTTGCGTGAACGCGGCGTCTGCACGCTGGTGTTCGGCGGTATCGCCACCAACCTCGGTGTCGAGTCCACCGCCCGAGCCGCCGCCGACCTCGGCTATGACCTCGTCTTCGTCGAGGACGCCATGGCCGCCTTCACCGCCGCCGAGCACGAGGCGTCCGTCCGGCTCGACTTCCCCCGGCTCGGAACGGTCGTCACCGCGGCGGATGTGCGCCTCGCCGCCGGCTGACCCGCGTACCGCCGGCCGCGGCGGCATCGTCGTGCACCGTCACGAGCGCGCTGTCGGCGGGGTGGGACGGCGAACCGGCGCAGGTGGCGCGCGTGTACCCGCATCCGGGGCGCGGAGGCTGCGACGGGCCCCGCGACGCGGGCGGGCGCGTCCCGCCGGCCGGGCCCCCGCCACCGCGCCGCGGGGAGCGGGTCTTCAGCCCCGGGCGGTCGCCTCTCGCAGGGCGACGCGCTCCTCGCCCGCGTACACGTTCATCGAAGCGCCCCGCAGGAAGCCCACCAGGGTCAGCCCCGTCTCGGCGGCCAGGTCCACCGCCAGCGACGACGGCGCCGACACCGCCGCCAGCACCGGGATGCCCGCCATCACGGCCTTCTGCGCCAGCTCGAACGAGGCCCGCCCGGACACGAGGAGGATCGCCCGCGCCAGGGGCAGCTCGCCGTTCTGCAGCGCCCGCCCGACCAGCTTGTCCACCGCGTTGTGCCGGCCCACGTCCTCCCGTACGTCCAGCAGCTCGCCGGCCTCGGTGAACAGGGCCGCCGCGTGCAGGCCCCCGGTCCGGTCGAACACCCGCTGGGCCGCCCGCAGCCGGTCGGGGAGGCTCGCCAGCAGCTCGGGGGTGACGCGGAGCGGGGGAGCGTCGGCGATCGGGAAGCGGGCGGTCGTCCGTACGGCGTCCAGGCTGGCCTTGCCGCACAGACCGCAGGAGGACGAGGTGTAGACGTTCCGCTCCAGGGAGAAGTCCGGCAGTGCGACACCCGGCGCCGTCTTCACGTCGACCACGTTGTAGGTGTTCGAGCCGTCGGCGGTCGCCCCCGCGCAGTAGACGATGTTCTGCAGATCGTATGCGGTAGCCAGTACACCCTCGCTCACCAGGAACCCGGCCGCCAGCGCGAAGTCGTCGCCCGGGGTGCGCATGGTGATCGCGAGGGGTTTTCCGTTCAGCCGGATCTCCAGGGGCTCCTCGGCGACCAGGGTGTCCGGCCGGGTGGAGACCGCCCCGTCCCGGATGCGGAGCACCTTGCGTCGTTCCGTGACTCGTCCCATGTCCTGATCAGCCCCGGTTCTGTACGTACTGGTGGCCGAAACGGCCCCTGATGCGGAGATTGCCGTGGGTCACCGGGTTGTGCTGCGGCGAGGTGACCTTCACGATCTCATTGTCCTGCACATGGAGGGGGAACGTGCGGCCCGCTCCGCGGTGCGCGTACACCGCGGAGGTTCGCGTCTGCCGTGACTCGTCCCAGGTACCCGCCGCCCCCATGTACAACTCGGTGCGCGGCACGAGCGCGCGGCGGCATGCGCGGGACGGCGGCGTGCGGCCGACGGCGGCGTGGGGACGCCGGCGCGGCGGTCGACCGCTGGACGCATCCCGCATACCGTTCACCGCATACGGTCGACCGCACACCTTCTCAATTCGCGCTCCGCCGCCCTACCGTCCGCGGGCATGAGCAGCCCCCCTCTCGCACCTCCGGGCTGGAGCCGCTGGCTCGTTCCGCCCGCCGCCCTCTCCGTCCATCTCGCCATCGGGCAGGCCTACGCCTGGAGCGTGTTCAAGCCGCCCCTGGAGTCGGCCCTGCACCTCGACGGCACCCAGAGCGCCCTGCCCTTCCAACTGGCGATCGTGATGCTCGGGCTGTCGGCCGCCTTCGGCGGCACGCTCGTCGAGCGCAACGGGCCCCGCTGGGCGATGACCGTGGCTCTCGTCTGCTTCTCCTCCGGCTTCCTGATCTCCGCGCTCGGCGCCCAGACGCGGCAGTACTGGCTGATCGTCCTCGGCTACGGCTTCGTCGGCGGTATCGGTCTCGGCATCGGTTACATCTCGCCCGTCTCCACCCTGATCAAGTGGTTCCCGGACCGGCCCGGGACCGCCACCGGTATCGCCATCATGGGCTTCGGCGGCGGCGCGCTGATCGCCTCACCCTGGTCCGCGCAGATGCTCGACTCCTTCGGCGCCGGCCACTGCGGGATCGCGCTCGCGTTCCTGGTGCACGGGCTGTCGTACGCCGTCTTCATGGCGCTCGGCGTGTTCCTCGTCCGCGTGCCGGGCGAGAGCGCGGCCGCAGCGAGCGCGAGCGGGCCGGGCACCGCCGACGGGGTGCGGGTCTCCGCCCGCGGTGCGGTGCGAACCCCGCAGTTCTGGCTGCTGTGGGTCGTCCTGTGCACGAACGTGACCGCCGGCATCGGCATCCTGGAGAAGGCCGCCCCGATGATCACGGACTTCTTCGCGGACAGCTCCGCCCCCGTGTCGGCCTCCGCGGCCGCCGGTTTCGTCGCGCTGCTGTCCGCGGCCAACATGGCGGGCCGGATCGGCTGGTCCTCCGCCTCCGACCGGATCGGCCGCAAGAACATCTACCGCCTCTACCTCGGCGCGGGCGTACTGATGTACCTGCTCATCGCGCTGTTCGGCGACTCGGCGAAGCCGCTGTTCGTGCTGTGCGCCCTCGTCATCCTCTCCTTCTACGGCGGCGGCTTCGCCACCGTGCCCGCCTACCTGAAGGATCTCTTCGGCACCTACCAGGTCGGCGCGATCCACGGCCGGCTGCTCACCGCCTGGTCCACCGCGGGCGTGCTCGGCCCGCTGATCGTCAACTGGATCGCCGACCGGCAGAAGGCCGCCGGCAAGCACGGCGCGTCCCTGTACACGCTGTCGTTCGGCATCATGATCGGGCTGCTCCTCCTCGGCTTCGTCGCCAACGAACTCGTCCGCCCGGTCCACGCCCGCCACCACGTCCGCGACGGCAAGGAGACCGCTGATGTCCAGCGACAGCAGCCCGCCTAGCCGGCGCGGCCTGATCGTCCTCGCCTGGCTGTGGGTGGCCGCGCCCCTCGCCTACGGGGTGTACGAACTCCTGCGCAAGGCGACGCAACTGTTCACCGGGTGAGCAGTGCTGAGCAGGGGGCGTCCGAGGGTCTGAGGGAAGCCGACAACCCGCGCGCCCGATTCCTGTGGCTTCACCTGCCGTCGTACCCGTGAGTCACTGATCAGACTGGTGGATCCCGCTACCCACGGCACCGAGGGGATCTCCGCCATGAACGGCTCGCGCATCGCCGCCATCGGCCACTACCAGCCCGCCAGAGTCCTCACCAACGAGGAACTGGCGGGCATGGTCGACACCAGCGACGAGTGGATCCGCAGCCGGGTCGGCATCCGCACCCGGCACATCGCCGGGCCCGACGAGCCGGTCGACGAGCTGGCCGCGCACGCCGCCGCCAAGGCCCTCGCCGCCGCCGGACTGACCCCCGGCGACATCGACCTGGTACTCGTCGCCACCTCCACGGCGGTCGACCGCTCCCCGAACACCGCCGCCCGGGTCGCGGCCCGGCTCGGCGTCCCGCGTCCGGCCGCGATGGACGTGAACGTGGTGTGCGCCGGGTTCACCCATGCCCTGGCCACCGCGGACCACACGGTCCGGGCCGGCGCGGCCACCCGGGCGCTGGTCATCGGCGCCGACAAGATGTCCGACGTCACCGACTGGACCGACCGCAGCACCTGCGTCCTCGTCGGCGACGGTGCCGGGGCCGCGGTGGTCGAGGCGTGCGGCGCGGGGGAGGAGCCCGGGATCGGGCCGGTGCTGTGGGGGTCGGTGCCCGAGATGGGGCACGCGGTGCGGATCGAGGGCACCCCGCCGCGGTTCGCGCAGGAGGGCCAGAGCGTCTACCGCTGGGCCACCACCCAGCTGCCGGCCATCGCCCGCCAGGCCTGCGAGAAGGCCGGCGTGGCTCCCGAGGAGCTGGCCGGGGTCGTGCTGCACCAGGCGAACCTGCGCATCATCGAACCGCTCGCCGAGAAGCTCGGCGCCGTCAACGCGGTGATCGCCCGCGATGTCACCGAATCCGGCAACACCTCGGCCGCCAGTGTCCCGCTCGCCTTCTCCAAGCTCGTCGAGCGAGGAGCGCTGCGCGGCGGCGACCCCGTCCTGCTGTTCGGCTTCGGCGGCAATCTGTCGTACGCCGGGCAGGTCGTACGCTGCCCGTGACGGGGGTGCGGCCGTCGGCCGTGACGGGCGCGCGACGCGGTGGGCCGCGGCTGGTGGGAGCCGAAGCAGGTGCCGCGGCCTGGATTCTGTACACCGCAGACTGTAGACAAAACACAATCGAACCATCGATACCGGAGCGATCGGCGCCCGCGCGCCAGACCTGCCGAGGAGGGGGACCGCGATGTTGTCGACCGGGCTGCCGCAGGGGAGCGTGCCCAAGCTGGAACGCCCCGGCCCGCTGCGTGATCGCGTCTACGAGGCGCTGCTGGAGCTGATCACCACCCGCGCGCTCCAGCCCGGCCGGCATCTCGTCGAGAGTGAGCTGGCCGGGCATCTCGGGGTCTCCCGGCAACCGGTGCGCGAGGCGTTGCAGCGGCTGAACACCGAGGGCTGGGTCGATCTGCGGCCCGCCCAAGGCGCGTTCGTGCACGAGCCGACCGAGGAGGAGGCCGACCAGTTGCTCTCGGTCCGCACCCTGCTGGAGGCCGAGGGGGCCCGGCTGGCGGCCGCCGTCACCGACGCCGCGGGGCTCGACGCGCTGGAGGCGCTGTGCGTAGAGGGCGACAAGGCCGTCACCGCCGACGACGTGGACCGCGCCGTCGCCCTCAACGCGGCCTTCCACGCAAAGATCATGGAACTGGCGGGCAACGCCGTCCTCGCCGAACTCGCCGCCCAGGTGGAACGCAGGGCCCGCTGGTTCTACACCCCGGCGGCCCGGCGGCGCGGGCGGCAGTCCTGGGTCGAACACCGGGAACTGATCATCGCCCTCGCCCACAACGACGGACCGCGGGCCGCCCACCTGATGCGCGCCCACATCGACCACACCCGCCGCTCCTACCACGAGCGCGACGAGTCCTGATCACACCGCTTCGTTCCCCGGTGGGGCCGTCGTCGTGGGGGTCGGTGCCGCGGCGGCCGTGCAGGGGCGGGCCTCCGTCGCCAGCATGGCCACCAACACGGCTACCAGCAGCAGGAGTTCGCCGTACGCGGGCATGCGCACGCCCGCTGCCGCAGTCGCCAGGGCGAGGGGTGCGGCGGCCGCGCGGTGGCGCACCGGCCGGAGCCGCAGGGCCGTCCGGAACGCGACGTCGCCCGCGAGGAACAGCGCGACCCCGCCCGCGAGCGCCAACGCGGGCCCCCAGTGCGGACGTTCGGTCAAGTGCCCGAGCGTCGTCTTGATCCCCGTCGACAGATAGGCGATGCCGAGCAGCATGGGCAGGAACGCGTAGTAGTAGGCGTTCATCGCCAGCCGCCAGCGCGCGGGCGGATCCGTCGCCCGGAACGCGGCCTCGGCGGCCTCCTCGTCGCGCACGAAGTACGTCCACCACAGCGCCACCGACAGGGCAAGTGCAAGGAACGCACCGGTGAACAGGCCCGGGGTGAGCGGCAGATCACCGATGCCGACTCCGATGGAGATCACGGACTCGCCGAACGCGATGATCAGCAGCAGCCCGTGCCGCTCCACGAAGTGCGCCGGATCCAGCGCTCCGAGCTGCACCCGCAGCATCACCGCGCTGCGCTCTGCCCCACGCTCGGCTCCGCTCGCCCGGGAGGTCCCCCGGCGCCACACCGGCCCGTGTTCCGCGACGAACGGTGTCACGAACTGCAGGACGACCGCGAGCAGCCACAGCCCGTCCGCCGCGAGCCCGCGCACGAGCCCGGCACCGGTCACGGACAGGGCGGCCAGCGCGTTGGGGACGCCGTACCAGATGGAGTCCCAGCCGTGGCCGCGGGTGTACAGGGCGGTGTGGACGACGACCACCAGAAGGAAGCCGATGCCGAACACCACGCCGGTGTCGTCGAACACCCGGGGGATGGCGAGCGCGCACACCAGGAACGCGCCCATCCCGCACATCAGCAGCAGCCGTCGCGACGGGCGGTCGGGCGGCACCTGGTTGGTGAGATAGGCGTAGGCGCCGTACATCCAGAACAGCACGACGAGGATGAGCGCCACCCGGCCGGCCGCGGCGAACGTCAGGTCGCGCGTGAGCAGCACGGTCAGCTGGGTCAGCGTGAAGACGAAGACCAGGTCGAAGAAGAGTTCCAGGGTGGTGACCCGGCGCCCGGCCTCTTCCTTCGCCGTGTCCGGCGGCGCGGTGTGCATGCGGTGTTCCCCCTCCGGTGATCGGTGTGCAGATCGTAGAGGGGCAGCCACCACAGGTGCGGTGCGGTGCGGTGCGGTGCGGTGCCGTGCGGTGCGGTGCGGTGCGGACCGGCGCCGGTCAGGACGCGGGCCGTGCGTCCGACGCGGGGACGGCCGCCGTGCCGCCGTCGCCGCCCGGCCGGCGCAGCAGCAGCGCGATCGCCGCCGCCATCGACACACCACCGGCCGACGCGTAGGCGCCGTCGTCCCCCCGGGCGTCGACCACCATCGAGCCGAGACCGCCGCCGAACAGGCCGCCGACCAGCGTGCCGCTGTACACCACGCCGTAGTCGGAGGCGTTGTAGCTCTCGCCGAAGTGGTCCGGGATGCGGGCGGCGAACATCGGGCAGAAGTCGCCGCCGCCGAAGCCGGAGAGGAAGGCGAAGAACAGGAGCAGCCACTCGTTCTCGACGGCGCCGGCCCAGATGACACCGAACTGCGCGAGACCCAGCACCACGATGGCGAAGAACCAGGGCCGTCCCGCGGCCCCACAGGCCCGACAGCCAGCCCACCACACCGCGGGACGGAGATGACCCACGTCAGCGGCACCATGCCGGTCCTGACCACCCCCTTTGGCGTGAAGTCCTTCTGGCCTCTTCGCGGCGGTGCGGGGAGAGGGGACCGCCGGGATGCGAGGGCGGGTTACGACGACTGAGATCGTGCGGATGGCCGGCCGAGTCTTCGAGGGGGGCGTGGGCGGGGTGCTCGGGGCCGCCGCGAGCGAAGCGGCGCAGCACCTGCCCGGCTTCCGCCGTCCCAGGCGCAACGCGGTGGCACATCCGATCATCCGGTCGTACCGCTGGGCGCTCAGATCCCAGCGGATCGGCCGAGCCGGCGAGCCGCCGAGGGCCGCCCAGGCGGGCGGGCGTCGTCGACGCGGTACAGGCGGCTGCTGCTGATGTCCCTCAGCCCGCCCGCCTCGTAGATCTCGCGGCAGCGGATCGCATCCCGCAGCAGCACCAGCGCGCATATTGGTAGGCGACGTGCTCTACGCGGCCCTTGTCCGCGCGGTGCGGGCGGCATGCGTCGGCCATCCGCTGGCGGTCGCCTCACCCGCCGCCCGGCCCCGACCGCGCGATCACCCTGCTCAGCCCGCCGCCCTCCTGCTGGCTATACGACTACACGGCGCGGAATCCCTCGGCGGTCGGCACAATGGTCCTTGTCGACACCGAGGCGGGAGCCGTTGACCGCCATGAACGCGGCCAACGGCCCGTCGGTCGCCACCCTCGCCACCCTCGCCACCCGTGACCCGGGCCTCTGCGAGGGGCTCCCCCCCCCCGATCCGCGCCTTCGAGACCGGACACGGGGTGTCACGCTCGCGCGGCGACCGCGAAGAGCCGTGCGGCGGGTTCGGTGCCTCCTGGTACGGCGCCTTCGTCGGCGGCGACCTGCTGGCGCGCGCCGTCACCCGGAGCCCGGAGGGGGAGCGGCCGCCCGGACCTTCGCGGAGTACCGGCTCATATCCCGACGGCTCACCCCGGTGCCCGGTTCTCACGATTCGTACACAGGATCTCGCATTCCGTATACAGTCGTCGGCCCTGGCGGCCCGACCACCCCGGGCCGCCGTCCAGGGCACGGATACGCAGGTGAAAGGCACCCCGAAACCTTGGTATTGTTGTCCCTGTCGCCGCGGGGAACACTCCCCGGAAAGGCGGCAGACACCTAGTCCGGGTGGCGGAATGGCAGACGCGCTAGCTTGAGGTGCTAGTGCCCTTTATCGGGCGTGGGGGTTCAAGTCCCCCCTCGGACACAACGATTGACGATACGGTGACGAGGGCCTCGACCTAACGGTCGCGGTCCTCGTTGCGTGTTCGTGGCTGATGGTGATGCCCAGGGCGTCGTAGAGCGGACCTTTCTTCTCGACGGCGGTAGTCTGGATGCGCTGTGCAATATCTCCGAGACTCTCAGTGATCTGCCGGATCTGTCGTGCGTCGAGCGGGGATTGCTTCTTCCGGGGGACGGCGGGGTGTGCGTCGAGCTTCTTCTGCGCCGCGTCGTTTTCCCGCTGGGCCTCGTTGATCCACTGGGTGACGACGGTGGGGTCGGCTCCGGCGTCGAGGGCTGCCTGGTAGCGGGCGAGTCGCCGCTCGCACTCCTTGATCACCTGGCGTGCTTGAGCCTGCTCGGGGGGTCTGGGGCTCTGCGTTGCTCGCTGCGGCGCTCGCGTGGCTGAGCGCTTCGATGGTGGCGGAGAGCCGGTCCGGGGCGAAGGAGTGGGCGATCAACCGGTCCAAGGTCTGGCGCGCGATGTCTTCGCGCAGGTAGACGGTGCGTGGGTGCGTCAGGCCGGGATAGAGGGCGGCTTCCTCCTCTTTGAACTCGCAGCGGTAGTAGACGTGGCTGCGGATGGTGGCGGGCTGCATCTTACGCCCGCACAGGGCTGCACCGGACCCGGCCGCGCAGGGCGTAGGGACGGGTGTGTCCAGCCAGTGGTGTAACTCGGTTGTCGGGTTCTAGCGGCGGGCGGCCGAGAGTCGTCCGTCGAAGGTGATGTCGAATGCTTGCAGCGCCGGCTTCCACCGGATCGCCCAGCGTCGCCGTCCTGTCCCGGTCGGGTCCAGGCTCATCACGGCCAGATACACGCACTTCAGCGCCGCCTGCTCCGTCGGAAAGTGCCCACGGGCCCGCACGGCCTTGCGGATGCGAGCGTTGATCGACTCGATGGCATTGGTGGTGCACACGATCCGGCGGATCTCCACGTCGAACCGCAGGAACGGCACGAACTCCGGCCAGGACGACTCCCACAACCGCACGATCGCCGGGCATTTCTTCCCCCGCACCTCGGCGAACTCCACGAACCGCTCCAGAGCGGCCTCTTCGGTCGGCGCGGTGTAGACCGGCTTCAGTCCACGCGCGATCTCCTCCCAGTCCTGCCGCCCGCAGTACTTGAACGAGTTGCGCAACAGGTGAACCACGCACGTTTGCACGATCGTCGCAGGCCAGACCGCATTGACCGCGTCCGGCAACCCCGTCAGCCCGTCGCAGAGCAGCATCAGCACGTCCGCGGCGCCGCGGTTCTTGATCTCGGTCAGCACCTGGAGCCAATATTTCGCGCCCTCGCCCCCGTCGCCGACCCACAGACCGAGGATGTCGCGGTGGCCCTCGGCGGTGACCGCCACGGCCATGTAGACGGGCCGGTTGGCGACCTGCCCCTCCCTGATCTGCACGTTCACGCAGTCGATGAAGACGACCGGGTAAACCGCGTCGAGCGGCCGGTTCTGCCATTCCGCCATCCCCGCGACCACGCTGTCGGTGATCGTGGAGATGGTCTGCTTGGAGACGCTCGCCCCGTAGACCTCGGCCAGGTGGGCGGAGATCTCGCCGTGGGTCAGGCCCGTGGCGACAGGGACAGCACCATCTCATCGACACCGGCAAGGCGCTTCTGGCGCTTCTTGACCATCATCGGTTCGAAGGTGCCGGCCCGGTCCCGGGGAACCTCGATCTCGACGGTGCCGATGTCGGTGGTCACTGTCTTGGCCCGGTGGCCGTTGCGGTAGTTCTCCCTCCGCCCGGCCTCGGCCCGCTCGCCGGCCTCGTGGCCCAGGTGGTCGGTGATCTCGCCCTCCAAGGCGGACTCCAGCAGCTTCTTGGTCAGCTGCTGCAGCAGACCGCCCTCGCCGGCCAGCTTCATCCCGCCGTCCTTCGCACGGGCCATCAGCTGCTGGATCAGGGCGTCGTCCACGACCTCGTCACGGGCACCTCCTGGGCCTTGGCGTCACTCACCACGTCAGTCATCAACTGTCGCTTCCAGCTCGGGAGTTACACCAGTGACCGTACAGTCCCTGCCTGAGCGCGGCGAGATGCACTTCGCTGACTCCGGCTACGGTGCACGCACGTTCAAGCATGGCTGGGGCCCAGTCCAGGTCGAGGCAGTCAGCCTCCGACGGTCCCACTGGTGAAAACCATCGGAGGACTCCTCGGCGCGTGTCCGGCAGGCGGCGAGGTACTCGGCAGAGACGCGGGCAAGCTGCTGCATGACGGCCATGGCAATCAGTATCCCGGGGGCGTCCACCCCTTTTCGAGCAGCCTGCCCGTCAGAACATCCTCGACGGAACCGAATTCCAGGCCTTGGCGACATGGCAGCCGCCTATGTGGAAGCCGCCGGCACACCTCGGCCATGTGCTCGTCGGCGTCCATGGCGAGCAGCGCCCGCTCGTTGTCAGCTGATGGTGACCCATCCTGCCTGAGGTGTGTTCGCGGTCAGGGTCTTGGTCACGGGGTCGTAGGCAAGGACGATCTCCTCGCTGCGGAGATGGGCGATCGCCTGGGCGGGTGTCGGGTGCACCGCGTCACGGCTCACGGACGCCAATCCAGGAGCATCCAGGCGGCTGGTGAGGCGGAGGTGCAGGGGCGCCAGATGCGGCAGAACGTGGTCTTCGCACAGGTAGGTGTGGGTCGCGCGGCTGGGTTCGGGTTGGGTGGCGCTGGTGTGGCCGTGGCGGCAACGGTAGCCGGGGCGGTGGTGGGTCCAGTGGGATTCCATGCGGCGGCCGCAGATGCCGCAACACAGCGGGTCAGGAGGTAGGAGCGACCGGAAGCGCCCTCACGGTGAGCCGGGAGGCCTTGGACGGTGATGACGTCGGCCGGAGAGGGACGAGTTCAGGGACCGCCGCAGCGAGGGGAGCGCGACGTCGAGGATGGTGACGTCGAGGCTGACCAGCAGCACGCTCAGTCAGCAGACGGCCAGGACGGGGGTGCGCCGCCCCGGTATGGGGTCGGGCATGTGCGCTCACGTGTTCAGTCGGCGGGCCCATGGGTGGTGTGAGCGGCGGCGAAGTCCCAGACGGACAGCAGAAGTTGCTCCGGGGTCTCGATCTGGGGCATGTGACCGGCGCGGCGGAGGACTTCGAACCTGGCGCCGGGGACGGCGGCGGCGTACGCGCGTCCGTACTCGGTGTCGACGACCTGGTCGCTCTCGCCCCACGCGACGAGTACGGGGCAGTTGACCTTGGCCAGGCGCTCGCGCAGGGCGGGATCGGCCATGGCGTGCGGGCCCGAATAGGCCTGCAGCGCCGCCCGGTTGGTGGCCGCGACGGCGCGCTGCTCGTCGGAGAACGTGCTGGGGTCGATGCGAAACCTCTCGACGTCGTGGAAGGAGAGAGCGGACAGTTCGGCGGGTGCCAGGGTGAAGGGATCGGCGACCGGGTGGCCGGGGACCTGGATGCCGACGGCGTCGACGAGGACCACGGCGCTGATCCGGTCACTGCCGAGCAGGGCCATTTCGGCGGCGACCCAGCCGCCTATGGAGTTGCCGGCGACGGTGACGTCCTCCAGGTCGAGTTCGTCCAGCAGGCGTGCGTAGACCTGGGCGAGGGTGGGCACGTCGGTGAGCCAGTCGGGCCGGTCGGTGCCACCGAAGCCGGGGTGGACCGGGGTGACGACCCGGGCCGGCCGCTGTTCGGCGAGGAGCGCGGCGAATCCCGTGACGGTCTGCGGACCGCCGCCGCCGTGCAGGAGCAGGAAGGGGTGACCGCTGCCCCGCCCGTCGACGGTGAAGCTCAGGTCGACGTCGCCGGAGTCGAGGGTGAGGGTGATCGTGCTGGTGGTGCCGGTCATGGAAGTCTCCAAGTCGATTGCTGGCGGCGGGGGTTCTCGACGCGGGCCGTCACGCGTAGTCGGTCGCCGGCACGGTGGCGTACCGGCTCATCACCTGGACGGTCGCCTGCGGGGTCAGCTCCCGGCCGGCGGCGATCATGTCCCGCAGGTCGCGGAAGTACTGCACGTACAGGTCGGGCGTGAAAGTGTTGAGCATCACCGCCGGCTCGTCGCCGAGGTTGGCGAAGGTGTGCGGGGCGCCGGGTGGGATCATCGCGAGGGTGCCGGCCGGCGCGACGTGGGTCGTCTCGCCGACGGTGAAGTGCACGGTGCCGGAGACCACGTAGAAGCCCTCGTCGTGCTGGGCGTGGCGGTGCTGCGGCGGGCCTTCGGTGTGCGGGGCGAGGGTGATCTCGCCGATGCCGAGACGGTGGCCGGTGGTGCTGCCGTCCTCAAGGATGCGGATCTGTGCCGGCCCCAGACGGATCGTCTCGCCGTCGTCCGGGCCGACCACGGAAACCTCGGTCATCGCCATCTCCTTCGTGAGAGTCGGCTCTCATGAAGGAGATTAGAGAGTGGAGCCGCGTCATGCAAGTGAACTCTTATAATGAGAGCAGTCAGTGATAAGGTTGGGTTGAGTGGACGGGCACGGAAGGGACGGACGGGTGGCGACCACGCAGACGGACACCGGCCGCAGCAACCAGAAGAAGCGCACGCGTACGGCGATCGTCGAAGCCGCCCGTGAACTCATCGGCATGGGCGGCGAGGTGACCATGCCCGCGATCGCGCGCGCGGCCCTGGTCTCCGAGGCCACCGCCTACCGTTACTTCCCCGACCTCCCCTCGCTGATCAGCGAGGCCCTGACCGGCGCCTGGCCGTCCCCCGTCGAGGCGCTCGCGCCGGTCGCGGACTCCACCGATCCCGTGGAACGGGTCGCCTTCGCCTGTGAGTTCCTGTTGCGCGGCGTACTCCTGCGGCAGGGAGCGGTGCGCGCCATGATCGCGGCCACCATCACCCGCCCCGAGGCGGCGGCCGCCAGGCCGGGTGTCCGGTTCGGGTTGATCGACCTCGCGCTCCTGCCACTGGAGGAGACACTGGGGGTGACGGATCCGGAAGCCCTCGCCCAGCTCAAGCGGGACCTCGCCGTGGTCGTCAGCGCAGAGGCCCTCTTCTCCCTGACTGACCTGTGCGGCCTCGGCCCCGACGACGCCATCGCCAGCGCGGTACATACGGCGACCGCACTGACCGAAGCCGCGCAGCGGAGGATTGCGCGAGGCTGAGCCGAGCGCGGAGGTCTCCGAAGCGTTGCACGGCCGTGCCCGAGCCCCCGTGAGCCGGCATCGTGGCCGGTCAGAGATGAAGGATCCCGGCTCACGCTCCCGTGTCGAACGCGGGAACTGCGACCACGACGTGGTCGCCCGCCCGGCCCGCCTTCCCCGACCAGGCCTTGCCCAGCGTGCTGCGCCTGCGCGTCAACCTGGCCGCGGAACCTCTCGCCGTACTATTCGACAGCAGCCGGACCGCCATGCACCGTGGGCCAGGATGTGCGTCCGCATCCCGCCGGGGCCTCGCCGCGCCGACCGGTAGGCCCCGAGGAGTCGGTCGAGGACGTCCGGGCGGCCGGCGTAGGGCATGTCGACGAAGTCCACCGCGGGAGCGCCGATGCCGGTGTCGGTCCAGAACAGCAGCGTCGACAGTGCCGGGGGCCGGATGGTGCCGCTCCACGGCGGTGGGGCCCGGGTGCACGTCCCCGTGCATGAGCACCAGACGGTCGGGGCACAGGCAGTTGCCGTACTCGAGCAGGGCAAGCGCGCCCCGGCGCAGGCGACTGCCCGCCGAAGTGGATCGCCTTGCGGATGCGGACTCCGATGTGGTGCCGCGGCCAGGCCTCCGAGGTCGGTGACGCCTGCCGGTCGGCGTCAGCGGGGCATGACGGTGGGGGATACGAGGGCCTCCTGAGTACCGGTGGAGATGTCGCATTCCACACCGAACCCAGAAGGCCCCCACCTGTTCAAGCACCCAGCACGCGTGTCACCGACGTCCCGGGACAGCGCACCTGGCTCGTCGACCCCGTGGGCGCTGCCGGATCCGGTGGGCCTGCACATGATCGAGGGGCGGTCCCGGGAGGACCGCCCCTGATGGGGTATCAGCCGCGACACTCACTCACCCGCCCGTCCGTGCAGGCGGATCGTTGTAGTCCGGCCGGAGTGGTCAGAGCTGGTAGAAGTCGCTGTAGTGGTCGGGCGAGTACCAGACCGCACCGGTGTTGGAGTCGACGACGATCCGGTAGGCGTCACGATGGGCGCCACAGGCGCGCGGGTAGACGTCGTACTCGTAGAAGGTGTCGCCGGAGGGCAACTGCCCGTCGTTGTTGTAGAACTCGCCGCCCGCGTAGCTGCACTCGCCGTCGGGCCAGTCGTACCAACCCCGAGCGGTCGGGTAGCCGAGACCGGACCAGGTCGAGTTGGCCGAGGCAGCGTCGCCGCATCCGCTGATGTTGCAGGAGCCGTAGACCGCGGCATTCGCGGCCGGGCTGTTGACGGCGGACACGCTGACCACGGACGCGATGGCGGCGATCAGCACCGCGAACCGCCTGGGCCAGGACAGCTGGGGACGTCGCAGAGTCGGCAAGGGACCCTCCAGGTTGAAAGAACGCATGGACATGACATTTTCAGGGCCTCGGGTGACATCCGGGTGTATCGCCGGTTGTTGAGTGCTTAAAAGTTCGGCAATGGAGTGCCTGGGAGTCCGGCGATGCAGGGCGGTCACGGCTGGGACGGCCGGATGGCGGATACCCGCCGGCCGGGGAGTTCCGCAGGGTCGATCGAGGTTGTCGGGCATGTCGATGACGGCCCGCAACCCGACGCTCCGGCTTCGGTGCGGTGGTGAATGCCTGCGGCCGGCCTGTCCGGGGTCGTGGGGTTCACGCGGCCCTTGTCGAACGCGCCGCGTGGCAGCGTGGGTTGGTTGTCCCTGGCGCTGGTCGGCGGCGGCCGGACGCGGGCGAACGCGTCGACGCGGGGAGAGGGGCGGTTGCAACCGCACGATCACCCGGCCTGATACGTCGGACACGCCCATCCCGCGATCAGCGGCCGCGCGCGACAAACCGCAGGCGCCGGGCCATGGACACGGTCGACGGCATCCGCAGCCGCACGTGCCCTGCTGAACTTCGCAATCAGAAAGTCTCGTTGGCCTCGTTGACACGCCGTAAGAACACGCGTTTCACTCGACACTCGTGAATGGCAACGTTGTCAGGCCGGGTGGGAGTGGCCGGAACCGTTGCCTGTCGCCGGCGTTCCGGCCTGCTTCGGCGCGCCGCCACCTGATGTGCGAAGCACGAACCGCTGCGGAGGCAACCGATGGTGAGACCCCGACGTTCAGCCGCGTCACGTAACCGAAGGAGATTGCGGCAACGCCTGGCCGTGGTGTCCGTTCTGGGCATGGCCGTGCTTCCGCTCCCGGCGATCGGGAGCGCCCATGCCGTCAGTGCCGCGACGCCGGCCCTGGTGAAGGACCCCGCTTCCCTCGTCAACCCCCTCATCGGCACCTCCGGGGCGGTGGACACCTTCCCCGGCCCCGACATGCCGGCCGGCATGGTGCAGTGGGGTCCCGACACGACGCCGGACCGCCCTGACGGTGGCGGCTACGAGTACAACG
The DNA here is from genome assembly GCF_055584345.1 of Streptomyces sp. NPDC104106. NCBI lineage: Bacteria > Bacillati > Actinomycetota > Actinomycetes > Kitasatosporales > Streptomycetaceae > Streptomyces > Streptomyces sp. NPDC104106. The sequence continues at coordinate 715,630 of NZ_JBVJMF010000002.1, forward strand.
ACAACAAGATTTCCGGCTTCAGCCTCACCCACCTTTCGGGGCCCGGCTGTCCCGTCGCGGGCGACCTGCCCGTCCTGCCGGTGACCGGCGCGTTGCCGGGCAACCCCGGCGACGCGTCCGTCGGCTTCCGCCACGCGGACGAGCGGGCGGGCATCGGGTACTACGGGGTCACCGACGCGAACGGTGTCACGACCCGGCTGACCGATACCACCCGCGCCGGGCTGGGCACCTTCACCTTCCCCGCAGGCCGGCAGGCGAACCTGCTGTTCAAGCTCAGCGGTGGCGCCACGCAGGTGGACGGAACCCGCGTGCGGGTGGTGAACGACAAGGAGATCAGCGGCGCGATCGACAGCGGTCACTTCTGCGGCGCGAGCAACAGGTACACGCTGCACTTCGACATCAAGTTCGACCAGCCGTTCACCGCGAGCGGCACCTGGGTCGGCAGCACCGTCAATCCCGGCGCGACGTCGCTCAAGGCGGGCAGGGTGCGGCAGGTCCCGCAACGGGCTTCCAGCCCGGCCCCGTTGAAGGAAAGGCACTTCACCGTCCCGGCGACGCCGTCCCCCACGATCCACGGGAGCGGTGACAAGGCCTCCGGCACCCCCTCCCCGGCCCCGGACGCCGGCGCCGTGCCCCGCTCGTCCACCGCGGGCACGGCCGCCCAGCCTCCCACGACCGGCGCGAACGGCATGTACCTGACCTTCGACACCTCGGTCGATCCGACGGTGAGCGCGAAGGTCGGCATCTCGTACACGAGTGACGCAGGCGCGGCGGACAACCTCGCCACCGAGATCAAGAGGTGGAACTTCGACGCCGTGCAGCGGGCCAACCATGACGCCTGGGACGCGGTGCTGAACAGGCTTCGGATCGGGGGTGGTTCCTCGGACCAGCGGGTGCAGTTCTACACCGCGCTCTACCACGCGCTGCTGCACCCGAACGTCTTCTCGGACGACGACGGCCGGTACATGGGGATGGACAACCAGGTCCACAAGCTGGCCAGGGGACAGAAGGCCCAGTACGCCAACTACTCCGGCTGGGACACCTACCGCTCCCAGACCCAGCTGATGGCGATCGTCGAGCCCAAGGTCACAAGCGACGTCGTCACCTCGATGCTCAACGGGTACGACCAGACGGGCCTGCTGCCCAAGTGGGCCTCGAACAACGGTGAGAGCTATGTGATGGTCGGAGACCCGGCCGCCGGCATCATCGCCGACGCGTACGCCTTCGGCGCCCGGGGCTTCGACACGGGCAAGGCGCTGGCCGCCCTGCAGCACGAGGCCACCGTCCCGAACAACGATCGCCCCGGCGAGTCGGTGCGGGCCGCGAAGGGCTATCTCCCGCTGGACGAGAACGACTACGGCTGCTGCAACTTCTACGGCCCGGTCTCCACGCAACTGGAGTACGACTCCGCCGACTACGCCCTGGCCGCCTTCGCGAAGTCGCTGGGCAGGACTGCCGTCTACGAGAAGTTCGCCACCCGCGCCCAGGACTGGATGAACGTGTTCAACCCGCAGACCGGCTACCTGCAGGGCAGGAACAAGGACGGCCAGTTCGCGGGCGGTTTCACCCCGGGCACCTCCAACGGCTTCGTGGAGGGCACGTCGGCCCAGTACACGCCGATGGTCCCGTTCAACCTCAAGCAGCTCATCCAGGCGCGCGGCGGTGACACGGCGTACTCGTCCTACCTGGACAGCCTGCTCGGCAACATCACCGACCCCGGCAACACCAACGCCGACCTGAGCAACGAGCCCAGCGTGGAGATCCCCTGGGAGTACGACTACACGGGCCGGCCGTGGAAGACCCAGGCGGCCGTCCGTGCAGCCCAGCAGAAGTTGTACTTCAACGCTCCGGTGGGCTCCTTCGGCAACGACGATCTCGGCGCGATGAGCTCCTGGTACGTCTGGTCCGAGCTCGGCATGTATCCCGAGACCCCGGGTACGGACACGCTGGCGCTCGGCAGTCCGGTCTTCCCGGTGGCCCAGGTGACCTTCGGGGGCGGCGGGACGGTGCGGATCAACGCCCCGCAGGCCGCGCCCGACGCGCCGTATGTGCAGTCGCTCGACGTCAGGGGCAAGGAGTGGAAGAGATCCTGGCTGACGTACCAGCAGCTCAGGGGCGCGGGTACGATCGACTTCACGCTCGGCACCCGGCCCGACACCTCATGGGCGTCCGGCGCGTCGGCGGCGCCGCCGTCGGACACCACCGGTGGTGGCCGGGTGCTGGCCGCGACCGGCCCCTCCAGCGACGGCCTGGTGCTCCAGCCGGGCACGTCCGGTGACGGCACGCTCGACCTGACCAACCTCGGCAGCAAGGCGGTCACGGTCGACTGGAAGGCGACGGCGCCCACCGGCGTCACGCTGGACACGTCGTCCGGTTCGCTGACGGTGCCCGCCTCGGGGAGCGCCGAGGCAAAGGTCCACGTGAGTGCGGGCGCGGGCGAGGGGACGTTCCCCGTCGCCTTCGCGCTGACCGACCACGGCACCGGTGCGGCGCTGAGCGGGGCGACCCTCCGCGTGGCCGTGGCCAAGGCCGGTGCGCTGTGGCCGTTCGACACCAACGAGGGCATCTACCCCGACGGCACCGGCTTCTCGGGCGGCTTCGACGGCGGCGGTTGGGCCCTCTCGCAGAACGCGCTGTCAGCGGCGGGCGTCACCAGCGGCTCCCCCCTCACGGTCGACGGCATCTCCTACAACTGGCCCACCGTGGCGTCCGGCCGGCTGGACAACGTGGAGATGGCCGGCCAGACCCTCCTCATGCCGGCCGGGACATCGGGAGCGTCGCTGGGCCTGCTGGGTACGGCGACCAACGCGCCGACCGACGGCAGCGGGGTCTCGGGCACGGTGACCGTCACCTACACGGACGGCACCGCATCGAAGGCGACCGTCGGCTTCTCGGACTGGACGCTCAACGGCGGGGCGGGCAAGCCGCTCGCGGGTGACACGACGGCCGTGACGACGGCGTACCGGAACACCGGGAGCGGCGGCCGGGACAACGTCAAGACGTACGTCTTCGCCACGAGGGTCCCGCTGGACTCGTCCAAGCAGGTGGCGTCGATCACGCTGCCGGTGACCGGCTCGACGGGCACCGACCATCTGTTCGCCTACGGCTTCGGCCGGTGACGGACACCACAGGCGAGCACGACGGCGGGCCGGTTGCCGGGCGCGAGCCCGGGAACCGGCCCGCGTGCGGCCTCCCGGCGGATGCGGCCAATGGGGCGTCCGGCAGGAACAGGCCGGCTTCGGCGGCGGCAGAACCCGCGTACGGGTGCGGACGGTCGGCCGGGGTGCTCGCGCCCGGGGTGTGCTCGAAAGCGCGGCTCCTCGCGGCCGCGGTACGGCGGTGACGGCCAGCAGGTCGATGCCGTGGCGGAGGCGGGGCGGCGGGACCTGGCGGAGCGTGGCCGGGGCGCGGACGGCGCCGTCGTCCGACGACGCGAGGTGCCGGGCACCGCATCGGGAGTCGACGTCCGCTCCGGTGCGATGCGACCCTGACCGCGGTCGGTGCGACGTCGACGCGGTCGCACTCCGGGCCGAGGGCACGGCCGGCCTCGCCCGAGACGGGCACTCCGTTGCCTTCGCAGCATCCATGCCTGCCGGGCATAGCGGCAGCTCAGCCGGCATTTCACAAGCCTGCGGGCGCTGCCCAGCGTGAAAGGCGGCCACCGAACGCCGCCCAGGAAGGTGCCAAGACCGTGCAGTCATCGGCCCGCGCCCGTCTCCGAACGCGGTCGCCTTGGACGATCGTCGTCCAGGCGGCGGCAGCGCTCGCCGCGGGACAGGGGATCGGCAGGTTCGTCTACACCCCCATCGTTCCCCTCATGCACGCCCAGGCCGGAATGTCCTCGGCACCCGGCGCCAACCTGGCCACAGCCAAGTACGTCCCGTCGTCGCCCCGGCAGATCTCGTAGTCCAGGACGTAGGGCTCCTCTGCGGTGAGTCGGTCGGTGAGGTGGTCGGGCATGAAGGCGCCGGGGTAGCGGCTGCCGGCGGACCCCCGGGGCAGGATCTGCCTGACGGGGCGAGCTGGGCGGGTGTGACGCCCTTGGCGGCGGCGAGCTGGCGGGGCTGATCAGCGGCCCGCAGGTTGCAGGCGTAGTTCTCGCCCTGCCAGCGCTCGGAGACCGAGTACTCGTACTACAGGGCGGAGAGCGGGGAGATGGCGTGGGCGCGGCGGACGTTGTACGAAGCCACTACAGCGGGATCACATGTCCCGTCAGCGGTACGGCGTCACAACCCTGCAACCGCTTCGTGTCCCCATGGCCGACGCCGTAGTCGATCCGGTCGTAGCGCTCGCGCGTGGCACGCCGCATCGGTTCGTGATAGGTCACCGCCAGGTGTGCGTATGGGGTCTTGCGGCCGGTCTCTGTGGTGCCGGCGTACACGTTCTGCAACGTCCTCATGTCGGACACGAACAGCGCGTGGGCGATCAGCCGGCCGTCGAGGTGGGCGGTGTAGAGCAACAGGTCCGTGCCGAACGAGTCGATGAGGGTGCGCAGCCGGCGCCGCTCGGCCGCCTCGTCGGCGGGCTGGCCGTACCAGTGCAGCAGTGTGCACCTGCCCTCGACGACCTCGTCGAACAGTTCGCCGGGGTCTCCCGTCCCGACGGCGCAACCGTGTTCCGCGAGGCGGCGCAGCTGCCGCTGCACCTCGATGCGCCGCCGCCTCGACCGGCTCCCTGCAAGGGCCTCCTCGTCGTCCCACGTCACCGGCATCATCGAACGCGTCGTCAGACGGAAGCTCTCGCCCCCCAGGGCGCCGACGGCCGGGGCCAGGACCCGGGAGCCGACCGGTGTGGCGTACAGCACCGACACCGTGGCCAGGCCCTTCCCGCTTGCCCAGGCGCAGACGTCGGCGAGGCACTGCTCCACGCTCTCGGGGTGGTCCGCGGCCGGCCCTACCGGATCCCCGAGGTATCCGGGTGCCACCAGCAGCAGTCCCGGCAGGATCTCCTCGCGCCCGTCGCCGAGCTGCGGCAGGACGCGTCGGCTCGAGCACTCCGCCTCGGGGAAGACGGGGTCCTGACGGCGCAGGATCGCCCATGGGTTGTACGCCTCGTACGCGTCGCCGTCCCGGACCACCGCACCGGTGAAGGCGAGCGCGCCGTTCGGGCCGTCGTACCGGACCGTCACCGGCTCGCCCGGCAGCCGACTGATCATCGACCGCAGCCAGCGGCCCCCCTGCACCGCGGCGCCCGGACCCAGGCGGTCCCAGGCGGCGCCGTCGAACGGGCCGGACAGCGGGGTTACTTCTGTCCTGTGCATGATCTTCCTGTTCCTTGTCGGGGCGGGCAACTGACGAGCGCGCCTAGTGCCTGGCGACGGCGTCCTTGTCTCCGTCGGCTGGGTCCGGCCGCGCACTCGTGTCCGGCTTCGGGCTCTGGGCGGTGAGGCGGCGCACGTCGCCGGACATCAGGGCGGCAAGGCTTGCCAGAGCGGCCGCGAGACCGGCCCAGGCGGCCGCACCACGGGCGTCGAGCGTGCTCACCAGCGGGCCCATCAGCAGGGCGCCGAGCGGCATCAGGCCGTTGAAGCCGAGAAACGCCAGGCTGCCCACGCGGCTGAGCAGGGACTCCGGTACCCGTTCCTGCAGCAGGCTGGGGAAGAGCGAGTTGAAGAAGTGCAGGCCGATCCCGTAGACGAAGGCCATCGCGAGCGCGCCCGCGCCGCCGCCGATCACACCGGTCGCCGCGAGGGACAGCGCCATGATGGCCAGCATGAGGAACAGGACGGGCCCCATCCTGCGCACCGTCAGCTTGACCAGCACCGCCGCCCCGGCCAGCGCGCCGATGCCCTGGAGCGCGTAGAACGTGCCCAGCGACCGGCCCTCGGACGTCCCCTGCGGTGCCATGATCAGCGGCACCGAGACATCGAGGACACCCGCGTACACGGCGTTGGTGCAGGCGCCGACCACCAGGGAGACCAGCAGCCAGCGCAGGCCGGCCACATACCGGCCCGCCTGGGTGACGTCCGCGCCGACCTGCCGGAGCCGGTGGATGCCGGTCACCGGTTCCCCGGCCGTGCTGTCCTCGGCCACGGGGTCCGGCTCCGCGGCGCCGGGGCCGCTCTCCTCGCCGGTGTTCCGGGACGTGCGGACGAGCAGGAGCAGGATCGCCGAGAGCAGGAAGGTGGCCGCGTCGAACGCGAACGTCGCGGAGGCACCCGCGAGGCTCACCATGAACCCGCCGACGAGCGGGCCGCCGATGAGTCCGATCTGCTGGCCGACGGAGAGCGCCGAGTTCGCCGCGACCAGCTTCTCCTTGGGCGTGATCTCCAGCATGTACGCGAAGGACACGGGCTGGAAGAAGCCGTCCGCCACACCGATCAGCACGGCGAGGACGACGAGCAGCACCACGCTGGACGTCCAGTAGGTCACCCCCGCGATGAGCAGGAGGACCACGAACCGGGTGATGTCCGCCCCGACCATGATCGCCCGCCGGGACCGCGTGCGGTCCCCGACGGCGCCTCCCACCAGGTAGAACACCAGTGAGGGCACCAGCAGCACGGCCGTCGCGGTGGCCAGCGTGGACGCCGAGCCGCTGACACTGATGATGTGCGTGGCGAAGGCGGTACGAAAGGCGTAGTCCCCGACCAGGGACAGGGCGCGGGCCGTCCAGTAGTACCGGAAGCCCGGCTCCCGCAAGATGCCCAGCCTCTTGCGGGCGTTGCCGGCGTCGGCGTCCATCACTGTCCCGTCACTCTCCCGTCGTCGTCCTGTGCGTTCCCCTGCCGGGACGGGCGAGCCCCCCGGCGAGGGCCCGCGCCGCGCGGCGAGCCGACTCCAGGTCGCCGTCGTCCAGCGGGAGGACGAAGCCGCTCACCTCGTCCAGGCGGCAGCCCCGCTCGAGCTTGGTGATCTCCGCGCCGTAGCTGAAGGACAGCTCCTTGCGGCCGGTGCGGTAGGCGTCCTCGACCGGCCGGTAGTAACAGACCTCGAAATAGGTGTCCTTGGACCGGCTGTCGGTGTAGTCGGTGCCGTTCGACCAGGCGTGCCGTTGGTCTCCGGCATCGAGGAACAGGCAGAACCCGATGATCCGCTCGTCGGCCAGCGCGGCCACGACCTCCACCCGGTCCCCGAAGTACCTTCGGAACGCCGTCAGTTGGTCCCGCTCCCCGCAGGCGTCGGGGCGTCGGCCGTACTTGGCGCGGTGCTGGAGCCGTAGCTCGACGAGCCGCTCGACATCCGTGTCGTCCAGCTCGCTCAGGGGGAACCGGCCGAAGGACACGCCCCGTTCGGCCATACGGCGCCGGATGCGGTCCATGCTGTGGACCGCGCTGCGGCTCAGTGTGGCCCGGTAGTCGGCGAACGAGGTCCCCGGCGGGCGCAGGTTGCAGCGCAGGGCGAGCGGGAACTCCACGAACCCCGCCCGCCGCAGCGCCTTTGCGAGCGCCCGCTCCTCCGGCTGTACGTACAGGAAGGCCACCGACCGCAGGCCCTCGTCACGGGCCCGGCCGACGAGGTCCGTGATCGCGCGGTCGAGCGCGGCGGGGCGGTGGCGGCCCGGACCGGCCGGGAAGCATTCCAGGCCCGGGTACGTCAGCACCAGGGAGGGGAACCAGGCCTCGCGGGGCGGCCCCCCGGCCCGGGCCGCGGCCTGCGCCGCCATGGCCCCGGGGGTCAGCGTCCGCAGGGCGCACGGCTCGAACAACAGCTGCCAGGGGTTCTTGCTCTCGGATATCTCGCTGTCGCCGATGACGGTGCCGAAGAAGCCGGTGGCGTCGGGCGTTCCGGGCGCGCTGACGAAGCGGCGGTGGCTGCCCTCGATCCGGCCGGACATGTGATCCAGCCACGCCTCGGACGCGAACAGCGGCGGGTCGGGGTCCAACAGCCCCCACGCCTCGTCGGCCGCCCGGCCGGCACCGCCGCCCGTCACGCGCCTCCTCCCGCGAAGGCCTGCCCCGTCCCCGCGAGGCCGTGTCCCGTCGCCGGCCACGCACGCCCCGTCCACGCCCAGGCCGGGACGAACGGGTCGAGCATCGGGAGCACCCGCGAGGGGCAGCGCGGATCGGTGAACGACCGGTACAGGTCCTCGGCCAGGTCCAGGACCAGGCCGAGCGCCTCCTCGTGAGGCAGGCGTTCCGCGAACAGCAGGGGCTCGATCTGCCCGAACAGGCGTGGCGCATGGGGCAGTTCCGCGATGCCGGCCGCCCGGGTGAGCAGGTGTTTGCCGTCGTGGGTGAGCGGGCCGAAGGCGTTCACCGCCGACATCAGCAGGGACTCCGCGGCGCCCCGGCACATCAGCTCGCGGGTAGGGCTCGCCAGGACCGTCGTGTCCTCCAGCAGGCTGAGCGTGCCGACGAAGGCGAGGGCGGTGGCCGCCGAGCGGACCGCGTCGAGGTCGAGGCCCGCACGGAGCCGGTCCAGTTCCCCGTCGCCGCTCAGCGCGATGCCCTTGTGCACGCGCTGCACGAGCCGTATCTCCAGTCCCTGGAAGTTCGGCAGGTCGACCGTGCCGCCGTCCTGTGCGGTGTTCTCCAGCACCCGGGCGAGGTCGTGCAGGCGCTCCGCGGAGACGTACTCGACGTTGACCGGAAGGTCGCCCGCCTGTCCGTCGAAGCTGTCGCCGAGGATCGACGGGTGGTTGGTGGTGCCGGGTGTGCGGCGCCGGCGGTGCCGCTTGGTGAGGACCAGCAGATCGAGGTCGGAGGTGGGGTTCCACTCCCCGGTCGCGTAGGAGCCGGCGAGCAGCACGGGTTCGTCCTCGTCGGCCTGCACCAGGGCCGCTATCGCGGGCAGGGCGACCTGCCGGCGGTCGAGTTCGGCCCGTACCGGGGCGGGCAGCCGGTCCAGCACGGAGACATCCACGAAAGGTTTCCTCTCACAACGGGTCGGGGGCGTCGGTGCGTCGGGCGCGGTTCACGCGGTGGTCAGCGCGTGCCGCAGGCGTTCCAGTCCGGTGGTGAGCTGTTCGGCGGGGAGGGCGAACGACAGCCGCAGATGGCCCGGCGCGCCGAACGCCGAGCCGTCCACGACCGCGACCCGGTGCCGGTCCTTCAGCCAGGCGGCCGGCGCACGGCGCGCCTCGTCCCCGGTCCCACCGGGCCGGCCGAGGCCGGCGAGCGGCGTCCGGACGTCCGGGAACAGGAAGATGCCGCCTCGCGGACGGGGGCAGACGAGCCCCTCGACGGAGTCGAGGACCTTCATCGCCAGATCCAGATTCGCGGTGAGTTCGCTGCCGACCCTCTGCCGCTCAGGCTCCCCTTCGGCCAGTACGACGGCCGCCGCGTCCTGCACCAGGCCGCTGGTGTTGCCGATGAGATGGGAGGCGACGGCGACGGCGCGGGCGCGGATGCCCTCGGGTGCGATCGCCCAGCCGAACCGCAGCCCCGCGAGGGCGTGGCTCTTGGACAGCCCGTCGACGACCACGCAGTGCTCCGGCAGCTGCGGGAACACGTCCCGCAGCGAGGGTGCGGCCCGGCCGCCGAGCGGCACCCCCCGGTACACCTCGTCGCAGATCACGGTCAGCCCGTGCCGGCCGGCCCACTCGACCAGGGCGCGCAGCGAGTCCTCGGGGATGACGGCACCGTCGGGGTTGCGGGGGGAGTTGACGATGACGGCGGCCGTGTCCGGCGTACGCCGCGCCTCCCACGCGTCCACGTCGAGGGTGCCGTCGCCGACCAGCCCCGGCACCGGCACGGGGACGCCCCCGACCAGCTGCACGAGGTGCGGGTAGCTGGCCCAGTACGGTGTCGCGAAGAGCACCTCGCGGCGCTCGCCCAGGATCGCGCCGAGCACCGCGACCAGGGCCTGCCGGGCCCCGGGCGCCACGAGAACCCGCTCGGCCGAGACGGCCGGGGATCCCGCCGGGGTGGCATACCGGGCGATGAGGGCCCTGAGGTCCGGGTCGCCGGCGGGCGCCCGGTAGTGCTGGTCGGCCCGCCGTACCCGTACGGCCGAGGCGGCCGGGTGCACCGGGACGCGCACGTCGCCGGTGGACAGGACGACGACGTCCTGGCCGTGGGCCCCGGCGGCCGTCGGGGAGAGCGAGGTCACCGGGCCGCCCCCTGTCCCGGGACTCGGCCGGGGTGGCCGTCCACGCGGCCGTCCAGCGCCGCCCGCACCAGCTCGGCCACCCGGCGGCGGCTGCTGGCCTCGGCCTCCTCGGACAGGAAGGCGCGGTGGCTGGTGACCACGATCCGGGGATGCCGCAGCACCGGCTCCCACCGGGGATCGTGGTGGGGGTTCTCGGGGAAGAAGACGTCGAGGGCGGCGCCCGCGATCCACTCCTGCTCCAGCGCCTTGCCCAGGGCCTCGGGATCGACCAGCTTGCCGCGGGCCGCGTTGACCAGGAAGGCGCCCGGCTTCATGGCGCGCAGCGCGTCGGCGTCCATCAGCCGCTCGGTCTCGGGGGTCAACGGGCAGTGCAGGGTCACCAGGTCGGACGCGGCGAGCAGTTCCTCGAGGGTGTCGGCGGCGCGGGCGCCGTAGCCCTCGGCGAGGTCGCGGCCGAGGTAGGGGTCGTAGACCCGGACCTCGCCGTAGAAGGAGCCGAGGCGCCGGGCGACGGCGCGGCCGATGCGGCCGAAACCGACGATGCCGAGGGTTCGCCGGTTGGTGCGGTGCGGGACGCCGCCGGCGTAGATGTCGAAGGTCCCGCCGGTCAGCGTCCGGTGCTGCGGGACCAGCTGCCGCTCCAGCGCCAGGGCGAGCGCCGAGGTGTGGGCGGCGACCTCGTCCACGCAGTAGTCGGGCACGTTGTAGGCGGGGATGCCGCGGGCGGCGAGCAGATCGGCGTTGAGGTTGTCCACGCCGACGCCCTGGCGCACGACCACCCGCAGGCGGTCCCCGGCCGCGTCGAGGAGTTCCCCGGTGACCTGGGTGCGGTAGACCACCAGCACCTCGCACCCGCCGGCCGCCTCACGCATCGCGGGGCTGTCGACCAGGTAGCGGCCGTTCTCGTAGGGGCCGAAGCGCAGCTCCACGTCCGGTCCGAGGATCTCCCGTTCCACCGTGGCCCGTTCGCGGCTCCAGGTGCCGTCCTCCACGAGCCACGCGGGGTCGGTGTACAGCACGCGGCCAGTGGCCATCGTCGTCCGCCTTTCGTCGTGCGTCGGTCAGTCGTGCGCCGGTCACGCGTTCTTCGTGCTTCGGCGTGTTCCGTCGTGTTTCTTCGTGCTTCGTGGAGCGGTTTCAGCCGAGCAGCTGAAGCACGTCGGCCTCGGTCAGTACGCAGGGGTTGTTGGCGGCCCGGCCGGAGGCGAGCGCCTCCGTCATGGGGCCGAGCCAGTGCTCCGCGGGCAGCGCCAGATCTTCGATCCGGGTCGGCTGCCCGGCGCGGGTCAGCAACTGTTCCACCAGCTGCCGCACGCTCCGGCCGGCGCGGCTACGGGTGGTGTCCTCGATGACGGCCACGGCGTCCCGCACCGCTGCGGCGCCCTGCGGATGGCGGCAGTCGGCCGTGCCGGCCGCCGCGTGCCGCTCCAGCAGCCACGGCAGATGCAGGGCCACGGCGGTGCCATGGGCGAGGCCCAGCCGCGCCGTCAGGTCGTACGACAGGGCGTGCGCCGCCGTGGTGCGGGTGAGGTCGATGGCCGCGCCCGCCAGGGAGGCCCCGTGCGCGGTGCCGACGCGGATCGCCGGGTCCGCGAACGTGCCGGTGTCGGCCGCGCGGGCCAGGGCCGGCACGAGCCGGTCCAGGGCGGCGAGGGCCAGTTCCCGGGAGGCGCCGGTGGCCGCGACGGACCAGTACGACTCGACGGCCTGGCTCAGCGCGTCCAAGCCGCTGGTCACAGAGTCTTCGAGGGGGAGCGAAGCGGTCAGGTCGGTGTCGACCAGGACCAGGTCGGCCCGGGCCTGGTCGACATCGAGCGAGTGCTTGCGGCCTTCGATGTAGACGGTGGCGAAGCGGGTCATCTCGCTGCCGGAGCCGGCCGTGGTGGGCAGCAGGACGAGTGCGCACTCCCGGCGCTCGGTGACAGCCTCGGGGTGGCGCAGGCAGTCCTCGGCGTCGTGCCGCTGGGCGGCCAGGACGGCGATGGCCTTGGCCACGTCCAGGCTGCTGCCGCCGCCGATGCCGACGACCGCGTGGGGCGCGAAGCGCCGTACGGCGTCGACACCGGCCCGGATCTGCTCGATGCCGGGGTTGGGGCGCACTCCGTCGAAGTGCTCCACCGTGTGGCGCTCCGACAGGGCCGCCACGCTCCGGGCGGCGCCGGAGCGCAGGTAGGAGGATCTGCCGTGCACCACGAGCACCCGGTCGGCGCCGAGCGCGGCAAGCGCGTCGCCCAGCCAGGCCGCGGCACCGGCGCCGATATGGGCCGCCGGGTGGCCGGGCAGCCGGGTCAGGCCGGGCCAGGCGCCGGGGAGCGCCGGCAGCATCATGCCGCTCACGCCTCCTCCCGGTGGCCGCCGGGCGGAACCGCTGCCCCGTGCAGGGCGGTGAAGCGTGCAGCGATGTCCGCCACCGACAGGCTGCTGGAAGCCCGCTCGCCGGGCGCGCCCCCGACCTTCCCGTCCACCGCCAGCAGGCCGGGCCCCGGTGCGTCCAGCAGCGCCCGCAGAGCAGGCCGGAGCCCCGCCCTCGTACCCACCCGGCGGACCTGCCGGTAGCCCACGGCGCGGGCGACTGCGGCGAAGTCGGTGGTGCCGGACGTGGTGGGCTGCCCGCCGGTGGAGTCGTACGCCTGGTTGTCGAAGACGACATGGACCAGGTTGGCGGGCGCGTAGTGGCCGACGGTGGCGAGAGAGCCCAGGTGCATCAGGGCCGAGCCGTCGCCGTCCAGGACCACGAACCGCTCCTCGGGCCGGGCCAGCGCCGCGCCCAGGGCGAGGCCCGCGACGTGGCCCATCGAGCCCTGCATGTAGAAGTTCCCGCGCCGGTCGCCCCGGTTGTAGAGGGTGCGGGAGAGGTAGCCGGTGGTGGACAGGATCCGTTCCCCGTGGACCTCGGCGAGCACCGCGTCCACCAGGTCGTCACGGTCGGGGACCGAGACGTCGGCCGTGCTTGCCTCCGGCGCCGGCGCGGTGTCCTTGAGGGCGCCCTTGCCCACCAGGACGAACGCGCTGCGCCCGGAGTCCAGGGCGGTGCCCGCCTCCTTGACGACCGCATCGGGCGAGGGGCCGTCGGCGGTCAGCCACCAGTACGGCACCTCCAGCGAGTCCAGCCAGGAGGGCACGACCCTGCCCATCCAGTGGTGCTGCGGCTCGCCCGCGTCGGCTGTGGGCCAGCCCCGCATGCTGACGAAGACCAGCAGGGGGATCCGGTACGGCAGCACCAGCGAGGTGAGCGGGTTGACCAGGTTGCCGAAGCCGGAGTTCTGCGCGACCACCGCGGCCGGTTCGCCGGTGAGCCGGGCACCGGCGGCGATCGCCAGCGCGCTGCCCTCGTTCACCGCCGGGACGTAGCGGATCCGGGGGTGCCGCTCCAGGCGCCGGATCGGCTCCTTGAAGTAGGAACAGGGCACCCCGGACACCAGCGAGACCCCGATGTCCTCCAGCCCGGCGAGGAAGGCATCCGCCCCGCCGGCGGCCCGGCCGGTCACGGTTTCGTGCGGAACGTCGACGGCATGCCCTGGAGCGCGAAGACCTCGGCCATCGGCGCGATGCGCTCCTCGATCTCGGCGGCCCGGTCCGCCCCGCCGAGATCCTGCAGGACCTCCTGCATGCCCTTCACCGCGGCTCGCAGGCCCTGGTTCGCGTAGATCACCAGTCGGTACCCGGCGTCGTACAGCTCGCCCTCGGTCACGGTGTTGTAGGTGGTCGGTACGGCGACCAGCGGCACCGGCGACTGCCAGCGGGAGGCGAACTCCAGTACCTCCTCGGGGCGGCGGCTCTTGCTGTGCACGAGGACCGCGTCGGCGCCCGCGGCGACGTAGGCGTGTGCCCGCTCCAGCGCCTCCGTCACCGGATGGCCGGCGATCAGCGCCTCGGTGCGGGCGATCAGCACGGTGTCGGGGTCGGACTGCACCTCCTTGGCGTTCTTGATCTTCAGGGCGAAGTCCTCGGTGGGCAGCAGGTCCTGGGCCGCGTCGGCGAAGCTGTTGATCTTCGGGAAGAGCTTGTCCTCGATGCAGAGCGCCGCGATGCCCGCCCGCTCGTAACGCTGCATCGCGTACGCGGCGTTCATCGGGCCGCCGAAGCCGGTGTCGCAGTCGGCGATGACCGGGATGTCGGTGACCGCGTCCATCGCGATCGCGGCATCCAGGTACTGCGTCATGGTCACCAGGCTCGCGTCCGGCAGCCCGTGGCTCGCGGAGATCTCGAAGCTGGAGGCCCACACGGCCTCGAACCCGGCGCGCTGCACCAGCTTGGCGGTCAGACCGTCGTGCGCGCCGACGGCGCGGACCACGGAGGTCCCGGCGAGGAGCGCGCGCAGGCGGGCGGCCTTGGAGCCCTGAGCCCCGATCGGCTGAGTGTCCGGCACGGCGATCAGTTTCCTTCCTTGCTGTACCAGAGGCGGTCTTCGGCGATGTAGCGGTCGATGCCCTGCTCGGCCATGGAGCCCAGCGCGTGGCGCACCTCGGGGGTGACATGTCCGCCGATGCGCAGCAGCAGGACGCGGGGGGCGGCGCCGGTGACGGCCGAGAACGTGAGGGGGACCAGTGGTTCGGTGTAGGCGGAGTCGCCCGGTTCGAGAATGTCGGTACGGCGCTCGCCGTCGCGCTCCCAGCCGACCCGCACCGGCGCGTCTCCGAGCACGAACAGGTACTGGTGCTGGTAGGTGGCCAGCGGGGCGCTGTCGGTGGCCGCCGTGGCGAGCACGTCCAACTGGAGGGACGAGGTGTGCGGGTGCAGCGGGTCGCCCGCGAGCCGGGTGAGCCGGTAGGCGGGCCGGCCGTCGTCCGGATACACCCAGCTGCGCGCGTCGCGGGCGTGCTGGATGGACACACCGTGCCGCGCGGTGCTGCGCGGCGGCAGCAGGTCCCGTACGGAGGCCCCCAACCCCTCGGCGAGCACGGCGAGTTCGGCCGGTGTGGGGACGGCGTCCGGGCCGCCGCCGGTCAGCTGCCGGATCCGTTCGGGCGCGAGTCCGGTGCGGGCGGCCAGTTCGGCAGGCGTGACGCAGCCCGCCGCCATGAAGGAGCGGACCGGTCCGGCGGCGGACGAGGCGTCCGGCGTGACGGGCAGGGCAAGGTCGCGGGCCGCCTGCCGGCCGAGTACCGCCAGTTCCCGCTGGGCGTCCCCGGTCAGGCCGCCGCCGTAGGTCAGGGCGAGGATGTAGGCCGGCTCGGCATCGCTGCGGGCCGTGAAGGAGTGCGGGGCGAAGGGCAGGCCCCACACGGAGTCCCCGGTCTGCATGGGCACGCAGTACGACTCGCCCTGCCAGCGGTAGTAGTAGTTGACGGGGCCGACGAAATAGGTGAACTGGTACAGCAGGTGCCCGCGGTTCCACTGCACCTTCGGGTTGTCCGCCCGGTCGTCCCCGACCACCTGGAGCATCCGGATCCACTCCGGCCGGTAGGAGGCGAGCCGGGACATGGCGGTGTCGCGGTACTCGTAGTAGTCCGTGCCGCCCCGGGCCAGCACCCGGGAGCTGGCCACGGACTCCTTGGCCCGCAGGACCGCCAGACCGGTCGGGCAGTCGTCGTGGACGGGCAGCAGATCACGCTCGTTGAGCGGCCAGACCTCGGCTGCCCGGCGCAGCAGGGCCCAGTCGACCGGCCGCCGCCCGGAGGTGTACTCGGCGAAGGTGCCCGGTTCCAGGCCGAGGTCACGCTCGGCGTTGTCGTCGTCGCGTTTGAGGTCGTTGGCCGCGGCGCGCAGCAGTGCGGCGGCCCTGCGGTCGAATCCCTCTCCCACTGAGGCTGACATGGTGTTGTTCCCCGAATTCCAAGTCGTTGGGTGGGGCCCGGAGTTCCGGGTCGTCAGATGAAGGTCCGTGCCTGGCCGCGCAGCACCGCGCGGCCGAGGGGATACGCCTGCAGGCCGTAGCGGAGCTTGAACTCGTCGTTGCGTCGGCCGCATTCGAGGACCGGCCGGCCGGAGCCGAAACCCGCTCTCAGCTCAGCCTCGAACAAGGCGTACTGCGGGCTCCAGTTGAGTTCCGCCGGATACAGACAGCCGCCGGCCCAGGCGTGCATACGGGTGTCGTCGTAGAGGCAGATGGAAGTGGCCAGGAGCGTGCCGTCCAGATCGATGCGCAGGATCCGGCAGGCCTCGCCCAGCCGCTCGATCAACGCGCCGAGCCGGTCGGGCGGGTAGTAGCCCGGCGCGTGCTTGTTCGCCGTGCCGAGGCACAGATCGAGCACGTCCTGGTCGACGGCGTCGCGGCCGGTGCGCAGGGTGACCCGCGCACCGGAGCGCTCGGCCCGGCGCGCGTACTGCCGCAACGACCTGCGCGAGGCCCGGCCGATGCCGGCCAGGTGCTCGTCCAGGGTCGCCGGGCCGCCCGCGATGGGCAGGCGGTAGCGCGGCGCCGTCTCCTCCACCGGTACGCCGATGGCCTTGAGCTGCTGCGCCAGCGGCTCCCTCAGCGGCACGTTGACCAGGCCCCACATCTCGGCCCGGTGCTCGGCCGCCAGGTCCCCGAGTGCCTGCCAGAACTGCTCGACGAGCCACGCCGTCAGCTCTCCGCGGTGCAGCAGGCGGGTGTCGTAGCAGTGCCAGACCTGTCCGACCAGGGCGTTCAGCACGGCGTCGGCGCCGGGGCCGGTCGCGAAGGGGTCGCGGGTCCGCTGGAGGTACACGGGCAGGGCCGCGACCAGGTCGCCCGCGTCAGTGCGGGCCAGCAGGTAGGTCGCGGCCGACGGGTACGTCAGCGGGTCGGACTCGACGCTGCGCAGGAAGTCGTAGGACTGGAAGACACTGGCGTCGCAGGCGGCCACCAGCTCGTTCCAGGCCTCGCGGCCCACGGAGGCGAGGGAGTCCGTGACGGTGATCCGGACCCGCGCGTCGGCGCCGGCGACCGTCATCGGACGGCCTGCCGGCTCGCGCGCAGCGGCGGGAAGTGCAGCGAGGACTCCAGCACCACCCGCTCCCAGGCGTCGAGGACCACCCCGGTGGTCCGCAGCGCCTGCTCGGCCACCGACATGCGCATGCCGTCGGCCGCCGACGGCTCGAACTCGCAGGCGAGGAAGGGCAGCAGCGGCTCGGGGACGTGGCCGGTGAGCAGCGCGGCCAGTTCGGCTCCGGCGCCCACGTCGCCCAGCCGGGCGGTTTCCGGGAACCGGTCCCGCACGCGGTGGCGGACGTCCACGGGCAGGTCCTCCCACAGGGCGGCCACCACCCGGGTGCGGACGGCGGCGAGCACGTGGTCGAAGTCCCGGTGCTCGGGCGTGTGCGGGGCGATCACCTGGCACAGGTAGTCGATCTCGGCCGCCACGGCGTCCGGATCGGCGGCGGCGTCCGCCGCGGTCAGCCCGAAGATGGCGGCCTCGCGCTCGGACTCCACCGGCCCGTCGGAGCTGTGCATCAGCCCGACGATGCTGTTGACGGCGCCGAAGTCCCGGCGCAGGGTGCCGTGTTCGGCTTGCTCCGGGTGCTGGTAGCCCTTGCGCAGGGCGAGGACGTCATGGGCACCGCCGTCCGGCCCGGACCCGGTGTCCCCCTCGTACCGGCAGATCAGGGCCATGGCCGGGCCGAGCGCGAGGACCGCGTCCACCAGCCGGTACCGCCAGGTCTGCCACTGGCCGGCGATGAGGTCCGCGTACAGGTCGTCGATCAGCTCCGGGTCGGCGTGCAGGGCGCGGGCGGCGACGGGCGGGAATCCCTCCTTGCGCAGCCGCTTGACCATGTCCGCGTGAACGCCCCGGTAGGGCGCGTCGGAGCTGAAGAGCACGAAGACATGACGGGACCAGAAGTCGGAGTCGGGCACGACGGAGTCACCTTTCGACCGGTCGGATCGGAGAGGAGCACTCAGGAAGCACTCATGAAGCACGCATGCGACGTGGTGCGGCGCTGCTGGGCCGGCACGCGGACGGGTTCACGACGCGTGCGGGCAGGGCGGGTGGCGGCCGAGTGGGGCCGGGTGGAGGACGGCGTCAGCCGGCGAAGGGGCACTTCTCGGGTCTGCCCACCGACTGGTCGTCCGGCAGCGCGTACTGGCGCCACTTGTGGACGGAGGAGTACATGGGGTCGCCGAGATAGGGATGAGGCGGCACCGTGTCGTAGCGCTCCAGGTCCGCACGGATGCGCTGCTTGGCGGCCTGCCCGGCCACCGTGGAGCCGCTGAGGCCCTCGAAGACGCGCCGGGTCTGGAAGACCAGCGTCAGACAGGGACCCAGATCGCGGCTGTCGCGGTGACGGTAGCCGGGACTGGCCATGAAGGTGAACCACGGCTCCCCCGCGAAACACCACTGCCAGGCGGGGTCCGCGGTGTCGGTGGGAAAGCCCTCCGGCCACGGGTCGGTGTCGATGGCACTCAGATCTCTCAGCAGTGTCCAGAACGCCGCCTGGTGGTCGGCCAGCTCGGCGTGCGGCTCGGGCGGCCCCGCGAAAACGATCAGCGTCTGCCGCTTGGGACCTCGCCGGGCCTGCTCACGGAATTCCACCAGGGCGTCGCCCAGCGCCCGCACCCCGTGCTCGTCCGGAAAAGATGAGTCGAATACGGTGAACCAATTGTTTCCACGCTGCTGGCCCTGCACTCCGAAGTAACAGGGATACGGGCGTTCCTGGTCGAGCAACTTTGCTGTAAAGGTCTCGTATGCGTGCGGAACCCAGCCGGGAAACCCTCCCGGCGCATCCGTCTGCGGTTGCTCCAGGGCAGACCAAATTCGTCCCACGTGTACCACTTTCCCCCTTCTCCGCCATGCCCGGAAGACCCAGGTCAAGGCCCGTGCGCCGCCGGCGGAAGCCCACGGCGTTTCCTTGTGTTCAGCAGAGATTCACCGATCAAAACACGCCGCCAAGCGGTCGTCAAGGTTGAATGATCTTGCCCCGGCAACTGGCTGAAAGTGTGTGCTTCATAGCGGTAGTGACTATGGGTCGCCGCCTGCAAACCGGACAAAAGGCGGCAGTGCTCCAGGAAGCAACCCCCAGTTTTCCGTCTTCAACAATTAGGACTGGACACCGGCCGAGTGGCCTGCCTACGGTGGCTCCGGGTTCGATGTCATGCCTCTCCACTTCTCCGTCCACTTCTTCGGGCAACGGTCCGACCGGACGGACGCGGACTTCTCGAGGCACCCGAAATCTCTTGCGCAGGACATACCAGGCACACGCGGCCGCATGCGCACTCAAACCGGGGGCAGTGACAAACATGAGTGATCCACGGCACAGGATTCCCGTCCTTCTGCTCGACCGGATCGGCTATTCCTTCTACCGGGACAGGGACGGACGCAGATTCCTGCCGGAAGACCGCTACTCGGTACGTCTGGTCACCTCCCTCGACAAGGTCGGCGAAGCAGCCGGAAAAGAACTGGAATCCGTCATCGCGGTCGATGTCTACGACAACCGCGCGCTCGCCGACGCGGTCCACCACCAGGCCGGCTTCAAGGGGCGCAGGGTGGACCGCCTGGTGGCCATCACCGAACGGCTCCTGCTGCGCGCCGCGGAACTGCGGGAGGAGCTTGGCCTGCCGGGCCAGACCGTGCGGGAGGCGCTGCTCTTTCGCGACAAGGTCCGCATGAAGGAACACCTGAGCGCTCACGGCATCCGCGTCCCGGAGTTCGCCCCGTTCGATGAGGACGCCGCCCTGGAACTGCTGTCCCGGACCGGCGCCGTGGTCGCCAAGCCCCGGCTGGGCAGCGGTGCGCGGGACATCTTCGTCCTGCGGGATTCGGCCGACGTCGCCTCCTTCACGGCCGAACAGGCGGACCGCCTCGACGAGTTCGAGGTCGAGGAGTTCATCGACGGCGAACTCTTCCATGTCGACAGCGTCGTTCAGGACTCCAAGGTGCTGGCGGCCGTCGCCGCCCGGTACATCGACAAGACCACGTCCTACACCCGACTGCGGCCCTGCCGTGACGTGGCCGTGGGCCCCGGCCCACGGCTCGACGCGCTGCTGGAGTTCAACGAGCGCGTCCTGGCGGCCCACCCGGGCTTCACCGGCGTCACCCACCACGAGATGTTCGTACGCGACGGCGAGATCGTCTTCTGCGAGATCGGTGCCCGGGCGGGCGGCGGTGGGGTCATCGCCGGTTTCCTGTCCCGGACCGGCGTCAACCTGGACGAGGCCGTCGTCCAGGCACAGGTGGAGGGGACGGTACCCGTACCCGCCGCCCCCGCCGGCCATCTCACCGGGTTCACGGTCATCTATGCGGGCGCCGGCGTCCTCCAGCAGCCCCTGACGCCCCCGGACGAGCCCTGGGTGCTGGAGTGCCAGGTGCTCGCCCGTCCCGGGGACCGCCTGGCCCGCCCCGAGAACTGCAACGACGCCGTGGCGATCGTCTCTGTACGGGGTGACTCCGAGGACGAGGTGATCCGGCGCCTCGACCAAGTGGGCCGGCACATGGCCCCCGTGGTGTCACCCGGCGACCGATCATGATCAGCACACATGCCAGAAACGAAGGACTGCCCAGAACAAAAGGGGGAAACGTCATGCCTTCACCGAAGGAAAGCTCGCCGGCGCCGGCGGACTGGGTCCGCGGACCGGTCGCCGATCTCTTCTCGTCCTACGTGGCCACCGCGGCCCTGTCCGCCGCCCACCAGCTCGGCATCCTCGACCGACTGGCCGAGCACGGCCAGGCACCCTTCGGCAACGGCGGCGACGAGAGTCTCTCCGACACCGTGGTCCGCGCCGTGCACCGCACCCTGCACTGGGCGCGGGTCGTCGAGGTCAAAGACGACGAGGTGGTGATTCCCGGCGCGCTCTTCGCCGAGGCGTACGCGGCCCGCGGCTACTTCTACTGGCTGGTCAAGGGCTGCGGCGAACTCTTCAGCATCGCCCCGGACGTGGCCCTCAGGGAGCGCAGGAAGGGGGACTTCTACCATCGCGACATGCGGGCCGTGGCCGTCGGCTCCCGGCTGATCGGGGACGAGGAGGTCGAGCCGCTCTTCGACCGCATCCTGGCCGACCCGCCCGTCGGGAAGGTCGCCGACCTCGGCTGCGGCTCCGGGCAGCGGCTCATCCGGATCCTCGGCAACCACCCCGGCGCGCGCGGAGTCGGAGTCGACATCTCACCCGCTGCGGTGCAGCTGGCCGGCGAGTCTGTCGAGTCCGCCGGCCTCACGGACCGGATCACCCTGCTCCAGGGCGACGTCCTCGACCTCGAACCACGCGCCGAGTTCGCCGACGTGGACACGGTCACCTGCGTCTTCATGGGGCACGACTTCTGGCCGTACGACAGTTGCGTACGGACCCTGCGCAGGCTGCGCACCGCGTTCCCGGCGGCCCGACGCCTGTTCATCTGCGATGTCGTACGGACCAGTGAACTGCCCGGCCCGGACACCACCGTCTTCACTCTCGGCTTCGAGGCCGTGCACGCGCTGATGGGGGACTACCTCCCCACGCTCGACCAGTGGCAGGCGGCGTTCCGGGAGTCCGGCTGGGAGTGCCGGACCGTCCGGCCGACCACCGTCCCGCCCAACGGCTACCTGTTCGAGCTGGCTCCCGTGGCGGACTGAACCGGGGCGGTGGAGTGGGCGGGGGCCGAGCTGTGCTCCAGGTGATGGCGGAACACATGGGTCTCCCGCCGCACGAATCCGGCCCTTTCGTACAGGCGGTGGGCGGCCGTGCGGCTCGGCCGGGACGTCAGGTCGACCTGGCGGGCCCCCTGCGACCGCGCCAGCTCCAGTCCCCGCCGTACGAGAGCGAGCCCGATGCCGCCGCCGCGCGCCGACTCGTCGACGACCACGTCCTCGAAGCGGGCTGTGATCCCGGTCGGCAGGGCGAGAACGACCAGGGTGAGCAGCCCGACCACGCCCTGTCCGGTACGCGCCGCGAGCACGAGGTTCGCCGGGTGCGTGACGACGCCGCTGACGTACTCTGCGGTCAGCTCGGGCGGCTCCTTCCCCAGTTGGGGCAGCAGCCGTCGGAACGCACCGACCACGGCATCGTCGGCGTCCGTAAGGACCTCGATGACAGGCTCCGACATCACCCACTCCTCGACCGCACCGGCCCCGACTTGATGCGGTCCATGCTAAGCCACCGCGTTCGCGTCAACCCGGAATACTTGAGGCCATGGTGAAGCGTGTAGCGGTCCTCTCCGACATCCACGGTGTGCTGCCGGCCGTGGAGGCGGTCCTTGCGGAACCCGAGGTCACCGGCGCGGACCTGATCGTCCTCACGGGTGACATCGCGTGCGGACCGCAACCCGCCGCGGTTCTGGACCTGCTGACCGGCCTCGGCGACCGGGTGGCCTGGATCCGGGGCAACGCCGACCGGGAGCTGGTCGAGTATCGGCGCGGGCTGCGGGACTCCATCCCCGACCCCATCGGCCCGTCGGCCGCCCGTGGTCTGCGCGAGGACCAGGTCGACTTCCTCGAGGCACTGCCGACCTCACTCACCCTCCCGGTCGAGGGGCTCGGCGCGGTGCTGTTCTGCCATGCCACCCCACGCGACGACGAGGAGGTGCTCCTGGTCGACAGTCCCCTCGAGCGGTGGGCGCAGGCGTTCGCCGACGTCGACCCCGAGGTCACCACCGTCGTCTGCGGCCACACCCACATGCCCTTCACCCGCCTCGCGGCCGGCCGCCTCGTCGTGAACCCCGGCAGCATCGGTATGCCGTACGGCAGGCCCGGCGCCCACTGGGCCCTGCTCGGTCCGGACATCCAGCTACGCCGCACCCTCCTGGACGTTCCCTCCGCCACGGCCCGCATCGCCGCGGACTCCTCCTTCGAGCAGGCGGCCGAGTGGGCCGACTACTGTCTGAACGCGCGGTGCACGGAGGACCAGGCGTTCGAGATCTTCCGCACCTGAGCGGGGGCTGCGATATCCGCCGGATATCGCTGCTGGTCTTCCAGGGCGTAACGGTGGCTGGGCCCTGGCGGGCCGTGTGTACACGGGGAAGCGCAGCGCGCACGAAGGTGCGGGAGGTCACGGTCGGTGGAGGGGGACGCGGGTATCGACGGCCGCGGAGCTGGTGGAGGCGGCATGTTCCACCCCCGCACCTCTTCATTGCCGTGCACCTCGCCTTCACAGATGTCCAGCAGGTCAGGCCGAGCCGTTGAAACGACGACGCCGCCCGGCACACCTGCACCTGCCTCACGCGTCCCCTCACCGACCTCTGCCCCGAGCCCGAGCCGGCCTCCCGAGCACCCGTCGCGCCCGGACCCGCCGGAGCGGTGGTCAGTCCGCCGTGGCCAGCTCCACCGCCGACACCACATCGGCCCGGGTCGGCGCTCCAGAGGCGCGGCGCACGACCCGACCGGTGCGGTCGAGGACGAGCACGGTCGGCGTGCGCATCACCTCGACGCGGCGGACCAGGTCGAGCCGTGCCTCGGCGTCGACCTCCACATGGCGCACGCCGGGTGTCTCGGCGGCCACGCCGGCCAGCAGTCGCCGGGTGCCGGGGCAGGTCGCGCAGAGGGCTGTGGAGAACTGCACCAGTGTCGCCCGCTCGCCCAGCGCCACACCCAGCTCACCGGCGGACAACCGCAGCGCGTCGCCCCGGCCACCGTCGCGCAGCCTGCCCTCACGACGGGCACGGACCAGCCCGAAGGCGGTCGCGGCTGCCAGCACGACAGCGGCCACGATCAGCCCGGTGGGATCGCTCACGGCCGCATCACCCGCGGCTCAGCCGGGCCCGGCCGCGGACCGCGAGCAGGAAGAGCTCGCAGCCCAGGCAGTAACCGAACGCGGCGTTCAGAAATGCGGCCGCGAGTGCCGCCGCGCCCGCGGCGACGCCGAGCCAGGTGACACCGGACAGGTAACCTGCCGCCCCGACGGCCGCGAAGCCCAGGCCGACCGCCTGCGCGAACCGCGGCGGCTTCTCGTCCTCGAGTTCCCGCGGCGGTCCGAGACGGGGTCGTACCAACTGACGGTAGAGCAGACCGTACGGGGACCAGCGCAGTCCCAGAACGGCCCCGAGGGCGAATACGACGGCCTGCGTCACGAGCAGCACGCCGCTGCCGGTGACCAGGACCAGAAGCAGAACGAGGGTCGTGAGCACGGCGGCGAAGCGCGGCCCGCGCGGGTCGACGCGGACGGGCACATCGGGGGTGCGATCGGGCATGAGGGACTCCGGGACGGCACGGACGGACTTCGGTGAGGCAGAGGCGCTTCAGCGACACGCGGCCGACCACACCCGACCGAAGTCGATGTGTGCCCTGATCACCAGGAACGTCACGGAGAACATCCCGTCATTGCAGCAGCCGCCCCGACCGGGGTCAATCACCGCCCACCTGCCGGACACACGGGCCGGCCGGCGGGGGCGAGTGGAGCAGGCCGAATACGGGATCGAGGGCCTCGACCTGACGGTCGCGGTCCTCGTTGCTCGTCGTACGTCGGCGGCGCACGCTGGCTGCAGTTCGTCTGCGCTCCTCGCACAGCCGCCTGCACGGCAGCCGTTCCTACGGGTCCGGTAGGACTACGGCGACGACCTCCTCGTCGCCCCTGTCTCCACCGGCGACGGCACGGTCGAGTACCACGTGCCCGAGGGGCACCTGGACCAACGTCCTGACCGGCGCCCGGTCTCGGTCCGGGCGGACGGCGTCGAACCCCGAATGCACGCCTTCGCGGACGGCGCTCAGCGGACCGTCGTGATCCCGCGTGCCGACGGCACCCTGCACGTCCCCGCGGTGGGCCCGTGACGACTGACTTCCGGTCGGGCGCCCTCGGCGGTGGTCGAGTCCGCCGCCGTCGGTGCCGTCGGGCGCGCGGGGCGGCTGTCAGTCGCCGGGTTCCCGCGACGCTGCCCGGTGGTGGGCGGGCCCCGCTGCCTCGCGCAGGGCCCGGGGGAGGCTCCCGGTTCCCGGCGGCAGGCCTTGTTGAAGGCCTGGAGGTCGGGGATGCCCACCGCGGCGGCGATCACGGCGACGGAGAGGGTCGACTCGCGCAGCAGGTGGCGGGCGCGTTCCAGGCGGCGCTGACGGATGCAGGCGACGACGGTGTGGCCGGTGGCCGTGCTCGTGCAGGACGCGGGTCCTGAACGGTGCATGCTGTCCGCCCTGTTGCTGCGGGCGGCGGCGTGGCCGAGCGCCCCGGCTCGGGCCGCGGCCGAGGTGTGGGCCGAAGGCCGCGGGGTTGCGCACTCTGCTGGACGAGGACGCCGCCGCACTGGACGGTGCGACCGTCGCCAGGGACGTGCACACGATCATCGGCCTGGCCGCCTGCGGGGTCGGCGTGGGCCTCGGGCCCTCTCGCATGCTGTCGGCCCCGCGCCCGGGGATCCGGTTCTGTGAAGTGACCCCGCGCACGGCGCTTGCCGACCTGGTCCTGTCCTTCGCCGACGGGGACCGCTCGCCCGTGCTGGGCGCCTTCCTCGACTGCGTCCGCAGGAACTGCCCCGACGCGAGTGCCGCGCTCGATCGCCGGTTGGACCAGCCGTGAGCAACTGTCATCGGTTCTCCGGGAGGCGGCCTGGTGGTGACCGGCCGTGCTCGCCAGAGGCGTATCGGCTCCAGGCACTATCGGCCTCCGGGGCCGGCTCGGCCGTTCCCGTGCCGTGGTCATGCGAGGGCCTGTGGTGGCGATCCGATCCGGGACAACAGGTGGATGCCGCCTGCGACTTTCTTGCGTGCGCCGATGAATGGTTCAGGGCCTGCCACACGATGTCGTCCCGCAGCCACGGGAATCCTCATGTCACCTCGGGACAGCTTCCGGTGAAACTGGCCGGCCGCATGACAGTGGATCGAGGCGAGACCCTTCGAGTGAAAAACCGGAGCAGGGCCACCTGACTGGCGGTTCGCTGGTTGTTGGAGTGGTCTGTAAACCATACGTTCAGCTCTGACGCTCATAGCGGCGGCGCTCGTGTACGGCGTTGCCACCTTCCACAGACCACAAAGTCGAGAGGAGCAGTCATGCGTGTGACCCGCT
This sequence comes from Streptomyces sp. NPDC104106, assembly GCF_055584345.1. Taxonomy (NCBI): domain Bacteria; kingdom Bacillati; phylum Actinomycetota; class Actinomycetes; order Kitasatosporales; family Streptomycetaceae; genus Streptomyces; species Streptomyces sp. NPDC104106. The sequence continues at coordinate 741,415 of NZ_JBVJMF010000002.1, forward strand.
GCGCTCTCGCTGCTGCAACGGTGGCGGCGGCCGCCTCAGCCATCGGCGTGCCCCTCTTCTTCGCGGGCAGGACCTCCCAGAGCTCCGATGCCGCGCAGGTCCGCATGGTCAGTGCCGTCGGTGTCTCGCGGAACAGAGCCGAAGGGCCCGAGCCATCCGTCACGGATCCGGGTCTGCGGGGAGCAGGACCTCCCTGTTTCAGCTACGGCGGCCCCTACTGCGGCTGGGTGAGAACGTACTGGGGCGGCTGCGACAAGGACTGGGGCCTGAGTTACGGATTCAAGGACCCTGATTGGATCTGCCGTCACGACCCCCGCCCGAGCCCCTCGGCCACACCCGAAGCCTCGGCTTCACCCAGTTCGTCGGAAACATCGGGCTCCACCGGGAGTGGCGGTTCCTCCACGAGCGGCGGTTCCTCCACGAGCGGTGGTTCGTCCACCGGCAGCGGCGGTACCTCGGCCGGACTCAGCCGCTTAGCCAGGCCCCACCGCTTGGCTACGCCCAAGCACTCGGCCATTCCCGCCACGACGGCCGTGTCCCGCCCCCTCGGCCACCGCCAGAAGCAGCAGCAGTTCCCCCTGACCGGTCCCGCCGAGACACCTCCGGCGGCCATGAGCAGCGGCGGTGCGCACCCGCCGGTGGCGGTCGAACCGCAGGTGCTACCGAGTGCGGGAGACCTGCACGGCTCTCGCCCCGATCTCCCCAGCGGGATCGGCCGGCCGGCAATTGACCGGGCCGGCCTCGCAGACTACACAGCGAGCCTTCTGCAAGCCGCACATGCAGTTGCGGAGAACCACGTCCTCGGCTGTCCGACGGGCACATGGGCAGCCGGACGGGACTACACGGACGCGGCACAGCCCCGGGATGTCCGGTCCGAGCGCCTCCCCGGAGGCGGGCCGTTCGTCGATCGGTACAGCTGACACGCCGGCACCTCTGGGCACTGACATGATGTGAGTCAGGGCCCAGAGGTGCTGCCGTTTCCTCTTCCGGCCGAGTGTCACTCGGCAGAACGACGTCGGCGAAGCCAGGTCATGGCGAACATTCCCAGAACCGTCAGCAGACCACCGACCGCGATCGCGATGTGCTTCGCGCTCAGAAGGTCGGTGCTCCAGCCGGCAGCAGCGCCTTCACGGCCTTTCCCTGGCGACGGGGAACTGGACGAGCCACTGCCGTCAGCAGCCTTCCCGCCATGCGGACGAGCACCGTCCTCGCGGTCACCGTCGTCCTGGCCGTCGTTGCAGTGGGCGGCCGGGAAGGGGAAGACCCGCTCGTGGTTGTCGAAGGCCTTCACCACGAAGATCGGGTGCACCCTGAAGAAGTCGCGAATCGCGAACTCATACTGGCCCGAGGTCTGGGTGGGATAGTTCACGTCAAGAAACGTCGAGACGGTAAAGGTGTTCCACGGTGCCCCCGGCGACGAGGAGGGTCCCGAGCCCTGGAGGACGAGTGCCTCCGGCCCACGTCGGCCATTCTTGAGAATCGCCCTCAAGCCTTTGTCGATGAGCACGACACGGCGGTGGCTGTGGCAGTCGCGCCAGGGACTGTGGTGATCGTGATGTCCGTCCCCTTCAGGCCGCGACAGAGAGCCGGACGCCTGCCGCGCAGGAGCCGGCGCCGCGACTCCGGCCGACGAGGACACGAGGGCGATAGCCGCACCCGCCAGCGGCGCTGCAACCCAGGGACGAAGACTCATCCAATACCTCCATGGGCGGCGGACGCAGGCGACCGCCTGCTGGGTGACACATCCGTATCTCCGGATCCGCATCTCAGCAGAAGATAGGAGAAATCAACTCGTCATTTCGGGAGGTCCTCGGAGAGCCGTACTCCTTGCCACTCAACCGCAGCAGTCTCGGTGGAGGAAATGTGTCGTGGCGAATGCGGCGTGCGTGCTCTGGTTCTCGGGATGAGACCAAGTCCGGACCGTGGCTGTCGAATACCAAGACCGCGGTGTCGGTCCGCGGGGTCAGGCGAGGGCGGCGACCAGCAGGGTGAAGGCGGCGATGAGGACGGCGACGCGGACGTAGTGCCAGCGGTCCCAGCGGTTCGACTGCTCCTTCCAGTCGG
>NZ_JBVJMF010000003.1:0-23581 GCF_055584345.1 Streptomyces sp. NPDC104106
TCCGAGCGCGGGAAGAACTCGTACCAGGACCCGAACAGCGCCCGCTCCCGCTCCACCAGCAACGGCATCGGGTCCGAGGCCGTGACCAGCTCCCGCAGCGGATGGCGCTCCAACACGGCCCGCACCCGCGCCGACAGGGCCGGCGCGAGCCGCTCCCGCACCGAGCGGGAGTCATCGCCGAGGGCGTGCGCGGCGGCCAGGACGAGGTCGCGCTCCGGGCCCTTCGGCACTCCGGCGGCCGCCCGCTCGTACAGCTCGGCGCCCTCCTCCAGCACCAGCCCGGTGTCGATACCGGCCGGGATCTTGACCGAGGCGGCCTGCCGCCAGGTGGCCAGCGGATGGCTCCAGGCCTCCACCCGGAAGGTCCAGCGGCCGGTCGCGTCCGGTGTGACCTCCGCACCCCACACGTCGCTGCCGGGGGACAGCTCCCGCATCGGAGTCCACGGGCCGCGGCGGCCCTTCGGATCGCGCAGAACCACATTGGCGCCCACGGCGTCGTGCCCTTCGCGGAACACGGTGGCCGTGACCTCGAAGCTCTCCCCGGCCACCGCCTTCGCCGGGCGCCTGCCGCACTCCACGGCCGGCCGGACGTCACGTACCGGTACACGGCCGATGGCCGGGGTCCTGCGCATGTATCTCACCTCCGCCGTGCGCGAAGCCGGGCACCTGGCCCGGCTTCGCGATCCGAGACGGGCCGACGCGAGTCGGCCCCAGGGGAACGCCTTGTACGGTGCCAGCTCAGGGGCTTGACGCCGTGGAACGCCGCTCCGGTGGCGGCGCTCTTCTCGCCGACCGGCGGCGCTTCGGCCGCCCGTTCTGCTCACGCAGGTAGGTGACCAGGTTGGTGCGCAGATAGCGTTCGGCCGCGTCCGCCGCCTCGCGGGCGCAGCGTTTGCCCATCAGCACGCACAGCGTGTAGCCCGAGTCCTCGAAGGTGGCCCGGACCGCGCGGTCGTGGGGCGAGGCGAGCATCACGCGCTCCCACGCCCGGTAACGCCGCAACTGCCGGGCCACTTCGGCCTTGGCGGGTAGCAGCATCGCCGTCTCACCTTTCACGCTCTCGACTGGGCGCGTTCCCGACGGTCGGGTGGTGTCCGCGCACGGAAGGGCACGGCACCGTTACGGCGATCGAGGCTTTCACTTATGGTGCACGGACGACGACGCAGCGTCTTGTTGGAGCTTCAACCACGTGTGGTGTGTCGGGTGCTCGTGTTGCACGAATGGCGTAGCGACCGCACCGTGGAGGTGACTCAGAAGCGATCGGCACTCACGCTGGGTGTCCGGGAGCCCGTCCGGACAGGCGAGGGGAGCGCGAGCTTCGCCGGTGAGGAGCAAGCGACGATGAAGACCGCAGTGCCCTGCTACTACCACCTCGACGTGGAAGTCAGCCCGGAACGGGTGGGACAGGTCAGCCGCATCCTGGCCGCCCACCTGCGCTACTGGGACCTGGAGAACCTCACGGAGCCCGTCTGCCGCGGCGCCGAGCTGCTGCTGCGGGCGATCCACGAACACGCCTCCGACCCGCACACCTCGATCGAGATGTGGTGGAACGGACAGCACCTGATCACCGCCTTCGGTGACGACGACCCCGACCTGCGCCCCGACCAGGACCTGCGCTCCTGCCTGGCGGACATCGCCGCCATGAGCGACGGCTGGGGCTGCTGCACCTCGGAAGGCGGCAGCACCATCATCTGGTTCTCGCAGCGCGCCCGGGCCGGCCAGCGCGTCCCGCTCGTGCCCACCGCCCCCGCGCCCACCCTGGACGAGGGCCTCCAGGTGCCGCGCGAACTGCCGGTCGTGCGGCTGGCCGCCCCGGCGGCCGCCCTGGACGACACGCTCGACGACAGCCTGGAGGGCAGCCGGTGACGTCCCGGGCCTCCCGGAAGGGGCTGCCCGTGTGGAGCGGGCAGCCCTACCCGTTGGGCGCCTCGTTCGACGGACAGGGCACCAACTTCGCACTGTTCAGCGAGGTCGCCGAGCGTGTGGAGCTGATCCTGCTCGACGAGGCGGGCACCGGGACGCCCGTCCGGCTGCACGAGGTCGACGGCTTCGTCTGGCACGCCTATCTGCCCGGCATCACCCCCGGCCAGCGCTACGGCTACCGGGTGCACGGCCCCTGGCAGCCGTCCCTTGGCCACCGGTGCAATCCGGCGAAGCTGCTGCTCGACCCCTACGCCATGGCCGTGGACGGCCAGATCGACAACCACGCCTCGCTCTACGAGCGCGCCCCCGAGGGCCCGGCGCCCGCCGACAGCGCCGGGCACTCCATGGTGGGCGTGGTCGCCGACCCGTACTTCGACTGGGGCGACGACCGCCCGCCCCGCACCCCGTACTCCGACTCGGTCATCTACGAGGCCCACGTGCGCGGCATGACCCGCCGCCACCCGGACGTCCCCGCCCGGCTGCGCGGCACCTACGCCGGACTCGCGCACCCCGCCGTCATCGAGCACCTGACCTCGCTCGGCGTGACGGCGGTGGAGCTGATGCCGGTGCACCAGTTCGTGCAGGACGGCGTGCTGCAGGACCGGGGCCTGGCCAACTACTGGGGCTACAACACCATCGGCTTCTTCGCCCCGCACAACGCCTACGCCGCCTTCGGCACCCGCGGCCAGCAGGTCAACGAGTTCAAGGCCATGGTGAAGGCGCTGCACGCGGCCGGCCTCGAAGTCATCCTGGACGTGGTCTACAACCACACCGCCGAGGGCAGCGAACGGGGTCCGACACTGTCCTTCCGGGGCATCGACAACGCCTCCTACTACCGCCTGGTCGACGGCGACTGGGCGCACTACTACGACACCACCGGCACCGGCAACAGCCTGCTGATGCGCCATCCCTACGTACTGCAGCTGATCATGGACTCGCTGCGCTACTGGGTCACCGAGATGCACGTCGACGGCTTCCGCTTCGACCTCGCGGCCACCCTGGCCCGGCAGTTCCACGAGGTCGACCGGCTGTCGGCGTTCTTCGACCTGATCCAGCAGGACCCGGTGATCAGCCGCGTCAAGCTGATCGCCGAGCCGTGGGACGTGGGCGAAGGCGGCTACCAGGTGGGAAACTTCCCGCCGCTGTGGTCGGAGTGGAACGGCAAGTACCGCGACGCCGTACGGGACTTCTGGCGGGCCGAGCGCGGCTCCCTCGGCGAGTTCGCCTCCCGGCTGACCGGCTCCTCCGACCTGTACCAGCACAGCCGGCGCCGGCCGCGCGCGAGCGTCAACTTCGTCACCGCGCACGACGGATTCACGCTGCGCGACCTCGTGTCGTACAACGACAAGCGCAACGAGGCCAACGGCGAGGACAACCGGGACGGCGAGAGCCACAACCGGTCCTGGAACTGCGGCGCGGAGGGCGAGACCAGGGACCCGGGCGTCCTCGAACTGCGCGCCCGCCAGCAGCGCAACTTCCTCGCGACGCTGCTGCTCTCGCAGGGCATCCCGATGCTCTGCCACGGTGACGAACTCGGCCGCACCCAGCGGGGCAACAACAACGCCTACTGCCAGGACAACGAGATCTCCTGGGTGGACTGGGAACTGACCGGCGAACAGCGGTCGTTGACCGCATTCACCCGGCACCTGATCGCCCTGCGCGCGGCCCACCCGGTGCTGCGCCGGCGCCGCTTCTTCCGGGGCGAGACCGCGACCAACGCCGACCAGCCGCTGCCCGACCTGATGTGGCTGCGGCCCGACGCCCACGAGATGACCGCCCGGGACTGGCAGCGCGGCGACGCGCACTCGGTCGCGGTGTTCCTCAACGGCGACGCCATCGCCGAACGCGACGCCTACGGGCGCCGGATGACCGACGACTCCTTCCTGCTGCTCGTCAACGGCTACTGGGAAGCGGTCGTCTTCCGGCTGCCCGGCACGACGTTCGCCGACCGCTGGACGACGCTGGTCGACACGGCCGACCCGGACGGCATCCCGGACGAGCGGGAGCACAAGGCGGGCACGAGGATCAGGGCGGAGGCGCGGAGCCTGATCCTGCTGTCGCGCCCGTCCCGGGCGGCGGGCTGACTAACGGCCGCGGCGCGAGGTCACCGTGAACTGCGCCCCGTCCGGGTCCCGCAGGATCGCCTCGTCCTCGTGCTCGCTCAGCACACTGCCCCCGTGCTTCTCCGCCGCACGGGCGCACCCCAGCACGTCCCCGACGGCGAAGTGGACCTGCCAGTGCGGCCGCACGGACGGATCCGGTGCCGACTCCACCGCGCCCGAGTCGATCCGCGCCACGATGTCGCCCTGGCTGCGCAGCACCACCTCGCCGCCCTCGTACTCCACCTCGCAGCAGCCCGGCAGCCCCGACGCCCAGTCGAGGATCTCGCCGTAGAACAGCGCGGCGTCGAAGGCGTCGCGGGTGTGCAGCCGGATGAAGGTCGGCGACGCCCGCCGCCAGGCCTCCCAGTTGCCGACCAGTTCGCCCTGCCAGATCCCGAAGGTCGCCCCGTCCCGGTCGGCGAGCAGCGCGGCCCGGCCCGGAGGGAAGGAGAGCGGTCCGACGGCCGCCGTACCGCCGCGCTCGCGGGCCCGGGACACGGCCACGTCGGCGTCCGGCACGGCGAAGTACGGCGTCCAGGCGACCGCCATCTGCCACATGGCGGCGACGGCCGCTATCCCGGCCACCGGCACCCCGTCGGCCAGCGCGATCCGGAAGTGCTCGCCGAGTTTCGCACCGCGCCAGCGCCAGCCCAGGACGGCCGTGTAGAACTCCTGGGTGGCCGCGAGGTCCCGGCTGGTCAGACTCACCCAGCACGGGGCACCGAAGACGGAGTGCGTGGACACGACATCCCGGGTGCGCGTGCCACGCTCGGCAGGGGGGTTGTGGTTCATGGCGCTCGCGTCCTGCTCTCGGGAGACGGTCTGGGACCAGTGTCCACTGCCCGGCCCGGTTCGCGCTCTTTGACCTCTCCTTTGACCGCTCCCCGGGAGAAATAGCTCTGTAGCAGAGGTAATCTCCATGGGTGGAGCACGACACGTACCGGCCCGACACGTACCAGGAGGAGCTGGCGGACACGCTGGTGCGCATACAGCGGCTGATCCGCCGGCGCCTGCGGGGCGGCCTCGTCACGCCCCGGCTGCGCGGTGCCGAGGTGGAACTGCTGCGGCTGGTCGAGTCCCGGCCCGGCATCGGCGTCTCGGACGCGGCCAGGGCGCTGCACCTGGCGGGCAACTCCGTGTCCACCCTGGTCAACCAGCTGGTGCGGGGCGGGTACCTGGTCCGGGAGACCGACCCGGCCGACCGCCGGGCCGCGCGTCTGCTGCTCACCGAGGCCGCCGAGAAGCGGCTCGCCGACTGGCAACGGCGCCGGGCCGAGCTGGTGTCCCGGCATGTCTCCCGGCTGGACGAGACCGACCGGGAAGCCCTCCGCGCGGCCCTTCCGGCACTGCGCAAGCTGGCCGTCACCCTGCACGAGGAGGCCGAGGAATCATGACGCGAGCCGACGACCGGGCCGCGGATCCGGACCCGGCGACGAGCGAGGACACCGCCGGACCGGCCGCCCGGACGGCCGCCGAGGCCGTCACCTGCACCCGTCTGGCCTACGCCTTCGGCGACACAAAGGCCGTCGACGGGCTCGACCTGGCCGTCCGCGAGGGCGAGGTGTTCGGGCTGCTCGGCCCCAACGGCGCGGGCAAGACCACCGCCATCCGCTGCATCACCACCCTGCTGCCCGTCCCCGCCGGCATGGTCCGGGTCTTCGGCCACGACACGGCGCGCGAGCGCATGGCGGTGCGCCGGCTCCTCGGCTACGTCCCGCAGCAGCTGTCCGCCGACAGCGGGCTCACCGGCCGCGAGAACGTCGCCCTGTTCGCCCGCGTCTTCGACGTGCCCCGCCGCGAGCGCGCCGCACGCGTCACCCAGGCCCTCGGCGCCGTCGGTCTCGCCGACGCCGCCGACCGGCTCGCCGGCACCTACTCCGGCGGCATGGTCCGCCGCCTCGAACTGGCCCAGGCCCTGGTCAGCGCTCCCCGGCTGCTGATCCTCGACGAGCCGACCATCGGCCTGGACCCGATCGCCCGCACCGGCGTCTGGGACCACATCAACGCCGTCCGCGCGGCCACCGGCATGACCGTCCTGGTCACGACCCACTCCATGGACGAGGCCGACCAGTACTGCGACCGGGTCGGCCTGATGCACCGCGGCCGCATCCGCGCCCTCGGCACCCCGGCCGAGCTGCGCCGGAGCCTCGCCGAACGCCAGGGCGCCGGCACCCTGCCCACGCTGGAGGACGTCTTCCGCGACGTCGCCGGCAGCGGCCTCGACGACACGTCCGCAGGAGGTTTCCGCGATGTCCGCAGCACCCGCCGCACCGCACACCGAGTCGGCTGACCGCACGGATCTTCTGCTGACCCCGCCCGTGCCGCGGGCGGGCTGGCGGCTGCTGCCGGCCCGGGTCGCGGCCATGTGCACGGTCGAACTGCAGAAGCTGCGCCACGACCGCACCGAGCTGTACACCCGGGCCGTCCAGCCCGCCCTGTGGCTGCTGATCTTCGGTCAGACCTTCACCCGGATCCGGGCGATCCCCACCGGCGGCATCCCCTACATCGACTTCATGGCGCCCGGCATCATCGCCCAGTCCGCGATGTTCATCGCGATCTTCTACGGCATCCAGATCATCTGGGAGCGCGACGCCGGCATCCTGAACAAGCTCCTCGTCACCCCGACCCCGCGCTCGGCGCTCATCACCGGCAAGGCCTTCGCGGCCGGCGTGAAGTCGCTGATCCAGGCCGTCGTCGTCATCGTCATCGCCGCCGTCCTCGGCGTCGCCCTGACCTGGAACCCGCTCAAGCTGCTCGGCGTCGCCGCGGCCGTCGTCCTCGCGTCCGCCTTCTTCTCCTGCCTGTCGATGACCATCGCGGGCATCGTGATAAGCCGCGACCGCCTGATGGGCATCGGACAGGCGATCACCATGCCGCTGTTCTTCGGGTCCAACGCCCTCTACCCCGTTTCGGTGATGCCGGGCTGGCTGCAGGCCGTCAGCAAGGTCAATCCGCTGAGCTACCAAGTCGACGCCCTGCGCGGGCTGCTGCTCGGCACGCCGGCGCATCTCGGCGCCGATTTCGCGGTGCTGGCGGTGGCCGCCGCGCTCGGCATCACGGCCGCCTCCTCGGTGCTCGGCCGGCTGGCCCGATGACCCAGCCCGACGATCTTGCCGCGACGTGATGTGCGGCACGCGCGCGTACCTCGCGGAAAGGGGCCCTGAACGGATTCTTCCTGCGCAGCGCTTGATCAACGATCAAAGCGGGCGAACCCGCTGGCCATGGCGCATTCCGCTCATTTGACAGTGCCCTGAGCCCACAGATAGACAGCAGCTCTCGGTAGGTCGAGAGGGGCATTGTGTACGAGCCGAACGTGGTCGGAGACTGGCACGAGTACGAGGAGCATGCCGGTCTGCGGGTCCGCGTCCACCGCTTGGAGGCGGGCGAGCCGCCACGCGGACGCGACGACGCCGCCGACGGGCTGGCGTACTTCAGTGTCCGGGTGACCGTCGAGAACCGCGGCGCACGGCCCCTGTGCATCCATCTGGAGGACGGTCAGATCGACGTCCGCGTCGGTCCGGACGGCGAGGCCGCGTTCATGGACTGGCGCAACTCCCAGTTCGTCGAGGGCTTCGACGTCTATCCGCTGCGCCGCGCCACCGCCGTGATCTACGCCGCCGCCCCCGAGGCCGCCCTGGCCCACGTGGACGTCCAGGTGCAGCTGCGGGTCGAGGAGGAGTGGGCCGACCGCCGGCTGTGGACCGGCGGCATCGGCGTCCAGGAGGCGGCCCCCGCGGCCACCGCGCCGGGCACCGCCCAGGGCAGCCTGGCCCACCAGGTGAGCGCCTTCCTGCGCGACCTGACGGAGCCGGGCTCCGCCTGACCCCGGCCGGCGCCGGCCGCCGTACGACCCCGTGCGGCGGCGCGGCACAGAGGCGTACGACGGTGCGGCCGGGCCGGTCAGTGCGGGATGCCGTCGATGATCTCCCGGGCGCCCTGCCGCAGGAGTGCCACCGCCACCGAGGTGCCGAGGGTGGCCGGGTCGAGCCGCCCGGCCCACTCGTGGGCGTTCAGCCGGGTCTTGCCGTCGGGGGTGAACACACAGGCGCGCAGGGACAGTTCCCCGCCGCGGTCCACGCGCGCGTACCCGGCGATGGGGCTGTTGCAGTGGCCCTGCAGCACGTGCAGGAACATCCGCTCGGCCGTCGCCTCCCGGTAGGTGTCGGCGTCGCCGAGCCCGCTGACCGCGTTGATCAGATCGGTGTCGTCCTCGCGGCACTGCAGGGCGAGGATGCCCGCGCCGATCGGCGGCATCATCGTCTCCGTGGACAGCACCTCGCTGATCACATCGGTCCGCCCGATCCGCTCCAGCCCCGCCACGGCCAGCAGCAGCGCGTCCGCCTCACCGGCGGCGAGCTTCTCCAGCCGGCGGTTGTCGTTGCCCCGGAACGGCACGCACTCCAGATGCGGGTGCGTGGCGGCGAGCTGGGCGACGCGGCGGACCGAGGAGGTGCCGATCCGGGTGCCGGCGGGCAGTTCGTCCAGCGTGAGCCCGCCGGGGTGCACCAGCGCGTCCCGGATGTCGTCCCGCTTCAGGAACGCGGCGAACACCGTCCCGGCGGGCAGCGGCCGGTCGGCGGGCACGTCCTTGACGCAGTGCACCGCCAGATCGGCCTCCCCGGCCAGCAGCGCCGCGTCGACCTCCTTGGTGAACGCGCCCTTGCCCTCGACATGGGACAGATCGCCGAGCCACTTGTCGCCGGTGGTCTTCACCGGGACGACCTCGGTGCGCATCCCGGGGTGCAGCGCGGCCAACTCGGTGCGGACCCGCTCGACCTGGGCCAGTGCCATGGGCGAGTCGCGGGAGACGATACGGATCAGTTCGGGAACCGGCATGGGCACACGATAGACCTTCGCCGGTCAGCTCAGGTCTTCGGGCAGGTCGGCCGCCGACTCCTCCGGGGCGAGATCCGGCCGCAGCCGCAGCCAGGACGGCTGGCGGAGCATCCCGTGGCGGGTCCGGGTGCTGTAGCCGACCTCGCCCACCAGCCGGGGGAGCACCCAGTGGGCGCCCGCGATCCGCGGTACCGGTGCGAAGGGGCACCGGCTGCTCGCCGCGTCCTGGAGCAGCCGGGCCAGCTCGACGCGCTCCGCCTCGCTCCAGCCGGTGCCCACCCCGCCGACGTAGCGCAGCCGGCCGTCCGCGGCGCGCTGGCCGACCAGCAGCGCTCCGGGCAGTCCGGTCAGCCGCCCCTTGCCGGGCAGCCAGCCGCCGACGATCACGTCCTCGGCCCGCACGTTCCGGATCTTGATCCAGGCGCGGGAGCGCACGCCGGGCTCGTACACCGAGTCCAGCCGCTTGCACACCAGCCCCTCCAGGCCGTGCTCCCTGGTCGCCGCGAGCGCCTCGGCGCCGTGCCCGGTGACGGCGCCCGGCACCGACCAGTACGGCCCGGCCAGCTCCAGCTCCTCCAGTCGGGCCCGCCGCCGCGCGTACGGCTGACGCAGCAGCGGTTCGTCCAGGTAGGGCACGTCGAAGAGGACCAGGTGGACGGGTACCTCGGCGGCCCGGCGCGCCGCCCGCGCGGGAGCGTGGGCGAGCCCCATCCGGCTCTGCAGCAGCTGGAAGTCGGCCCGGCCGTGCTCGTCCACGGCCAGCACCTCGCCGTCCAGCACGGCGGGGGTGGAGCCCAGGGCGCCGCCGAGCGGCCGGAGTTCGGGATAGGCCGCCGTGATGTCCTCGCCCGAGCGGGCGCGCAGCCGCACCGTGCCGTCGCCCGGCAGGTACACCATCGCCCGCTGCCCGTCCTGCTTGGTCTCGTACGCCCAGCGCGCGTCCTGGGCGGCGGGCGGCAGCCGGCCGGGCGTGGCGAGCATCGGCGCGACGAGGGGCAGGGCTACGGCGGTCACGGCTGAAGGTCTCGACCGCTCGCACCGGCCGCACGCCCCCTCACCCGCCGGTTCCCCTGAACGGGCCCCCGCTCACGCCACCGTCTCGGCCGAGGGTTCCGCAGGACGCGGGGCCGGGGCCGACGCCGGGGTGGTGGGGTGGTGGCGGGGGAGGAAGGAGGCGAGGAGGAGGGCGAGGACGGCCGCGCCCGCGCCGATCGCCATGACGACCTTGAAGCCGTTCTCGGACGGCAGCGCGTGCCCGCCGAGGCTGATCGTCATCTGCGCCAGCATCACGCCGGCGCCCGCGCTGGCCACCGAGGTGCCGATGGACCGCATCAGCGTGTTGAGGCTGTTCGCGGCGGCCGTCTCCGAGGCCGGGACCGCGCCCATGATCAGCGCCGGCATGGCGCCGTAGGCGAAGCCGACGCCCGAGCCGATGACGCAGGAGACCAGGATCAGATGCCAGACCTGCGACATGAGGAGGATGTTGAGGCCGTAGCCGGCCGCGACGATCCCGGCGCCGATCATGAGCGTGACCTTCGGACCCTTGGCCTCGTGACGGCGGCGGACACCGGTGCGAAGGCCATCGTCACCAGCCCCTGCGGAGCCATCACCAGGCCCGCGGTCAGCATCGACCTGCCGAGCCCGTACCCCGTCCGGGTCGGCAGCTGCAGCAGTTGCGGGAGCACCAGCGACAGGCCATCCGTCCGTGGCGCCAGTCGATCGCGGCGGGGGCCGCGTGGCGGGACACGGTGGGCTAGCCGCACCGCCCGCGCGGGCGCTCGCCCGACGGCTCTCATCCCCGCGTGGCGATGCTCACCGCGTTCGCCGCCACCACCGCCCCGATGCCCGCCCACTCCGCCGCGCCCAGGCCCTGGCCGAGGACGACCCAGCCGACCAGGGCCGCCAGGACCGGGTTGACGCTCATGAACAGGCCGAAGGTCTGGGCGGGCACATGGCGCAGGGTCAGCAGGTCGGCCAGGTACGGCACGGCCGACGACAGCACGCCGGCCGTCACCGCGCACAGCACGGCCCCGGCGGTCGGCGGATGGCGCAGGGCGACGACGACGCCGGCCGGCAGGAAGACCAGCGCGGAGACCGTGGCGGCCGCGGCGGCGCCCTGCGCGCCGGGTACGCGCCGGCCGACGACACGGTTGAGCAGGATGTACGACGCCCAGCAGCACGCGGCGACGAGGCCGAGGGCCATCCCCGCGTAGTCCGCGGAAGGGCGCGGACGCATCAGGACGACCACCCCGGCCGCCGCCGCCACCGCGCACCCGGCGTCCAGCCGGCGCCGTGCGGCGGCCAGCGCGACCGCCAGCGGCCCGAGGAACTCCAGGGTCACGGCGAGCCCCAGGCCGATCCGGTCCACGGCCGTGTACAGGCTCAGGTTCATCGTGCCGAACACCAGGGCCAGGAGCAGCACCGGCCACCACTGCCGCCGGGTGAAGGCACGCAGCCGGGGCCGGGCGACGGAGAGCAGGACGAGCGCGGCCACGTACTGGCGCACCGCGACCACACCGAGCGGACCGAGCACCGGGAAGGCCAGGGCGCCGACGGCGGCGCCGGTCTGGTTGGACAGCCCGCTGCCGAACATGGCGGCCACACCGGCCGCCCGCCGGGTCGGGGCCGCGGAGGAGGGAGTGGAGGGGGGAAGGGCCGTGGGAGCGGCCACGGCCGGGCGTCGGAGAGCACGTCGCATACCCGGATCGTGTGTCACCGGGGTACTTGCACAAAATGCATGCGCCGGACCATCTATACGCTGTGCGTATGCAGGACATCGAGCTGCGCCAGCTGCGCTGCCTCGTGGCGATCGTCGACGAGGGCAGCTTCACGGACGCGGCGATCGCGCTCGGCGTCTCGCAGGCCGCGGTCTCCCGCACCCTCGCCTCCCTCGAACGGGCCCTCGGGGTACGGCTGCTGCGCCGCACCTCCCGTGAGGTGACGCCGACCGCGACCGGGCTGCGCGTGCTGGAGCGGGCCCGCCGGGTGCTCGCGGACGTCTCCGATCTGGTGCGGGAGGCTGCCTCGGGGCACACCCGGCTGCGGGTCGGCTACGCCTGGTCGGCGGTGGGGCGGCACACCGTGGCCTTCCAGAGGCGCTGGCGCGCGGCGCACGGGGACATCGACCTGCACCTGGTGCGGGTCAACTCGCCCTCCGCCGGGCTCGCCGAGGGCGCCTGCGACCTCGCCGTGGTCCGCCGGCCGCTGGACGACCGGCGCTTCGACACCGCGATCGTCGGTCTGGAGCGCCGGCTGTGCGCGCTCGCGGCCGACGACCGGCTCGCCCGGCGGCGCGCGGTCCGGCTCGCCGAACTGACCGACCGCACCCTGCTCGTGGACCGCCGTACCGGCACGGCCACCGTCGACCTCTGGCCGGCCGGCGCCCGCCCGGCCGTGTGGGAGATCCACGACGTCGACGACTGGCTGACCGAGATCGCCGCCGGACGCGGCATCGGCGTGACCGCGGAGTCGACCGCCAACCAGTACCCGCGGCCCGGCATCGTGTACCGGCCGGTGCGCGACGCCGAGCCCGTCGCCGTACGCCTCGCCTGGTGGCGCGACGAGCCGCACCCGGCCCGCCAGGCCGTCGTGGAACTGCTCACCGAGCTGTACCGCACGGCCTGAGCCGCCCCGCGGAGTCTTCTTCGGCTGGATTCACGTACGACAGGCACTCGTCGAAGGACTGTGCGCGGCGGCCGCGGTCGTCGGCCTCGGCCCCAACGGCCTGTGGGATCCGGCCACGCCCGGGGCGGCCGGGCCGCGCTGACCATCGGCGCCCTGATGACGGCGCCGCACGCCGGCGGCGTCCTCTCCGCCTACGTCGCCCCTCGTCCCCGTGCTCGCCACGGCCCTGTCCGAGTCGCTGAGCCTCCTGGTCGCCCAGGGGCGTGCCGACGGGGCCGGTGCGCCGGCCGCCCGCTACGCGGTCGAGGTCCCCGCCGGTACCGCCCCCACGGCCCCGCCCGACCGCCGGGGCGCCCTGCGCGCCCTGTTCCGCGCCGGTGAAGGGCTCCGGACCCGCTCCTCCTCGTCCACGGCGTCGCCCCCTGGCAGCCCACCCTCGGCTCCGCCCTGACCTTCGTGGTGCCGTTCAACCACGCCGGCATCGTCGGCATGCTGATCGCCGGCCGCTTCTGCGACGGCTTCGGCGCCCGCGCGAGTCCGCGATCCGGTTCGCGCCGAGCACGGGCGGTGTCTTCCTGCCCGACATGCACACGCCGCTCGGCATGGGCGGACAGCGGCTCGTCACGGCCGGCTGACCAGCCCACCTCTCACCTGCTGTGCCCCCGCACGCGGTGGGGGCCCCGGTGGGCGGGTGCCGCGTCCGGCCCCGGTCAGCCGAGGTCGGCCGGTGTCACGTCCCGTCCTGTACACGCCAGTTCCCCGCTCACCTCGGCGCACGCCTCCACGCCCCGGGGCGAGGACACCGACAGCATCGGGCTGCTGTCGCCGGCGGAGTCGTCCGCCGGATAGCTGGCCGACAGTACGTCCTGGCCCTGTCGCACCGACACCTCGCGGGCCCCGGCCGACCGCAGCCGGACCTGGGACCAGGCGGTGCCGCAGGCCTCCGACCAGCGCAGCCGGACCGTATAGGCGGCATCGGTGACCGTGCTCGCGGTCCGCGCGTCCCGGGCGCAGACGGACGCGTCGGGCAACTCGCCCTGGCACGAACGGCCGTGACAGCGTGGCACCGCAGGAAGGTTCGGTGTGGGCAGGTTCTGCACGGCGGGCGCCGCTCCCGGCCGCGCGGTCAGGGTGACGGCGGCTGCCGCCGCCGCGGCCGCGCCGAACAGGGCGAGCGCGGACAGCGGGAGCCTGCGCGGGAGCCATGAGCGGCGGCGGAGCCGCGTGCGGAACCCGCCCGGCCGCCGCCGCGGGCCGGACCCCTCGCCCTCGCCCGCCTCCGGGCGGTCCGCGGCGGAGGAGGCCGCCCCCGCCGCGCCGGCCGCATCCCATTCGGCCAGCACCTTGTGGGGATCGGCGCCGGCGAGCCGGCACAGGGCCTCCACGGCGGGCCGGGGCGGCGGGGTGACGCCGGACAGATAGCGGTGCCACGCGGACTTGCTGTACGGGGTGCGTGCCGCCAGCGCCGCCAGACTCAGGCCGGTACGGTCCTTCAGCTCGCGCAGTCCGGCCAGCAGTGGCTCGTCCGGTGTGGGCGATGTCGATGCTGTCGATGCCTGGGGGTGCCGCATCGTGCGTCCTCGACTCCCTTTCCACTATGGGCGTTTTCGCCCCTGTTGCCGGGATGGCTTCCCGGGACCGCGGCGTACGCAACACACGGTGACGTATGAGGAAGGTGAGCCAGGCGCGTCGAAGGCCCGTTCGAGGGTCGTCGAACGGGCCTTCGGCGGCTGGGCGGTGCTGCGGCGGTGGGCCGTCAGCACCAGGGCAGGGCGCGGTCGGCGCGGACGTAGCGGGCCGTCACGTAGCCCCTGTGGTGCGCGAGCCGGTACCAGGTGCGGTTCCCGGCGACCGATGAGCCGCGCGTCCTGCAGGTGAGGTGGAGCGCCCCGCCCGCCCGCCGGTGCCCGACCACCCGGTAGCCCGTACCCGGCCCGGAGCGGACGTTGAGCCGTGCGTGACCGGTGGTGACCCGGCCGTCGGCCCGGTACCACACCCGGTACGGGCCGGTGCGGTCGTGGAACCGGTCGCCCAGGCACACCCGGCGCAGGTGGCGGCCGTGGAGGCGGTACGTGCAGTGCCGGCGGTGGTGGGTGCGGTACCGGGCGTGGTGGGTGCTGAGGGCGTGGTGGGTGCTGAGGGCGGGGTGGGCGCTGTACTGGCTGACGGCGCCGGGCACCGCCGGCTGCAGGGTGGCGGCGCTCGCGGGTGCGGCCCCGGCCGCCGTGGGCAGGAACGCGAGGACCGCGACCGTGGCCAGCAGACCGCTGTTGAGGGTCCGTCGGATCATGGCAACCTCCGGCTGTCGTTCTCGTGACCACGAGCAGTGATCACGACAGCCAGCGTTTCCGCGACGGGCCGTCGGAATGCCGTCCCGGCGTCCCTGGGGACGCTCGGGACGTCCCCCGGGACGGGCCCCGGTACCGCGGGCGGTCCGGCCGGGCCGGAGCGGGGGCGGCGGGGCCCGTCCCGGCCGTCTCCGAGGGGAGTGGGTCAGACGGTCTCGGTGAAGGTGATGGTCCGCTCCTTCAGCAGCGGGAACACGGTGCCCCGGATCAGCTCGGCGAAGTGGGCCGTCTCCTTGTGCGCCTCGAAACCGTCGCGGTCGGTGTACTGCTCGTACAGCACGAACGCACCGGGCTGGTCCACCACCTCGTGCGCCTCGTAGGCGAGGTTCGCGGGCTCGGCGCGGACCAGTGCGCGCATCGTGCGGAGCGCGTCGCGGACGGTGTCCGCGTCGGCGGGGGCGCACTGGTACTGGGCGACGACGGCGAAGGCCATGGGTTCCTCCAGGGTGCATCGAAGATTCGGCGGGGGCGTGATCCTGCCGATTGCAGCACGGGGCCGCCGACGGGCGGCCGGTACGACACGCGCGCGCCGGAGACGGTGGCCGTCGTCCGGGCCGACGGAAGTCACTTGACCTACGCAACCAGATGGCGGGTATGCCCACGGAACCGCTGTCCGACCTGCCCGTTGCCTCTCCGGAGGCCGTCGAGATCGAGCGCGCTCTGACGCGCGTCACCTACCTCGGCACGCGGTCCCGGCAGCACGAGCGGCTGATGGCGCTGGCCGGGGTGCCGCCGGACCGCGCCGCGGTGGCGCTGCTGCGGCAGATCGCCGACTCCGGGCCGCTGCGGCCGGGGGAGCTGGCGCAGCGCCTGGCCGTGGAGGCCTCGCACGTCACGCGGACCGTGCAGCAGCTGCAGCAGACCGGCTACGTCAGCCGCGTCCCGGACCCCGACGACCGCCGGGCCCAGCGCATCAGCTCACCGACGCCGGCCGCGAGGCCGTGGGCCGGATCCGAGAGGCCGGTGCCCGGAGAATGCAGCTCGCCCTCGACGCCTGGCGGCCCGAGGACCTGCGACAGATGGCCACGCTCTTCCCTCGCATGGTCGACGACTTCCTCGCCTACACGATCGAGGAGGACTCCGGCCGGGAGACCGGCGACACCCCACCCGCGAGGAGCTGACAGCCACCTGCACCAGGGGCCAGGCGCGAACGGCGCGGTCCCGGCGGGGTGGGGGGGGAGTGGTGAGGTCGGTGCGGACCGGCCGAATGACGAGCTGGTGGGGGCCGGCCGGGAGTGGCTGAGGGGCTGCGGGCCAGCAGGGCCGGCGGGATGGGCGCGGGCCGGAGGCGGCGGGCGGTGCGGGGCGTCGGAAGTGACGAGTCTGGTGGGGGCCGGCCGGGAGTGGCTGAGGGGCTGCGGGCCAGCAGGGCCGGCAGGGTCGGCGGGATCGGCGCGGGCCGGCGGGTACGGCGGGCGGCGGCGCGGGCCGGCAGGATCAGCATGGGTCGGCGAGATCGGCGCCGACCGGCGAGGCCCGGCTGGGGACAGCGAGACCCGGCGGGGATCGGCTAACGGGAAACTGGCGAGGGCCCGGGGGACATGGCGACGCCTCTATGGGTTCGTGAGGCACCCGCGGGACCGGTGAGCCCCCTGGGGATCGCCGGAGGCGATCCGCCCCGGGCTCTACCGTCCAGTAATATCCGGCGGCAGACCGGCGGGTACCCACAGTGCCGTCGGCGCGGTGGCGCGCGGCGCTGCCCCGGACGAGGAGGAACGGTCGTGGCGGAACGCATCGAGATCGGCAGCCAGGTGGAGGACTTCACACTGCCCGACGAGACCGGCACCCCGCGCCGGCTCACCGAACTGCTGGCGGACGGGCCGGTCGTCCTCTTCTTCTACCCCGCCGCCATGACCCCCGGCTGTACCGCCGAGGCCTGCCACTTCCGCGACCTCTCCGCCGAGTTCGCCGCCGTCGGTGCCCGCCCCGTCGGTATCAGCGGCGACACGGTCGACAAACAGCAGGAGTTCTCGGGCGCGCACGGCCTCGGCATGCCGCTGCTCTCCGACGCCGACGGCACGGTGCGCGAGCGGTTCGGCGTCAAGCGAGGTTTCTCCCTCGCCCCCACCAAACGCGTCACCTACGTCATCGCCCAGGACCGCACAGTGCTGGAGGTCGTCCGCAGCGAGCTGCGCATGAACACGCACGCCGACCGGGCCCTCGCCGCCCTGCGCGCCCACCAGGGCTGACGGGCGCCGGCCCGGCGCGCACCCGCCGGGCCGGCCCGCGCACGTCCCGCGCTTGATGGACCGGAACGATCGCCTCATCCTGGGGCGTATGAAGCATGGCGCCGCCGTGGCGGTGATCGACGCCCTCGGCACGGTGACGGGCTGGACCGAGGGCGCGCGGCTGCTCACGGGGCACCCGGCCCGGGACGTCGTGGGCCGGCCCGCGGCCGCGCTGCTCGCCGGGCACCTCCCCGCGGACTTCCCCGGGGCCGACCCCCTCGCCGCCCGGACCGGCACCGTCGCCGTGCGGCACCGCGACGGGCACCGCGTGGAGCTGGACGTCACCGCGTGCCCGGTGCTCGGCCCGGACGGCCGGGCCGAGGGATACGTCGTGACCGCCGACCCGCCCGTCGACCCCGCCACCGCACTGGCCGCCCAGGCCTTCCAGCAGGCGTCCCTGTCCATGTCCGTCTTCGACCTCCAGCAGCGCTATCTGCGCGTCAACGACGTCGCCGCCCGGGTGATGGGCGTGTCCGAGGAGGAGCTGATCGGCCGGCACTTCCCCCAGAGCATCGACGACGCGGAACCGCACCGGGGCTTCCTCGCGCATCTGCGCCACGTCGCCGAGACCGGCGAGGCGGTGCGCTACGAGAGCTTCACCGGCACCCCCGCCATGGGGCGGGAGCACGCCTGGTCCATCGAGATGTGGCCGCTGCGCGACCGCGGCGGCGAGCTGGCCGGCGTGGCCCTCGCCGCCTTCGACAACAGCGCGCAGTACTGGGCCCGGCGCCGGCTCGCCCTGCTCAACGAGGCGGCGACCGGCATCGGCACCACCCTGGACGTGGTGCGCACCGCCGAGGAACTGATCGAACTCCTCGTCCCGCAGTACGCCGACTTCGCCAGCGTCGACCTGCTCGACTGGGTGCTCGGCGCGGACGAACCGCCCATGATCCCCGAGGGGGACGTCGTGCTGCACCGGGTCGCCCACGGCTCCGGCCGCGAGGGCAACCCCGCGGCGGCCGTCCGCATCGGCGACACCGACGTGTACGCACCGGACTCGCCGCCCGTCCGCGCCCTGCGCGAGGGCCGCGCGGTGCTCAGCCAGGCGGACGAGCCGGAGTTCGCCCTGTGGCTCGCCGAGCGCAACGCGCGCTCGCCGCAGGGCCGCCCCTACCGGGAGGGCGCCCACTCCGTGATCGCGGTGCCGCTGCGGGCCCGCGGCACCATCCTCGGTGTCGCGGTCTGCGTCCGCATCGCCCACCCCGACGCCTACGGCCCCGACGACGCGGTCTTCGCCGAGGAACTCGGCAGCCGTGCCGCCGTCTGCATCGACAACGCCCGCCGCTTCGCCCGGGAACGCTCCACCGCCCTCGCCCTCCAGCACAGCCTGCTGCCTCGCGGACTGCCCGGCCAGGCCGCGCTCGAGGTGGCCCACCGGTATCTGCCCTGCGGCTCCCTGGCCGGCATCGGCGGCGACTGGTTCGACGTGATCCCGCTCTCCGGGGGCCGGGTCGCACTGGTCGTCGGCGACGTGGTGGGACACGGCATCCAGTCCTCGGCCACCATGGGCCGGCTGCGCACGGCCGTACGCACCCTCGCCGACGTCGACCTGCCGCCGGACGAACTGCTCACCCACCTCGACGACCTGGTCGTCCACCTGGCCGCCGAGGACAGCCGCGAAGAGGTCGCCGAACTCGGCGCCACCTGCCTGTACGCCGTCTACGACCCCGTCTCACGGCGGCTCGGCCTGGCCGCCGCCGGCCACCCGGCCCCGGCCGTCGTCCTGCCCGGCGGCAGCGCCGAGATCGTCCCCATGACCGCCGGACCACCGCTCGGCGTGGGCGGGCTGCCGTTCGAGGCGACAGAACTGGACCTGCCCGAGGGCTCCGTCGTGGCGTTCTACACCGACGGTCTGCTGGAGAACCGCGACCGCGACCTCGACGGCGCCACCGACATCCTGTGCCGGGCGCTGACCGCGCCCGTCGGCTCGCTCGACGCCCTGTGCGACAGCGTCCTGAAGGCCCTCCTGCCCGAGCAGCCCGGCGACGACGTCGCCCTGCTCCTCGTCCGCACCCGCGCCCTCGGCGCCGACCGGGTCGCCACCTGGGACGTGCCGCCCGACCCCGCCGAGGTCGCCGCCTTCCGGCAGGCGGCCGGTGACCAGCTCACCGCCTGGGGGCTTCAGGAGGCCGCCTTCGTCACCGAACTCGTCGTCAGCGAACTCGTCACCAACGCCATCCGCTACGGCGAACCCCCCATCCAGCTCCGCCTGATCCGCGACCGCGCGCTCATCTGCGAGGTCTCCGACGCAAGTTCCACCTCCCCGCATCTGCGCCGGGCCCACGCCTACGACGAGGGCGGCCGCGGACTGCTCCTGGTCGCCCAGCTCACCCAGCGCTGGGGCAGCCGGCAGACCGGCCGCGGCAAGACCATCTGGGCCGAACAGGCCCTGCCCGACCCTCCACCCTGATCACCGCGGCCGGAGGCGGTACCGGTGCAGGGACCCAGCGCGCCCCCTCGCCGGTCAGCAGGACGACCACCGACGCCCGCGGCGCTGCCGGCGTCGCTGACGGCGACCGCCGCGTGCAGTCCCTCGCGCCGGCCGGGCAGGCGAGAACAGACGGCGTGGACGGCGTGCCGCAGTTCAGCCCGGGCATGCCGAGGTCGCCCGCCGCGACACCGACGGGTTCGCCGCGGCTCGGCCCGGCGAGGACGCAGACCGCGGACCGAGGCTCCACGCACGTCGAAGGCGCGCTGCCCGAGCCGGTGGGCCGTACGGGCCACCGCGCGGCCGTGGTGGCCGTCGGTCGCGGGGCCGCGCGTGTCACGGCGGCGCAGCCGAAGGACGACCCCCGGCACACGTCCTCGACCCCGGCGGGGGCGCCACGCCCGCCGCCTGCTCACTCCTCCTCGCGCGCCACCTGGGCCAGGGTGCGCCCGGTGCGGGCGGAGCGGGCCCGGCGCGGGTCGGGGGTGCCGTGGCCCGCCGGCCGTGCCCGGCCCTTGCGTACCAGCAGCCACGCCTCTTCCCCGTCCTCGCTCCCGCGGAAGCGGGTCAGCGCGTACTCGCCGCGCAGCTTGCTCCCGTGCAGCCGGAACGTGGCGTGCCCGTGCTCCAGGGACCGCGCGAACTCCACCGGACGGCCCCGGCGGTCGTGGCTCAGCGGCTCGTAGGTCCCCTGGTCCCACACGATCACCGTGCCGCCGCCGTAGTCGCCCTTCGGGATCACCCCCTCGAAGTACTCGTACTCCAGCGGGTGGTCCTCGGTCGGTACGGCCATCCGCTTGTCCCCGGGATCGGTGGACGGGCCCTTCGGGATCGCCCACGACTTCAGGACGTCGTCGACCTGCAGCCGGAAGTCGAAGTGCATCCGCCGGGCGTCGTGGATCTGCACCACGAAGCGGGGCTCGTCGGCCGCCGCCGGGCCCGGCTCCCGGCGGCCCGCCGGCTCCCGGGTCCGCTCGAAGTCGCGCTTGCCGCGGTACGTCCGCAGCCGGTCCTCCGCCACCACGTCCGGCTCCTTCCCTGCGGTTCGGCCGGTGCGGTCCCCACCGGTCCGCGTTCCGCGGCCCCGAGTACCCGGGAACCGGGCCCCTCAGCCCCCGATGCCGTCCAGTTCGGCCACCGCGTCCGCCGGCAGCTCCAGGCCCGCGGCGGCGATGTTCTCCCGCAGATGCTCCGGGGACGAGGTGCCCGGGATCAGGGCGATGTTGGGGGAGCGGCGCAACAGCCAGGCCAGCGCCACCTGCTGCGGCGACGCCCCGAGCCGCGCGGCGACCTTCGCCGTCGTCTCGGACTGCAGCGGTGTGAACCCGCCGAGCGGGAAGTACGGCACGAACACGATGCCCTCGGCCGCCGTCCGTTCCACCAGCGCGTCGTCCCGCCGGTCGGCCAGGTTGTACAGGTTCTGCACGGTGACGACGGGCGCGATCGCCCGGGCCTCGTCCAGCTGCGCGGCGGTCACCGTGCTCAGCCCCAGGTGCCGGATCAGCCCCCGCTCCCGCAGCTCGGCCAGCGCGCCGAACTGCTCGGCCAGCGACTCGTCGTTCGGGGAGTCCACATCGCCCACCCGCAGATTGACGACGTCCAGCACCTCCGCACCGAGGCTGCGCAGGTTGTCGTACACCTGCGCCTTCAGGTCCTCGGGGTGCCTCGACAACACCCAGCTGCCGTCAGCGCCCCGGCGGGCGCCGACCTTGGTGACCAGGTGCAGACCCTCGGGGTAGGGATGCAGGGCCTCGCGGATCAGCTCGTTGACGACCACCGGCCCGTAGAAGTCGGCGGTGTCGATGTGCGTGATCCCCGCCTCCACCACCGCGCGGAGCACCGCCACCGCCCGGTCTCGGTCCTTCGGCGGGCCGAAGACATGCGGCCCGGCCAGTTGCATGGCGCCGTACCCGACGCGGGTGAGGGTCAGGCCGTCGGCCGGGGTGAGGGTGCCGCCGAGCTGTGCAGTCATGTCGTACCTCGCGGAGATCTCCGGGCCGCCGCTCTTCCGGGCGGCCTCGCTCCTCCACCCTGCGCCGGTGCCCGCCGCCATGGCAGTGCCCCCGCGATCCTGGGAGTGACAGGGCCAGCCACCGCCCTGCGCAGGGCCGTACGGTGGGTGCCATGGACGGATCCAACGCGCTCGGCGAGTTCCTGCGCGCCCGCCGGGCGCTGGTGCGGCCCGAGGACGTGGGCCTGCCCGGCGGCGGTCTGCGCCGGGTGCCGGGGCTGCGCCGTGAGGAGGTCGCGATGCTCGCCGGCATCAGCTCCGACTACTACCTGCGGCTGGAGCAGGGCCGCGACCGCAATCCGTCCGTCCAGGTCCTGGAGGCCCTCGCGCGCGTGCTGCGGCTGGACGCCGCCGCCACGGCCCACCTCGGCTCCCTCGCCCAGGACCGGCCCGCCGTGGCGGTACGGTCCGGGCGCCCCGTACGCCGGCTCCCGCCGAGCCTGCTGCAGCTCATCGACAGCTGGTCGCACCACCCGGCCTACGTGCAGAACCGCTACACCGACTGCCTGGCCGCCAACGCCCTCGCCACCGCCCTCACCCCGAACTACCGGCCCGGTGTCAACATCCTGCGGGCCGTCTTCCTCGACCCCGCCGAGCGCGAGCTGCGCCGGGACTGGGAGGACCTCACCGAGGAAGGCGTGGCCGTGCTGCGCTCCGAGGCCGGCGTGGACCCCGACGACCTCCGGCTGCGCGACCTGGTCGGCGAGCTGTCCCTGCACAGCGAACGCTTCCGCACCCTGTGGGCCCGGCACGAGGTACGGCCCCGCAGCGGCCGCCCCAGCCATCTCGCCCATCCGCAGGTCGGGGACCTCGACCTGCACTCCACGAAGATGACCGTGGACGGCACCGACGGGCTCGTCCTCGTCGTCTTCCACGCGGCGCCCGGCAGCCGCAGCGCGGAACTCCTCGACATCCTCGGCAGCCTCAGCGCGCCCGCGGGCGAGGCCACCCCGGAGCGCGTCGAGGACCAGGGACAGGGGGACCGATAGGGTGAGTGGTGATCAACCGGCACGGTGATCGACCGCACGGGTGGGAAGAGGGCGGCGGACGGCATGGGCGCAGGCGTGGAGCGCGACGGCGGCGCGGGCGGCGGGCGTCCCACCTCACGGGACGTCGCCCGGCTCGCCGGTGTCTCGCACACCGCGGTCTCCTTCGTCTTCAACGGCCGCGCCGAGGGCAATCTGTCGCCCGCCACCCAGGAACGCATCCGGCAGGCCGCCACCCGGCTCGGCTACCGGCCCGACCCCGTCGCGCGCGGTCTGCGCCGCCGCCGTACGGCCGTGATCGGACTGGTCACCGACGAGATCGCGTCCTCCCCGTTCGCCGGCCGGCTGCTGCGCGGCGCCATGGAGACCGCCTGGGGCAGCGACCATCTCGTGGTCACCGTGGACTCCGGGGGCGACCCGGCCAAGGAGGACGCGGCCGTCGCCGAACTCCTCGACCGGCGGGTCGACGGCATCATCTACGCGGCCATGTCCCTGCGCCGGGTCCGGGTCCCCGAGGGCCTGCACCGCACCCACTCCGTGCTCGCCAACTGCCTGCCCGAGGACGACTCGCTGCCCGCCGTCGTCCCGGCCGAGCGGGCCGGCGGCCGTACGGCCGCACGGCTGCTGCTGGAGGCCGGGCACCGCAGGGTCGCCCTCGTCGGCGGGCAGGACGACATCGCCTCGGTGGAACGGCTGCGCGGCTTCCGGGACGCGCTGCGCGCCGACGGGATCACGGTGCCCAAGGAGTGGATCGTGCGCACCGGCGGCGAGATCAGCGGCGGGTACGAGGGCGCGATCCGCGTCCTCGACGGCGCCCTCCCGCACCGCCGGCCGACCGGGATCTTCTGCTACAACGACCGGGTCGCGGCAGGCGTACTGCACGCCGCCACCCGGCTCGGCATCGCCGTACCCGAGGCGTTGTCGGTGGTCGGCTACGACGACCAGGAACACATGGCCGCCTTCCTCACCCCGGCGCTGACCACGGTCGCGCTGCCGCACCGGGCGATGGGCGAGGCGGCGGCCCGGCTGCTGCTCGACGCGATCGACACCGGCCGGACCCCGCCCGCCACGGTGCGGCGGCTCGCCTGTCCTGTC